>NZ_JBEYTP010000085.1:0-16029 GCF_040643125.1 Micromonospora sp. NPDC047465
TGGAAATCGTCATCGAGAGAAGATCCATCCTCGCCCCGGGAGGGCTATTTGCTCTGAACCGCTGGTCTCACCCAACCCTGACACCCAGGGAGCCGGCGGCTGCTCACCGCGCGTGTCGTCGGCGAGCCGCCCCGTCGCACGTGGTCAAAGAACTCGGCTGCTCACGGACGACCGGCTACAAGTGGCGGGCCGAGGGAGACGCGGAGCCTGCGCGACCGCCCATGTACGCGTGCTTGAGGAGGCCCGTGGAGCGTCCTGCCGTTTCATGGCTGGTAGCGGTAGCCCATGCCGGGTTCGGTGATGAGGTGGCGGGGCCGGGTGGGGTCGGGTTCGAGCTTGCGGCGTAGCTGAGCCATGTACTGGCGCAGGTAGCTGGTCTCGGTCTCGTATCCCGGGCCCCAGACGTCGTGGAGAAGTTGGCGCTGACTGATCAGCTTCCCGGGGTTGCGGAGCAGCGTTTCGAGCACCCCCCACTGGGTGGGGGTCAGTCTGATCTCGGTGCCGTCGTCGCGGGTCACGGTGTGGGCGCCGAGGTCGACGGTGTGCTGGCCGACTTTCGCGGTGGGACTGGCCGCGTCCGCGCCGGTCCCGTGCCGGCGGGTGACGGCACGGATGCGGGCGAGGAGTTCGTCGACGCCGAAGGGTTTGGTGACGTAGTCGTCGGCACCGGCGTCGAGGGCGGTGACCTTGTCGTCGCTGCCGGCGCGGCCGGAGAGCACGATGATCGGGACGGTGGTCCAGCCCCGGATCCCGCGGATGACGTCGACGCCGTCGAGGTCGGGAAGACCGAGGTCGAGTACGACGAGGTCGGGTGGGTGGCTGGCGGCGGCCCTGAGCGCGGCGGCGCCGGTGGCCGCGACGTCGACGTCGTAGCCGCGGGCGCGCAGGTTGATGCGCAGGGCGCGCACAATCTGCGGTTCGTCGTCGACGACGAGGATGCGGTTCATTCCTGCGGGCCCTCCGTGGGTTCGGCCGGTGTGGCGGCGGGCAGCCGCAGCACCATGGTGAGTCCTCCTCCGGGTGTGGTCTCCGGGGTGATGCTGCCACCCATGGCCTCGGCGAGACCGCGGGACAGGGCGAGGCCGAGGCCGACGCCGGTGGTGTTGTCGCGGTCGCCGAGGCGCTGGAACGGCAGGAAAACCTGTTCCCACTGGTCCTCGGCGATGCCGCGGCCGGTGTCGATGACGCGTAGTTCGACCTGGCCGGAGTGGGCGCTGGCGGTGACGGTGGGTGGCCGCCCGGGCGGGCTGTGGCGCAGGGCGTTCGCGACGAGATTGACCAGGACCCGCTCCAGCAGGCCCGGGTCGGCGGTGGCGGCCGGCAGGTCGGCGGGGATGTCGGTGGTGACATCGGCCGCCTGCGGGCCCAGTTCGTCCAGGGCCCGGGGCACGACGTCTTCCAAACCGATCGCCGAGGCGGTGATGCCGAGTGCGCCGGCCTGCAGGCGGCTCATGTCGAGCAGATTGGCCACCAGCCGGCCGAGCCGGTCGAGTGACTCGTCGGCGGTGGCCAGCAGTTCGTCCCGGTCCTCGGCGTCGAAGTCGACGTCGCGGCTGCGCAGGCTGGACACGGCGGCCTTCGCCGACGCGAGAGGGGTGCGTAGGTCGTGGCTGACCGCGGCGAGCAGGGCGGTGCGCATTCGGTCGGCCTCGGCCAGGGGCCGGGCGGCGGCGGCCTCCTCGGCGAGGCGTTCCTGCCGGAGCGCGACGGCGGCCTGCGCGGCGAACGCCTCGATGATGCGCCGGTCGGCGGCCTCCAGCCGCCGGCCGGAGAGCACGACCGTGAGCCGGTCGTCGACGGGTACCGTCGTTTCGCCTGCGCTCGGGCTGCCGGCCGGCGCCTCGCCGACGCTGGCCACGACTCGCCAGGCGTCTTCCTCCTGGTCCCGGCCGGGGCGCCCGGCGGCCTCGGCGGCCAGTTCCAGGACGCTGACCGCGCGCAGCGCGAAGGTTTCCCGGAGCCGTTCCAGCAGCGCCGGCAGCGGGCGTTGCCCGCGCAGGACGTTGCCGGCAACGGTGGCGAGGGTCTGCGCGTCGGCGGATGCGCGAGCTGCCTCGCGGGTGCGCCGGGCGGCCAGGTCGACCACCCAGCTGACCGCCACGGCGACGCCGACGAAGACGCCGAGGGCGAGCAGGTTGTCCGCCTCGGCGATGGTCAGCGTGTAGAAGGGCGGGGCGAAGAACCAGTTCAGCAGCAGGGACCCACCCAGCGCGGCGAGCAGCGCCGGCCAGAGCCCGCCGACGAGCGCGACGCCGACGACGGCGGCGAGGAAGATCAGGATGTCGTTGGTGAGGGTGAGGTCGGGCAGCGCCCTGAGCAGTGCGGTCAGGGCGGGCATGCCTGCGACGGTGAGCGCGAAGCCGTACAGCCGGCGTCGCCGGGACAGCGCGGCCGGCACCGCCGGTCCGGGCCGGCCGCGACGGACCTCGGCGTGGGTGACCAGGTGTACGTCGATGGGCCCGGACAGTGCGGTCGTGGTCACGCCGACGCCGCGGGAGAACAGTTGCGCGAAGCGGCCGCGGCGGCTGGCGCCGAGCACGAGCTGGGTGGCGTTGACGCCCCGGGCGAAGTCGAGCAGCGCAGCGGGGATGTCGGTGCCGAGGACCTGGTGGTAGGTGCCGCCGAGGCTCTCCACCAGCACCCGTTGCCGGGCGAGCTGCGCCGGGTCGGCTCCGGCGAGCCCGTCGCTGCGGGCGACGTGCACCGCGAGGAGGTCGGCGCCCTTGCTGCGGGCGGCGATCCGGGCCGCACGCCGGATCAGGGTCCCTCCCTCGGGTCCGCCGGTGAGCGCGACGACGACCCGCTCGCGGGCTTCCCAGGTGGCGGAGATGCCCTGCTGGGCCCGGTACGCGTCGAGTTGCTCGTCGACCTTGTCGGCGAGCCAGAGCAGGGCCAGCTCGCGTAGGGCGGTGAGGTTGCCGACGCGGAAGTAGTTGCCGAGCGCGGCGTCGATCTTGTCCGGGCGGTAGATGTTGCCGTGGGCCATCCGCCGGCGCAGCGCCTCGGGGGTCATGTCGACCAGTTCGACCTGTTCGGCGGCGCGCACAATCTGGTCGGGGACGGTTTCGCGTTGGGTGGTCCCGGTGATCTGGGCGACGACGTCGTTCAGCGATTCCAGGTGCTGGATGTTGACCGTGGTGAGCACGGTGATCCCGGCGTCGAGGAGCTCCTGGATGTCATGCCAGCGCTTGGAGTTGCGGGAGCCGGGCACGTTGGTGTGAGCGAGTTCGTCGACCAGGGCGACCTCGGGGCGGCGGGCCAGAACCGTGTCGAGGTCCATCTCGGTGAACTCGGCGCCGCGGTAGGTGATCGTGCGGCGGGGGACGATTTCCAGTTCGCCGATCATCGCGGCGGTGTGCTTGCGGCCGTGGGTCTCGACGAACCCGATCACCACGTCCGTGCCGCGCTCGGCGCGGCGCTGCGCCTCCTCGAGCATGGCGTAGGTCTTGCCGACGCCGGGTGCGGCACCGAGGTAGATGCGCAGTTCCCCTCGTGGCACAGCAGGATTCCTCTCCACAGCGTGACCGGCGGGTCGGGTGACGGGGTGCCGGGCCGGGACGGTGCCAGCGTCCCAGCCCGGCGCCGTCGTGTTCAGCGTGCCGGGAATTGTTCGTCCAACGCGAGGTTCAGCTCCAGCACGTTCACCCCGGGCGACCCCATGAAGCCGAGCGACCGGCCGGTGGTGTGCTCCTGGACCAGGCGCCGGACCGCCGCCGGGTCCGCGCCGCGCTCCCGCGCCACGCGCGCCACCTGGAGCTGCGCGTACGCCGGAGAGATGTGCGGGTCGAGGCCGCTGCCGCTGGCGGTGACCGCGTCGGCGGGCACCGCGGGCTCGGCGGGGGCGTCACCCCGGACGGGGACGATGGTCGCCCCGGCGACCCGGTAGTCCTCGCCCGGCGTGGCCAGCTCGACCGGCACACCCTGGTAGCGGGCGAGGAACGGGGTGGCGGGTGCGGTCTGGTTGACGCTGACGACCCGGGTGACCGGGCCGGTCAGCCCGTCGCGGCGGAACACCGCCAGCACGGCCCCGACCCCGTCGATGGTGCAGTACGGGCGGCTTCCGTCGACGCCGTTCAGCTCCCCGACGGCCCTGCTGCGTGCGCAGACCTGGGTGAGCAGGCTCCGCGTGCTGTCGTCGGGTTCGGTGGCGATGGTGTCGACGATGTCCTCCGGGCCGAGGTTGCTGGCCGAGGTGGCGGTGGGGTCGTAGCCGTCGCCGGCTGCCGAGGGGCGGGACTGGAAGTAGCGCGGGACGGGGTTGCCGTCGGCGTCGGTGAACGACTGCCCGATGAGCGTGCTGCCGACAGGCCGGCCGTCCACCTCGATGAGCGATCCGTCGGCCTTGTGGGCGAGGACCGGGATCCGACCGACCGCGACCAGGGCCAGCGAATAGGCCAGGCCGAGCAGGACGGTGAAGACGAGCACCGCGCGCAGCGCGGCCAGGTGCTGGGAGAGCCAAGACGGCAGGCGCATCACAAGATCCCCGGGATGAACTGGACGAGCAGGTCGATGAGCTTGATGCCGATGAACGGCACCACGATGCCGCCGAGGCCGTAGAGCAGCAGGTTGCGGCTGAGCAGCTGCGACGCGGCGGCGGGCCGGTAGCGGACGCCGCGCAGCGCCAGCGGGATCAGCGCGATGATGACGACCGCGTTGAAGATGACCGCGGACAGGATCGCCGACTCGGGGCTGGACAGCCGCATGATGTTCAGCGCGTCCAGGCTCGGGTAGATGCCGGCGAACATGGCCGGGATGATCGCGAAGTACTTCGCGATGTCGTTGGCGATCGAGAAGGTCGTCAGCGCGCCGCGGGTGATCAGCAACTGCTTGCCGATCTCCACGATCTCGATGATCTTGGTCGGGTCGGAGTCGAGATCGACCATGTTGCCGGCCTCCTTCGCGGCCGACGTGCCGGTGTTCATCGCCACCCCGACGTCTGCCTGGGCGAGCGCGGGTGCGTCGTTGGTGCCGTCACCGGTCATCGCGACCAGCCGGCCGCCCTCCTGCTCCCTCTTGATCAAGGCGAGCTTGTCCTCCGGTGTCGCCTCGGCGAGGAAGTCGTCCACCCCGGCCTCGTCGGCGATGGCCTTCGCGGTACGCGGGTTGTCGCCGGTGATCATCACCGTGCGGATGCCCATCCGGCGCATCTCGTCGAAGCGCTCCCGCATCCCGGCCTTGACCACGTCCTTGAGGTGGATGACGCCGAGGGCGCGGGCCGGCTGGCCGTCGAGGTGCTCGGCGACCACCAGCGGGGTGCCGCCGATGCCGCTGATCTCGTCGACGACCTGGCCGACCTGCTCGGTGGGGTGGCCGCCGTTGTCGCGGACCCATTTCATGACGGCGGCGGCGGCGCCCTTGCGGATCCGGCGTGCCGGGCCGGCGACACCGCCGTCGGCGGTCGCGTCGGGAGTCAGGTCGACGCCGCTCATCCGGGTCTGTGCGGTGAACGGCACGAAGGTGGCGTGCGGTATGAGCCCGGGTTCGCGTTGCCGTAGGCCGAACTCGTTCTTGGCCAGTACCACGATCGATCGGCCCTCAGGTGTCTCGTCGGCGAGGCTGGACAGTTGCGCCGCGTCGGCCACCGTGGCGACGTCCACCCCTTCGACGGGGACGAACTCGTCCGCCTGCCGGTTGCCGAGGGTGATGGTGCCGGTCTTGTCGAGCAGCAGGGTGTTGACGTCACCGGCCGCCTCGACGGCCCGACCGCTCATCGCGAGGACGTTGCGCTGCACGAGGCGGTCCATGCCGGCGATGCCGATCGCCGAGAGCAGCGCCCCGATGGTGGTGGGGATCAGGCAGACCAGCAGCGACACCAGCACGATCCCGCTGACGCCGGCGTCGGTGATCGCCCGCGTGTCCGGTGCGGCGGCCTGGTGGCCCATCGAGAAGATCGCGAGAGGCTGGAGGGTGACGACGGCCAGCAGGAAGATGACCGTGAGCGCGGCGAGGAGGATGTTCAGCGCGATCTCGTTCGGCGTCTTCTGCCGGTTCGCCCCCTCGACCAGGTTGATCATCCGGTCGATGAAGCTGTCGCCCGGCTTCTGCGTGATCACCACGACGATCCGGTCGGAGAGGACCGTGGTGCCGCCGGTGACCGCGCTGCGGTCGCCCCCGGACTCCCGGATCACCGGGGCCGACTCGCCGGTGATGGCCGACTCGTCGACACTGGCGATCCCTTCGACGACGTCACCGTCGCCGGGGATGGTCTCCCCGGCCTCGACCACGACAACGTCGCCCTGCTTCAGCTGGGGTGCCGGGACGCTCTCGGTGCGACAGGTGCCGGGGGCGGCGCCCGGGGTCCAGGCGAGGACGCGGGTGGCGACGGTGTCCGTCTTCGCCGTGCGCAGGGCGGCGGCCTGCGCTTTGCCGCGCCCCTCGGCGACCGCTTCGGCGAGGTTGGCGAAGATCACGGTCAGCCACAGCCACCCGGTGATCGCGAGGGCGAACACCGACGGGTCCGCGACGGTGAGGACGGTAGTGAAGGCCGCGCCGATCTCGACGATCAGCATCACGGGATTGCGCCACAGGGTGCGCGGGTCGAGCTTACGCAGCGCGTCAGGCAGTGATTGGACGAGCTGCCTCGGGTCGAGCAGTCCACCGCGCCGGCTGCCCTGGGTGGCGGGTGTGCCGGAGGTGGGGGCGTCCGCCGTACCATGCGGTGCCGGCGTGGAGGTCGTCATGTCCTTCTCTCTCATGGGTGTCACAGCCCCTCAGCGAGGGGGCCGAGCGCGAGCGCGGGCAGGAAGGTCAACGCCACGAGGATCACGGTGACGCCGACGACCATCCCGACGAACAGCGGCCGGTAGGTCGGCAGAGTGCCCTCGGAGGCGGGCGTCGGCTGCTGGCGGGCCAGCGAGCCGGCCAGGGCGAGCACGAGGATGATCGGCAGGAACCGGCCGAGCAGCATGCACAGCCCCAGTACGGTGTTCCACCACGGCGTGCTCACGGTCAGGCCGGCGAACGCGGAGCCGTTGTTGTTGCTCGCCGAGGTGAACGCGTAGAGCACCTCGGACAGGGCATGCGGGCCGGTGTTGAGCGCGGTGGAGTTGTTGCCGGTGGCGAACGCCGCCGCCGTGCCGACCAGGACCAGCGCCGGGGTGACCAGGAAGTACAGCGACGCCAGCTTGATCTCGCGGGCGCCGATCTTCTTGCCGACGTACTCCGGTGTCCGGCCGACCATCAGGCCAGCGACGAACACCGTGATCACGGCGAGGATCAGCATCCCGTAGAGGCCGGCGCCGACGCCGCCGGGGGCGACCTCGCCGAGCATCATGTTGATCAGCGGCATCACGCCGCCGAGCGCGGTGTAGGAGTCGTGGAAGGAGTTCACCGCGCCGGTCGAGGTGAGCGTGGTCGCGGCGGCAAACGTGGCCGAGTTCGACACGTCGAACCGGACCTCCTTGCCCTCCAGCGCCGCCCCGGCCGCCTGCGGCACCGTGCCGTCGCCGGCCAACTCGAAGACGTTGGTCAAGGCGATGCTCGCGATCGCCAGGACCACCATCACGGCGGCGATCGCGTACCCCTGCCGGTTCTGCCCGACCATCCGGCCGAAGACCCGGGGCAGGCTGAACGGAATCACCAGGATCAGGAAGATCTCCAACCAGTTCGTCCAGGTGGTCGGGTTCTCGAACGGATGGGCGCTGTTGACGTTGTAGAAGCCGCCACCGTTGGTGCCCAGCTCCTTGATGACCTCCTGGCTGGCCACCGGCCCGCCGGTGATGGTCTGGCTGCCGCCGGTCAGGGTGGTGACCTCGGTGCCGGCGGAGAGGTTCTGCACCGCCCCGCCGATCATCAGGGCGAGGGCGCCGAGCACCGAGATCGGCAGCAGGATCCGCAGCGTGACCCGGGTCAGGTCGACCCAGAAATTGCCCAGGTCACCCGTGCGGCGGCGGGCGAACCCGCGCACCAGCGCGACGGCGACCGCGATACCGACGGCAGCGGAGACGAAGTTCTGCACCGCCAGCCCGGCCATCTGGACCAGGTGCCCCATGGCCGACTCACCCGAGTACCACTGCCAGTTGGTGTTGGTCACGAACGACACCGCCGTGTTCCACGCGCCGTGGGTCATCACCGGGTCGAAGCCGAGCGAGAGCCACAGGTGGTTCTGCAGCCGCATGAACGCGTAGAGGAACAGGATCGAGACGGCGGAGAAGGCGAGCACGCCGCGGGCGTACACGCCCCAGGACTGCTCGGCGTTCGCGTCGACCCCGACCAGGCGGTAGACGCCCCGCTCGACGCGGAAGTGCCGCCGGCCGGACACCACGCGGAACATGTAGTCGCCGAACGGCTTGTGGACGGCGACCAGCGCCACCACGAGCGAGAGGATGAACAGCGCTCCGGCTGTCGTCACGGCCATCAGAAGCGCTCAGGGAACAACAGGGCGACCACCAGGAACACGGCCAGGCCGATCGCCAGCACCAGACCGATGACGTTGACGGCGCTCACAGCTTCTCCACTCCCCTCACCACCAGGGCGAGAGCCGCGAACAGCCCCACCGTCAACGCCACGAACACCACGTCAGACACGTCTGGCTCCTCATTCCGGAACAGCTCGTCACGGCCGCCGTCCGGCCGCGCCGAGCAATCACAACGCCGCCCGCCCCTCACCGACAGGGGCTATAACGCGACCATCACGGCGATCCGGCGTTTCTTAACGCCCTTTTCACACCACCCCTTGTTCGGGTGGTCCCGACCACCGCCGGCGGGGCGGATCACACCGGTTGGCCCAGGGACGCATGCCGGTGCGCAGGCGTCGTCGAGGATCAGGCCCGGCCGGGTGAGCACCGCCGGATGCTCGCGCAGCGGAACTGGCGGACGGTTGACCTTGACGCGGTGTGACGACGGACCCTCCCGGCAACCCCGGGAGGGCGCAGGTCAGGACGGCAGATCCAACTCCACGCAGCAGGCACCGGGGCGGGGGGCCAGCCGGGCCTCGACATCGGCGGCGCCGAGCCCGTCGAGCAGGCCGGTGAGAAAGGCGTGGTTCAGCCCGCAGACCAGTGCGGTGTGCCGGGTGGCCAGGGCGTGGAACGGGCAGTTGTGCAGCAGCAGCCGCTGCCGCTGCGCGTCGGGCCGCGGCTCGAATCCGAGGCCGTCCAGCGCCGACAGGACGTCGCGCCCGTCCTCGGCCAGTCCAACGCCGACGCTGCGGCCGCGCTGCCCGGCGAGCCGCCGCGCGGCGTCGTCGGCGTGGGCCGGGTCGTCAACGACCGCGTCGGCGAGGATCTCGGCGATCAGTTCGTAGCGGCGTTCCGGGATCGTGACGGCGAGACCGTCGCCAGCCGGTTCGTACACCTTCGGGCTGCGGCCCCGGCCTCTGGGTTGGTCGGGCGGGGCTTGGTAGCGGGCGCGCAGCAGGCCGGCGTCGACGAGCTTGTCGAGGTGGAACGCGGCCAGTCCGCGGGAGATCCCGGCGGCGTCGGCGGCCTCCTCGCGGGTGACCGGGTGGTCCTGGTGGCGTACGTGGTCGTACAGCGCCCGCCGGGACGGATCGGCAAGCGCGGCCACGGCTGTCCACCGGTTCTGCATCCGACCGAGATTATCACCAGCATCGGCTATTGAAATTTTGATGCACGAGGTACAGCATGATTAACAACAACGCTGGTTGGTGAAAATGGGTAGGTGGTTGACGTGGAACCGATGCAGCAGGCCAAACGACCCGTCAACGCCATCGCCGGCCCGTACGGGCACCCGCTTCACCCGGCACTGGTCACGATCCCGATCGGGGCATGGATCACCAGCCTCGTCTTCGACATCGCCTCCCACGTCGCCCACGGCGAGACGTTCCTCGCGGACGGTTCCCGGTGGCTGATCGCCGTCGGCGTACTCGGCGCCCTCGCCGCGGCGACCGTCGGAGTCCTGGACCTGTTCGCCATCCCCACCCGCACCCGAGCCTTCCGCACCGCCTTGGTCCACATGAGCATCAACCTGGCGGTGACCGCCGCGTACGCGATCGGGTTCGTCATCCGAGGCGGGCAACCGGCCACCCCGGTGCCCATCGGCGCCCTCGCCCTGTCAGCCGCGGCCCTGGCCGCCTTGACCGTCTCCGGCTACCTGGGCGGTGAACTCACCTACCGCTACGGGGTCCGCGTCGCCGACGAAACCACCCAGGCCGACGGCTATCGGACCGCGCCCGTCGCCACCACCATCAAGAAGGAGGAGCTCTGATGGCAGTCGCCGCACTGATCACCTGGCTGATCACCGCCGTCGGTGGATTCGTCATGCTCGGCACCTGGATCTCCGAAGGCGGCCACCGGCCGCGCAGCGGCACCCGGCTGGCCCCCGGCCTGGTGTTCGGTCACTTCGCGCTGGCCGCGATCGGGCTGGTGTTGTGGATCGTCTACCTCGCCGTCGACAAGGACGCGCTGGCCTGGACCGCGTTCGCGCTCCTGCTGCCCGTCGCCCTGCTCGGCTTCACCATGCTGGCCCGCTGGATCCCCGCCCGCCGCACCGACGCCGCCGAGTCCCGCTTCCCCATCCCGGTCGTGGTCGGCCACGGCCTGTTCGCGGCCACCACTCTCGTCCTCGTCCTGATCACCGCCCTCGGTATCGGTGAGGGCTGACATGGCCGTCACCCCGCTACAGGTCGTCCGGCGCCGGCCCGGCCGGGACCTGGCCGCCGCCGAACAGGCCGCGGCCGCGTTCCTGGCGGCACTCGGCGTGGACCTCGACGCCGACGGGCTGGCCGACACGCCGGGCCGGATGGCACGCGCCTACGCCGAACTGCTCACCCCGCGCGAGTTCCGGCTCACCACCTTCGACAACGACGAGGGATACGACGAGCTCGTCGTGGCCCGGGCCATCCCGATCCGCTCGGTGTGCGAGCACCACCTGCTGCCGTTCATCGGCGTCGCCCACGTCGGTTATCTGCCCGCCGACCGGATCCTCGGGTTGTCCAAACTCGCCCGGGTGGCGGAACTCTTCGCCCACGGTCCGCAGGTCCAGGAACGGCTGACCAAGCAGATCGCCGACTGGCTCACCGTCCACCTGCGCCCGAGAGGCGTCGGGGTGGTCGTCGAGGCCCAGCACCTGTGTATGACCCTGCGGGGGGTGCAGGCGGTCGGCGCCACCACCATCACCTCCACACTGCTCGGCGCGCTACGCGACGACTCGCGCTCCCGCGCCGAGTTCTTCACCCTCACCGGTGTCGGCGCCCACGCCTGACACGTCCCCCTAGGAGAAACCGTGACCGAGCAACATCCGTTCGTGATCGTCGGGGCCGGCCTGGCCGGGGCCAGAGCCGCGCAGACGCTCCGCGACGAGGGATTCGACGGCAAGATCGTCCTGTTCGGCGAGGAGGCCGAGCGCCCGTACGAACGGCCCGCACTGTCCAAGGGCCTGCTGCTGCGCACCACCAAACGCGACAGCGTCTTCGTCCACGACGCCAGTTGGTACGAAGAACACGACGTCGACCTGCATACCGACACCCGCGTCACGGCCCTCGACCGGCAGGCCCGGCACGTCACGCTCGCCGATGGGCGGCGCTTCGGCTACGACAGGCTGCTGCTTGCCACCGGGGCACGGGCCCGGACGCTGCCTGTCCCCGGCGCGCACCTCGACGGCGTGCTGCGGCTGCGTACCCTCGCCGACTGCGACCGCATTTCCGATGCCCTCGTCGACGGGGCGAGCGTCGTCATCGTCGGCGCCGGCTGGATCGGCCTGGAAGTGGCGGCCGCCGCGCGCACCCGCGGCGCCGCCGTCACCGTCGTCGAGACCGCCGACCTGCCCCTGCAGCGCGTCCTCGGCGACCAGCTCGCGACTGTCTTCGCCGACCTGCACCGCGACCACGGAATCACCTTCCGCTTCGGCGCCCAGGTCCACGAGTTCCGTGGGTCGGACCGGGTCAGCGCGGTGCTGCTCGCCGACGGCACGGTCCTGCCCGCCGACCTCGTCGTCGTCGGCGTCGGCGTCCTGCCCAACACCGAACTCGCCGAACAGGCCGGCCTCGCCGTCGACAACGGCGTCGTCGTCGACCACACCCTGCGTACCAGCGACCCGTACATCTGGGCCGCCGGCGACCTGGCCAACGCCCGCCACCCCCTGCTGAACATCCGGGTACGGGTCGAACACTGGGCCAACGCCCTGCACTCCGGACCCGCCGCCGCCCGCGGCATGCTCGGCCGAGCTGTCAGCTACGACCGGCTGCCCTACTTCTACACCGACCAGTACGAGCTGGGCATGGAGTACACCGGCCACGCTCCGCCCGGCTCCTACGACCGGATCGTCGTCCGCGGCGAACTCGCCGGCGGCGAGTTCATCGCGTTCTGGACCGCACAGGGGCGGGTGCTGGCGGGCATGAACGTCAACGTCTGGGACGTGACCGGCCCGATCGGGCAGCTGATCCGCTCCCGGCAGCCCGTCGACCTCGACCGCCTGGCCGATCCCACCGTCGCCCTCGAAAGTCTGGTCGGGCGGGGGTGAGCCGACCCCGGCGCGGTGGTCGGCGACGGTGCTGGGAGGAGGACGCCGCACGCGTTCACCGCCGGCGGTAGGTGTACCAGCGACCCGAAGGGGTACCCGCGCCCAACATCCCGCCAGAGAGGGAGGCTGTGTTGGAAAGTCGAGCCAAGGCGATGGGCCACGGGATCCACCCCATGCTGATCGTTTTCCCGCTGGGGCTGCTCGCCACGGCGGTGATCTTCGACATCCTGTATCTGATCACGGATCGGGCCGGATTCCAGATCTCCGCCGGGTACATCATCGGCGCCGGCATCATCGGCGGCCTCGTCGCCGCAGTATTCGGATACACCGACTGGCGGGCCATCCCGTCCGGCACCCGCGCCAAGCGGATCGGCGCGATCCACGGCATCGGCAACGTCGTCGTCGTGCTGTTGTTCGCGGTGAGCTGGCTGGCGCGGGCCACCGCGACGGACTGGGAGCCGAATGCCCTGGCCCTGATCTGCAGCTTCGCAGGCATCGTCCTGTCCGGGATGACGGCCTGGCTCGGCGGCGAACTGGTCGAGCGGCTCGGCATCAGTGTCAGCGACGGCGCCGGCGTCAACGCGCCGAGTTCCCTGTCCCGCCGCCCCGCGCGCCGCTCCCGCGCCTGACCGGACCGGGGCGGCATCACCACGACGCCACCGGCCCGTCGACCCCGCGTGCCGACGGAGGAACCCATGACCGGGTTGCGTACCGACCTGTACGAGCTGCGGATGGCGGCCAGCTACCTGCGCCGGGACATGGTGGAGCGCGCCACGTTCAGCCTGTTCGTCCGTCGCCTGCCACCGCAGCGCGGCTTCCTGGTGGCCGCCGGGCTGGCCGAGGCGCTGGCCTTCCTGGAAAGCTTCGCATTCGACGAGGACGACATCGGCTATCTACGCGACACCGTCGGGCTCGACCAAACGACCCTGGCGGCGCTGGCCGGGCTGCGGTTCACCGGTGACGTCTGGGCCGTACCGGAGGGTCGCATGGTGTTCGCCGACGAGCCGCTGTTGGAGGTCACCGCGCCGATCGCGGAGGCGCAGCTGGTGGAGACCGGCGTGCTGAACCTGATCACCTTCCACACCACGGTGGCCAGCAAGGCGGCCCGATGCCGCCTCGCGGCCGGCGACGCGCAGCTGGTCGACTTCGCGTTCCGCCGGACGCACGGGATCGAGGCCGGGGCGGCCGTGGCGCGGGCGTCGGCGATCGCCGGCTTCGCCGCGACCAGCGACGTCGAGGCCGCGCGACGCTACGGGCTGCCGCCGTCCGGGACGATGGCCCACTCGTACGTCGAGGCGTTCCCCGACGAGCGTGCCGCGTTCCGCGCGTTCGCCACCGACTTTCCCACCAACCCGGTGTTCCTCGTCGACACCTACGACACGCCCGCCGGAGTGCGGGCCGCCGTCGAGGTCGTCGCCGAGTTGGGCCTGACCGGCCCGGTGGCCGTGCGACTCGACTCCGGGGATCTCGCCGCACTGGCCGTGCAGGCCCGCGCGATCCTCGACGACGCCGGGCTGACCCGGGCCCAGATCGTGGCCAGCGGCAGCCTCGACGAGGACGTCATCGCGGCGCTCGTCGCCATGGGCGCACCGATCGACGCCTACGGCGTCGGCACCCGCATGGGCGTCTCCTTCGACGCGCCGTCCCTGGACAGCGCCTACAAGCTGGTGGCCGTCGACGACCGGCCGGTGCTCAAGCTGTCGCCCGGCAAGGCCACCCTGCCCGGTCCCAAGCAGGTCTTCCGTGATCCCACCGGTGCCAGCGGCGACGTGGTGGGGCTGCGCGACGAACCGCCGCCGGACAACCGCGAGCCGCTGCTCGTGCCGGTCATGCGCGGCGGTCGTCGCCTCGACGCCGCGGACCCGGCCGGTGAGGTACGCGCGGCGCGCCGCCGATTCGACGCGGACCTCACCTGGCTACCGGAGACAGCGCGTCGGCTGGCGGACCCGACGCCGCTCACCGCCACCGTCAGCCCGGCCCTCACCGCGCTGCACGACCGGGTGGCGGCGCAGGTGGCGCGGGGCGGGACCTACTGAGCTGGTCTCAACCTGGGTAGCGCTGCTTCCTCGGCGGTGGAAAGCCGACCATCTGCCGGGCCAGGTCACTCCCCCACCTGAGCGATCGCACGGGCATTCTGGGCCAGGGCCTGTCTCAAGGTCCGGCTCATTTGATCTTGTGGCAAGATCGCGGGATGCTACGACTAACCGACTTCATCATCGATTGCCCGGACACGATGAAGCTGGCAGCCTTCTACTCCGGGGTGATGGGGCTCCCGGTCAAGGAGGGCAGTAACGAGAACTGGGCCGGTATCCAGTTCGGCGATATCGAACTGGCCTTCATCCAGGTGGAGGACTACCGCGCCCCGCAGTGGCCCGACAGCGAGCACCCCAAGCAGTTCCACCTCGACTTCGAAGTCGACGACATCGAGGCCGAACAGCGCCGCGTCCTGGCCCTCGGCGCGACCCTGCAGCGGGACTGCACCGGCCCCGACGGCTACGGCTTCCGCGTCTACGCCGACCCCATTGGCCACCCCTTCTGTCTCTGCCACAACAAGGGTGTCATCTGGACCGATCAGGGCCCCATCTGGCCCAAGCGCGACTAAGGCGTGTGGGCGGCCGCCCTTGGGGCCTTTGGCCTTGCGGTAGGCGTCCTGGTCTGTCTTGCGGGGGATGCAAGCCTTGATTCCGCGTGAGCGGAGATGGCGGTTGCCGCGGCTGGTGTAGGCCTTGTCTGCCAGGACCAGGTCGGGGCAGGTGCGGGGCCGGCCGACGCCCAGACGGGTCACGCGGATGCGGCGCAGGACGGGGATGAACTGCGGGCTGTCACCACGGTGGCCCGGCGGTCACGATCAGGGAGAGGACTTTCTGTCCCTGCTCGCAGGCCAGATGAGTTTTGGTGGTCAGCCCGCCTCTCGACCGGCCCAGCGCGTGGTCGGCGGGCTCGTCGTGGACGCCGCCGGGTGGTTCCTTCTGCAGATGCCCGTCGGTGCGGGCGCGGTGGCGTGCTGGTGGGCGCGGCTGGTCATCGAGTCCACGCTCACCGTCCAGCCGATCCGGCCCTGCGCGTCGCCGGCCGCCTGCAACTCGGACAGGATCTTGTCCCAGGTGCCGTCACGCTGCCAGCGGCGGAACAGGCCGTAGACGGTGGGCCAGGGCGCGTACTCGGCCGGGACGTCACGCCATGGGGCACCGATCCGGATCCGCCACCGGATCCCGTCGATGAGTTGTCGTTTCTCCCACTTCGGCGGACGACCTGTCGTCGGCGCGGTAGGCAGCAGCGGAGCCAGAACAGCCCACTGCCTGTCGGTCAGGTCATGCCGCCTTGTCACCGCTACGCTGGGCACGAGGTCTCCGGTATGAAGTTCTTGCTTGGTCGCAGAACCAGGTACCGGAGACCTCTTCAGTTGTCGATCACCGCCACGCCGTGACCTCGATGCCGTCAGCCTGGCTTACGAAACACGCCTTAGCTTGATTTTTAACCTGCGGTGGTTGGTTGGTGACCCCGACTGATCATGGGGACAGCCCTTGGTTGATCATTCTTCTTGTCGAGGGAAGATGATCAATAACCAAGGGCTGTCTCGGTGATCAGTGTGCATGATCCTCATCTGGTT
>NZ_JBEYTP010000086.1:0-13240 GCF_040643125.1 Micromonospora sp. NPDC047465
GGCGGCCGGCGCCGGCCGCCCGGGGCCCGCGTCACTGCAGGTAGCGCTCGACCTCGGGCTTGGGGCGCAGCCCCTGGGCGTCCGGGTCGCCATGGGTCTGCCGGGCGGCCCGCCGCCGGCGCAGCAGGTCCCAGCACTGGTCGAGGGACTCCTCCAGCTCGCGCAGCCGGTTGCGGGCGTCGTCGTCGGTGCCCGACTCGTTGGCCTGCGCGTCGGCGCGCAGCCGGTGCTCCTCGTCGACCAGCTCGGAGATCCGGTTCAGGATGGTCTTGTCGTCCATGCCCTGAGCCTGGCACAGGCGGTGCGGGCGCGCCCGGATTCCACCGCCGGCCGCCCCCCGCCGCGCCGGCCGCTGCGGTAGGTTGCCCAGCCATGGTCCCTACCGTCCGGGCCGCCGGGCCGCGCGACGCGGCGCCGGTGGCCGGCCTGCTCCGCGCCGCCGAGCCCCACCTGGTCGTCACGCCCGCGTTGCTCGCCTGGCAGGCGACCGGCAAGCCGGCGGAGCGCTTCGGGATGCTGGTCGCCGAGACGGGCGACGGGATCGCCGGCGTCGCCCGGACGGGGCTGCTGCACGAGAGCGCCGAGCCCGGGCTCGGCTTCGTCAACCTGGTCGTGCGCCCCGAGCGGCGGGGGCGGGGCGTCGGGTCGGCGCTGCTCGCCGCCGCCGAGCAGCGGCTCGCCGGGCTCGGCGTGCGTCGGGTGTACGCGCGGGTGGCCGACGCGCCGGCGGCTCTCTCCTTCGCCGAGGGGCGCGGCTACCGGCCCGGCCGACGCAACCTGATCCTGCGCCTGGACCTGGCGGCGACGTTGCCGGCGCCGCCCGCGCCGCCGCCCCGGGTGCGGCTGACCACGGCCGCCGACCTGCCCGATCCGCACCCGCTCTACGAGGCGGACCTGGCCGCCGCCGCCGACGAGCCGGGCGACGTGGGGATGGACGAGATCAGCTACGCCGACTGGCGGGCCGCGTACTGGGACCGGCCGGACCTCGACCGGGGTCTCACCACGGTGGCCGTGGCGGACGGGGCGGTGGTGGCGTTCAGCGTCGCGCTGACCGACGGCGGCGACCGCTACCTGTCCGGGATGACGGGTACCCGGGCCGAGTGGCGGGGCCGGGGCCTGGCCCGGCTGGTCAAGCACGTGTCGCTGCGGTCGGCCCGGTCGGCCGGCTACCGGCGGGCGTTCACCGTCAACGACGCCGGCAACGACGCCATGCGCGCGGTGAACGAGTGGTTCGGCTACCGCCCGGTGGCCGCCGAGTGGCGTTACCTGCGCTCGCTTTAGGAGTGACGCCCGACACGAACTCCTTCATGGATCAGCATTCCCATGAGCAAAATTCTCGTACGGCTCTGGCGGGTCCGAACGGGTGATGGCATGCTCTCCGAATCGTGACGTAAGGCAGCCGTCCGGGGGACGGTCTGTCACCACGAAGCGTGACTGTGAGGGGTGCCATGGCTGACCGGAGTTCCGACGGGCCGCACGGGCGGGCGGCGCGGAGCGTGCCACTGTGGAGGATGCTGCCGGGCCTCCTGCGTGACCCGTTGCGCGAACTCGTCGCGCTGGCGGACGCCGCGGAGGGCGAGGTCATCCGGCTCAACGTCGGGACCATCCGCCCGTACCTGGTGACCGAGCCGGCCCACGTGCAGCACATCCTGCGGGACAACGCGGCCAACTACACCCGCGGCGGGCGGAGCATGCTCTGGCGGCCGGTGCGGCGGTTCACCGGGGAGGGCATCATGTCCGACGGCCCCGAGTGGCAGGCCAGTCGCGCGCGGATGCAGCCGCACTTCACGGCCAAGCGCATCGACTCCCTCGTGGACACCATGAGCCACGCGGTCAGCGAGGCGGTGGACGGGTTCGAGGAGCCGGCCCGCACCGGCCGGTGGCTGGACATCGGCGCGGAGCTGGGGCGGGTCATCTGCCGGGCGATCAGCAGTGTCTTCTTCGCCGACCGGGTCAGCCTCGCCGACCAGCTGCGGATCGTCGCCGCCCAGGACACCATCGTGACCGCGCTGCGGGCACGGCTGCTCCTGCCCTTCGTGCCCGACGCCGTGCCGGTGCCGGGGGACCGCGCCCTGCGCCGCGCGACCGGTGTCGTCGACGACATCATGCTGCCGCTGGTGCGGGCCGAGCTCGCCCACCCGCGGGACAGCGACGACCTGCTCGCCGCCCTGACCCGCGCGCGGGACGCCGACGGCCGCCCGCTCGACGAACGACGGGTCCGCGACGACGTGGTGGCCTCGTTCGCCACCGCGACCGAGACCACCTACGCCGTGCTGACCTGGCTGTGGCCGATCCTGGACGCCCACCCCGCGATCGCCGAACGGCTCTACGCGGAGCTGGACGAGGTGGTGGGCACCGACCGGGTGATCAGCCGGGAGCAGTTGGTCGCTCTCACGTACACCCGGTCGGTCGTGGACGAGCTGCTGCGGATGTATCCCGCGGGCTGGCTGCTGCCGCGCGCGGCGTTGGCGGACGACGTCATCGGCGGCACCCGCATCCCCGCCGGCAGCATCGTCGTCGTCAGCTCCTACATCACCCAGCGGCTGGCCCGGTACTGGGACCGCCCGGACACCTTCGACCCCGACCGGTTCCGCGCCGACCAGCCGCGCCGCAGCCACCGGTACGCGTACTTCCCGTTCGGCGGTGGCCCGCACCAGTGCCTCGGCAATCACCTGTTCAACCTGGAGGCTCCGCTCGTGGTGGCCACGATCCTCAGCCGCTACCGCTTCCGGCTGCGCGAGCCCGGGATGCCGCCCAAGCAGCTGGCGGCGGCCCTGCGCCCGGGCAGGCCGGTGGTCATGGCGCTGACCCCGGTTCACGAGCAGAGGCCGGCATGATCCCGGCGCTGACGACCGCGCAGGACGGCACCGGGACCGGACCGGAGCCGGCAGGCGGCGGGCGGGACGAGCTGCGCGACGCGCGGGAACAGGGGCGGATCTGCGGCGTGGCCGTCCGCGGGCAACGCGACCTCCAGGCGTCGGCCGCCGCGCACCCCGAGCTGTTCCCCGCCGAGCCGTTCGACGCCATGCTGTTCGCCAACATCTCGCTGGCCATCGCGTTCGGTGCCCCGTGGTGCACGCCGCAGCAGCTGCGGGTCGCCAACCGGACCGTGCTGTGGGGCTTCGCCCTCGACTGGCTGATCGACCACCGGGCACAGTCCCGGGACGAGGTCGACCGGCTCGTCGGCCGCTGCGTCTCGGTGGCCGCCGGCGAGCCGCCCGCCGCCGACGACCACCTCGGTGCCTATCTGGCCGCGCTCCAGGACGAACTCGCGACGACCCCGGCCTTCGCCGCACACCGTTCACTGTGGCAGGACAGCCTGGGCGCGACGGTGGGGGCGATGGCCCGGGAGTGGGCATGGAGGGCGGCCTGGCGCTCCGGCGACCGGGCGGCCCTGCCGAGCCTCGACGCGTACCTCGCCAACGCCGACAACCTCGCCTGCACGATCGTCAACGTCGCGCACTGGATCCACACCGGGGACGAGGCCACGCTCGCCCGGCTCGACGACCTGGTCGTGGTCAGCGACGAGGTGCAGCGTGCCCTGCGCCTCGCCAACGACCTCGGCACCTACGAGCGGGACCTGCGCTGGGGCGACCTGAACGCCCTCCTGCTGGTCAACGACCGTGCCGAGGTGGAGCAGCGGCTCGCCGCCCTGGTGGACGACTGCCGGCGGATGCTCGTCCCGCTCCGGTCGGACTGCCCGCGCGAGGCGGACTACCTGGCCCGGCAGATCGGCTTCAGCAGCGGCTTCTACCAGCTGGCCGACTTCTGGGGGATGTCGTGACGGCGGCCCCGGTCGCCGTGGCGGAGGTCGGCGGGCCGGGACTCGCCACCGCCGGGCGGGCGCTCGTGGCGGCGATGGCCGCCAGCCCCGCCGGCACGGTTTCGCCCTCGGTGTACGAGACGGCGCGGCTGGTCAGCGACGCGCCCTGGTTGCCCGGGCACGCCGGGCGCCTGCGCTACCTGGTGACCGCGCAGCGGCCCGACGGCGCGTGGGGGGCGCCCGGCGCGTACGGGCTGGTGCCGACCCTCAGCGCGGTGGAGGCGCTGCTGAGGTGCGTGTCCGGTGCCGGGCGGGGCGAGCCGACGCACCTGCCCGCGTCCGTGGTGGACCGCGGCGTCGGGGCGCTGCGGCGGCTGCTGGCCGCCGACGAGTCGGTGCCGGACATGCCGGGCGTGGACCTGATCGTGCCCGCCCTGCTCGACCGGATCGACGCGCTGCTGCGCCCGGCCGGCGGCGCCGAGCCGTCGCGGTGGGCGCACGCAGTACCGCTGCCGATGCCGCACGGCATGACGCGGCACCGGTCCGAGGCGGTCGGCCGGCTGCTCGCCGCCGGCCGGCCCGTGCCGGAGAAGCTCTTGCACGCCTTCGAGGTGCTGGACGAGCGGACGCGGGTGAACCTGCCCGTCCGGCCGCTCCTGGGCGCCGTGGGCGCCTCGCCCGCCGCCACCGCCGCCTGGCTGGGCGACCCCTCCCGCCCAGGGGTGGACCGGGCGGCGCTGGGCTACCTGACGAACGCCGTCGGGCCGGGGGGCGGCCCCGTCCCGTGCACGACGCCCATCGCCGTGTTCGAGCGGGCGTGGGTGCTCAGCAGCCTCGCCCGGGTCGGCGCGGCCCCGGACGTCCCCCGCCGGATGATCGCCGACCTGGCCGCCGTGGTCGGCCCGGACGGCGCGGCGACCTCGCCGGGGCTCCCGACGGACGCCGACACCACCGCCGCCACCCTCTTCGCGTTGGCCCGCCTCGGCCGTCCGGTCGCCCCCGACAGCCTGCTGGCGTACGACACCGGAGCGCACTTCTGCACCTGGCGGGGCGAGGACGGCGCGTCGGTCACCACGAACGCGCACGTGCTGGAGGCGCTGGGCTGGCACGCCCGCCACCAATCGGGGCGACCGCACGCCGACGTGGCGCGCCGGGTGGCCGGCTGGCTGATCGACGGCCAGCTCCCCGACGGCCGGTGGACGGACCGCTGGCACGCCTCGCCGTACTACGCCACCTCGGCGGTCGCCGCCGCCCTGGCCGGGTACGCGCCCGAGGCCGCCGCTGCGGCGCTCGACCGGGCGGTCGACTGGGTGCGGGACACCCAGAGGGCCGACGGCTCGTGGGGGCTGTGGGACGGCACCCCGGAAGAGACCGCCTACGCCGTGCAGGTGCTGCTCGGCAACGGACGGCCGCCGCGGCCGGGCGTCGGCGCCGCCGTGCGGCGTGCGCTGGCCTTCCTCGACGACCACGACGACGTCACCGGGCACGCCGCTCCACTGTGGCACGACAAGGATCTCTACCATCCGATGCTGATCGTGCGGGCCGCCGTGCTGGCGGCGCGGCACCTGGCGCGGCTGAGCGGCCACATAGGACACTGACCGCCGCAGCGGGCGCGGCCCGCTGCGCAGCGTCATGATCAGCACCGCTTGAGCGATCGTCGTGACACTGCTACCGTGCGCCGGGTCGGTCGAAGCGACACGCGCCTCCGCCGATCGGATGAATCAGGCTCCCCGCCAGGGATGGTTTCGCATGGGTTCCCGCAGCTCGAATCTGCGCCGGAAAGTCGTGGCTATGTTGGCCTCGCTCGTTGCGCTGTGGGCTTTCGCCGCGTGGGTGACGCTGCGGGAGGGCGTCAACCTCATCTGGGTGCAGGCGCTCGACAGCCGGGTCGCCCAGCCGAGTGAGCCGCTCGTGCTGGAGCTGCAGGCGGAGCGCCGGGCCTCCGCGGCGTACCTGGGCGGGGCGGGCGAGCCCGAGCGGGCCCAGCTCGAGGCACAGTGGCAGCGGACCCAGGCCGTCGCCGACGACTTTCGGGATTCCGTCCGCGGCTGGCGGGTCGACCTGGCGGCGAGCGACGACACCAAGCAACAGATCGACACGGTCGTCGCCGGGCTGGACCGGCTGGGCAGCGTGCGCGAGTCGATCCGCACCCGCCAGGTGGACCGGGCCGCCGCCGTCGAGGCGTACACCGGGCTCATCGACTCGACGCTGCAGGTGTACGGGTCGCTGGGCAACCTGGACGACGAGCAGTTCGCGCGGGAAACCGGGGCACTGATCCAGCTCGTCCGGGTCCGGGAACTCATGTCCCAGGAGGACGCGCTGGTCACCGGGGCGCTCGCTGCGGGCCGGATGACTCCGGAGGAGTCCGCCGCCTTCGCCCGCACCGTCGGCGCACAACGCTTCCTCGACAGCCAGACCCGCGACGACCTGGCCGACGCCGACCGGGCACGGTACGAGGCGCTGCTCGGCGGCGAGACGTACACGTCGTTCCGCGCCCTGGAGGACCGGGTGGTCCTCGCGGGACGGACGTCCGGCCCGCCGACCGTCACGGCCGCCCAGTGGCGCGCGGCGGCGGACGTCGTGGCCGAGGAGCAGCAGCGGTTCATCATCGAGGCCGGTGACGCGCTCGTGGACCGGTCCACGCCGATCGCCGCCGGCGTCATCATCCGGCTGGTGCTGGCCGCCGGTCTGGGCCTGCTCGCCGTCATCGCCTCCATTGCCATGTCGGTCACCACCGCCCGGGCGCTGGTGCGGCAGCTGGAGCGGCTGCGCGACGCGGCGTTCGGGCTCGCCAACGAGCGGCTGCCCGGCGTGGTCGAGCGGCTCGGCCACGGCGAGGAGGTCGACGTCGCCAAGGAGGCGCCCCCGCTGGAGTTCGGCGACGACGAGATCGGCCAGGTGGGCAAGGCGTTCAACGCCGTGCAGGAGACCGCCATCCGCACCGCCGTCGAGCAGGCCGAGCTGCGCCGCAACGTCCGGGACGTCTTCCTCAGCCTGGCCCGGCGCACCCAGGCGCTGGTGCACCGCCAGCTCACCCTGCTCGACGCGATGGAACGCCGCGAGCACGACGCCGAGGAGCTGGAGGACCTGTTCCGGGTCGACCACCTGGCCACCCGGATGCGGCGCAACGCGGAGAACCTGATCGTGCTCTCCGGCTCCACCCCGGGCCGGGCGTGGCGGCGCAACGTGCCGATGGTCGACGTGGTCCGGGGCGCGGTCGCCGAGGTCGAGGACTACACCCGGGTCAACGTGCTGCCCCTGGGCCCGGTCTCGCTGACCGGGCGGGCGGTCGGTGACGTCATCCACCTGCTCGCCGAGCTGATCGAGAACGGGCTGTCGTTCTCCCCGCCGCACACCACCGTCGAGGTGCGCGGGCAGATGGTGGCCAACGGCTTCGCCATCGAGATCGAGGACCGCGGCCTGGGCATGAGCGAGGAGGACCTGGCCGCCGCGAACCACCGGATCGTCGACCAGTCCGAGCTGAACCTGGCCAACGCCTCCCGCCTGGGGCTCTACGTGGTGAGCCGGCTGACCGAGCGGCACGGCGTGCGGGTGCAGCTCAAGGAGTCGGCGTACGGCGGCACCACCGCGGTCGTGCTGATCCCGGCCGAGCTGGTCACCGCCGACGACGCGGACCCGAGCACCTCCGGCGGCTTCCCGGCCGGGGTGCCGGCCACCACGCCGGTGCCGGGCGCGTCCGCCCCCGCCACCGGGCAGCCCACCACGGTGGCGCTGGCCGAGCCGCCGGCCGCGCCGAGGCCGCGGTCGGCCCCGGAGTCCGAGGCCCCTGCCGGGGACTCCGACGGGGGTGCCCTGCCCACCCGGTCGCGCGGTCGGAGCCTGTCGACCACGCCGACGGAGGAGCGGCTGCCCACCCGGGCGCGCGGCGCGTCGATGCAGCCGGCCCTGGACGGCCCGACCTTCCCGACCGGCCTGCCGGTGGCCGCGGCCCGGCCTGCCGTGGCCGCTCCGCAGACGTCCGCGCCGGCGGAGGACGGCCCTGCGGGGGCCGCCCCGGCGGAGACGGGCACCGGGACCCCGGCGGCCGCCGGCCCGGCGCGGGTGCCCTGCCCCGAGCAGGTGCGTACCGACTCCGGGCTGCCGGTCCGGGTCCGGCAGGCCAGCATCGTGCCGGAACTGCGCGACGAGCCCGCCGCGGGGGACGACGACGCGGACACGGTACGCCCGCCGGAGCAGGTGCGCCGGATGATGAGCTCCTACCAGAGCGGCACCCGGCGCGGCCGTACGGACGCCGCCCGGCTGCTCGGCGGGGCCGGCGGCGGCCGGCCCGAGACAGGCGAGGGAGCCGGGGCCGGCGAGGGACCGGACGTCGGCGATCAGCAGGCGACCTGACCGGCACCGCCCGCACTGCGGGGTGACCCCGCGGCGTGGCGGTCAGCCCAGACGAGCACGGCGACAACAGCCGGGGGAGAAGAGGACGACGAGTGGCGCAGAAGACGGCTTCGAGTGCCGACCTGACGTGGTTGCTGGATGATCTGGTCGGCCGGGTGAAGCAGGCCGACCACGCGGTCGCGCTCTCGACGGACGGCCTGTTGATGGCCGCCTCGCGAGGGCTCAGCCGGGACGACGGAGAGCACCTGGCGGCGATGGCGGCCGGCATCCAGAGCCTGGCCCGGGGCGCGGGCAAGCGCTTCGGCGGCGGGCAGGTGCAGCAGACCATCATCGAGATGCAGTCGTCGTTCCTGTTCGTCACGGCGGCCGGGCGCAACGCCTGCCTGGCCGTGCTCGCCAGCGAGGACGCCGACGTCGGCCTGATCGCCTACGAGATGGCGATGCTGGTCACCCGCGTCGGCAAGTACGTCGCGTCGCCGTCGCGGACCGAGCAGCCGGCCGACGAGAAGTAACCGCGATGACGGTGCAGGGGGAGTCCGCCGAGCACCAGTGGGTCGACGACCACGCCGGCCCGGTGGTGCGCCCCTACGCGGTGACCCGTGGCCGGGCCCGGCCGGTCACCGGCACGTTCGACCTGATCTCGCTGGTGACAGCGACCCGAGCGGACGTGACCCCGGAGGTCGGACTGGGTCCGGAGCACCTGGCGATCGTCGGGCTCTGCCAGCGGATCCAGTCCGTCGCCGAGATCGCCGCCCACATGGACCTGCCGGTGGGCACCATCCGGGTCCTGCTCGGCGACCTGGTGGCCCGCAGCCTGGTGCAGGTACGCGAGCCGCGCACCACAGCCGGCCTTCCCGACAACAGCGTTTTCGAGGCGGTAATCAATGGACTACGGGCACTCTGAGCGGCCGGCGGGAGCGCCGCCACTGCCCACCGCGATCAAGATCCTTGTCGCGGGTGGCTTCGGCGTGGGCAAGACCACCATGGTCGGCGCGGTCAGCGAGACACGCCCCCTGCGCACCGAGGAGGTGCTGACCGAGAGCGGGGTCGGCATCGACGACCTCTCCGGGGTGGAGAGCAAGAAGACCACCACGGTGGCGATGGACTTCGGTCGCATCACCATCAGCGACGACCTGGTGCTCTACCTCTTCGGCACCCCCGGGCAGGACCGCTTCTGGTTCGTCTGGGACGAGCTGGCGCTCGGCGCGATCGGCGCGGTGGTGCTGGCGGACACCCGACGGCTGGCGGACTGCTTCCCCTCCATCGACTACTTCGAGGGGCGCGGCACGCCGTTCGTGGTGGCGGTGAACTGCTTCGAGGGCGCCCGGCAGTACCAGCTCGACGAGGTGCAGTCGGCGCTGAACCTCGACCCCGGGGTGCCGGTGCTGCTCTGCGACGCCCGGCAGCGGGAGTCGAGCAAGGAGGTGCTCATCACGCTGCTGGAGCACGCCATGAAGACCCGGGACGCTCGCCGCCGGTCCGAGTGACCCCACCGCGGGGCCGGCGCGGGCAGGTGAGCCGCGACGCCGCCTCGCCCGGAGAGCGCCGAGCCGGTACGCGAAAGGGCCCCTCCCGCGAGCGCGGGAGGGGCCCTTTTCGATGGTGCGTCAGCTGGCGATCATGCGGCGCAGCACGTACTGCAGGATGCCGCCGTGCCGGTAGTAGTCCGCCTCACCCGGCGTGTCGATCCGGACCACCGCGTCGAACTCGACGCCGGTGTCGGTGCTGACCTTGACCGTGCGCGGGGTCTCCCCGTCGTTCAGCGCGGTCACCCCGGTGATGGTGAACGTCTCCGTGCCGGTCAGGCCCAGCGACTCGGCGGTCTCGCCGGCCGGGAACTGCAGCGGGAGCACGCCCATGCCGATCAGGTTGGAGCGGTGGATCCGCTCGTACGACTCGGCGATGACCGCCCTGACGCCGAGCAGCATGGTGCCCTTGGCCGCCCAGTCCCGCGACGACCCGGAGCCGTACTCCTTGCCGGCCAGGACGACCAGCGGGACGCCCGCCTCCTGGTAGGCCACCGAGGCGTCGTAGATCGAGGTCTGCTCGCCGGTCAGGTGGTTGACCGTGAAGCCGCCCTCGACACCCGGGACCAGCTGGTTGCGCAGGCGGATGTTGGCGAAGGTACCCCGGATCATGACCTCGTGGTTGCCCCGGCGGGAGCCGTACGAGTTGAACTCGTGCCGCGGCACGCCGTGCTCGGCGAGGTACTTCCCGGCGGGGGAGTCGGCCTTGATGGAACCGGCCGGGGAGATGTGGTCGGTGGTCACCGAGTCGCCCAGCTTGGCCAGCACCCGGGCGCCGGCGATGTCGACGACCGCCTTCGGCTCCCGCTCCATGCCCTCGAAGTACGGGGGCTTGCGGACGTAGGTCGAGTCGCCGGCCCAGGCGAAAGTGTCGCCGGTCGGGGTGGGCAGCGACTGCCAGCGCTCGTCGCCGGCGAAGACGTCCGCGTACGCCGCGCTGAAGCCGGTGGCGCCGATCGCCGAGGCGATGACGTCCTGGATCTCGGCCGTGTTCGGCCAGATGTCGCGCAGGAACACCGGGTTGCCCTGGCTGTCCTCGCCGATCGGCTCGTTGGCCAGGTCGATGTCCATCGTGCCGGCCAGCGCGTACGCGACCACCAGCGGCGGGGACGCCAGGTAGTTCATCTTGACGTCCGGGTTGATCCGGCCCTCGAAGTTCCGGTTGCCCGACAGCACCGAGACGACGGCCAGGTCGGCCTCGTTGACGGCGGCGGAGATCTCCTCCGGCAGCGGGCCGGAGTTGCCGATGCAGGTGGTGCAGCCGTAGCCGACCAGGTGGAAGCCCAGCTTCTCCAGGTAGGGCGTGAGGCCGGCCCGCTCGTAGTAGTCCATGACGACCTTGGAGCCCGGGGCCAGGGTGGTCTTCACCCACGGCTTGCGGGTCAGGCCCTTCTCCACCGCGTTGCGGGCCAGCAGCGCCGCCCCGATCATGACCTGCGGGTTGGAGGTGTTGGTGCAGGAGGTGATCGCGGCGATCACCACGGCGCCGTGGTCCAGCTCGAACTCGGTGCCGTCGTCGCCGGTGACCCGGATCGGGTTGCTGGCCCGCCCGCCGGCGCCGACCGCGGCCGTCTCCAGGTCGCGCGGGGCGTCGGCCGGGTCGCTGACGCCGTTGGCGGGGGAGTCGCTGGCCGGGAAGGACTCGGCGCTGGCCTCGTCGGCGTGGCCCACGACCCCGAACGGCTTCTCCTGCTGCGGCACGCCAGCGGCGCGGCCCCGGTCGCCACCGGTCTCGTCGGCGGCAACGTAGTCGGTCAGCGCCGAGCGGAACAGCGTCTTGGCGCTGCCCAGCGGCACCCGGTCCTGCGGGCGCTTCGGACCGGCCAGGGACGGCTCGATGGTGCTCAGGTCGAGCTCCAGGCGCTCCGAGTACTCCGGCTCGGCGTCCGGGTCGTGCCAGAGGCCCTGCTCCTTGGCGTACGCCTCGACCAGCGCGACCTGCTGCGGGTCGCGGCCGGTCAGCTCCAGGTAGCGGACGGTCTCGCCGTCGATCGGGAAGATCGCCACGGTGGAGCCGTACTCCGGGGACATGTTGCCGATGGTGGCCCGGTTGGCCAGCGGCACGGCGCTCACGCCCGGGCCGTAGAACTCGACGAACTTGCCGACCACGCCGTGCTTGCGCAGCATCTCGGTGATGGTGAGCACCAGGTCGGTGGCGGTGGTGCCGGCCGGCATCTCGCCGGAGAGCTTGAAGCCCACCACGCGCGGGATCAGCATGCTGACCGGCTGGCCGAGCATGGCGGCCTCGGCCTCGATGCCGCCGACGCCCCAGCCGAGCACGCCCAGGCCGTTGACCATCGTGGTGTGCGAGTCGGTGCCGACCACGGTGTCCGGGTACGCCTGGCCGTTGCGCTCCATGATCGTACGGGCCAGGTACTCGATGTTGACCTGGTGCACGATGCCGGTGCCCGGCGGGACGACCTTGAACTCGTTGAACGCGGTCTGGCCCCAGCGCAGGAACTGGTAGCGCTCCTTGTTGCGCTCGTACTCGAGCTCGACGTTGCGCTGGAAGGCGTCCTCGCGGCCGAACAGGTCGGCGATGACCGAGTGGTCGATGACCAGTTCGGCCGGGGCGAGCGGGTTGACCTTGGTGGCGTCGCCGCCGAGGTCGCGGACGGCCTCGCGCATGGTGGCCAGGTCGACCACGCAGGGCACGCCGGTGAAGTCCTGCATGAGCACCCGCGCCGGGGTGAACTGGATCTCCACGCTCGGGTCGGCGGTGGGGTCCCAGCCGCCGAGCTGCCGGATGTGGTCGGCGGTGATGTTCGCGCCGTCCTCGGTCCGGAGCAGGTTCTCCAGCAGGATCTTCAGGCTGTAGGGGAGCCGTTCGTGGCCCTCCACCTTGCTGATCTTGAAAATCTCGTAGCTCGCGTCTCCGACGCGTAGCTGGGTCTTCGCACCGAAGGTGTCGAGGCTCGCCACGTCGTACTCCTTCACACCAGCGACCGTGAGTAGTCCTGAGCAGTCTGTCGCACCGGCCGGGGTGCCGCCGTGGTTAGGGGACACTTACCGCCGATTCTCGTCGTCAACAAAACCGTACGTCCGTCTTGCTAACTGCGCAACCTCGTGCCATCGTTCGGGACGAGGAGGTACCCCCATGATCCATCACGTCCAGCTCGCCTGCCCACGCGGCTCCGAGGACGCGTCCCGCGCCTTCTACCTGGGGGTGCTCGGCATGACGGAGAAGCCCAAGCCCCCGGCGCTGGCGGCGCGTGGTGGCTGCTGGTTCACCGGGCACGGCGCCGAACTGCACCTGGGTGTCGAGGACGACTTCCGCCCCGCCCGCAAGGCCCACCCCGGCCTGCTCCGGCCCGACCTCGACGCGCTCGCCGACCGGCTGGCCGCCGCCGGCTACCCGGTCACCTGGGGGGACGACGAGCTGCCCGGGATGCGCCGCTTCCACTCCCACGACGTGCACGGCAACCGCCTGGAGTTCCTCGCCCCGCTCGACTGATCCCGCCCAGGGGCCTGCCGCCACGGGTTGCCGGCCACGGAGACGACGAAAGGGCCGGCCCCGTTCGGGGCCGGCCCTTGTCGTTGGGTGGTGTCTGGATCAGGCGGCGTAGCCGCGGGTGGCGATCCAGTCGGCGAGGGCCTC
>NZ_JBEYTP010000087.1:0-12855 GCF_040643125.1 Micromonospora sp. NPDC047465
CGCTGCTGCCCCCGACGCGCCACCGCGATCATCCAGGCCATCCTCGCCCTACACCACGTCCAGACCAGCCGAAACCCACGATGAAAAGGGCTCACTGTTGAGCGCCTCGCCGGGGTGGCGCTTCGCGCGGTTACCTATCCCCATGGCGACATCTGTCAGTACCTCACGGTGTGGTTTCGCTGCAGGCCGGTCGGGGGTGACGCACGCGTCAATGACGAGGAATCCCTTGCCGTTGGCTGGTACAGCCCTAAAGCGTTGCCGGACCTCGATGCGGTCGACCGGCTACGCATCGACACCGCCCTCGACGACGCCGCGCCGACTTGGTTCGCCGTACCTGGGCAAGGCTACGACTGGCTTCCGTCGGGATCCTGATCTTCGCGAGCCCGCGAGACTCTTCGCCGGGCATCCGCTTTTCGACAGGTCCGGACGTGCCTCACTCGCCGAGCTGTCAACGCCCGGTTCGCGGCAGAACCCCGCGCCAGACGTGTTCAACCAGGCACCCACGGCGCAGCCTTCCGTCGGTGACAAATGCGTGGAGAACGGTGACGGCCTGGGCTAGCGTTTCGGACATAGAAGACGTCAACTGGGCACGCCTGAAGCACGCGTACGGTCGCGCCGTGGACACTCCTCGCCATCTCGCGGCTCTACTGGGCGACGATCAAGGCGCCATCATGCAGGCACCGGGGCATCTCGACGTGGCGGTGCTGCATCAGGGGCACGCGTACCCGGCCACCGCACCAGTCGTCCGCGAGTTGGCCGGCTACCTCGACGAGATGGCCGTCGGACCAGGAGTTCGCGACTGTTTGCTGGAGTAGCCGTCACCCATATCCCATGGCCGGGATGACGTTGCCGAGTGCTTCTTCGATGAACTCGCGGGTTTCGTCGTCGAACTGGTCGTTGCGGTTTGTCAGCTTGTGCGACTGAAACGTTGAAGGGGTGGCGAAGTCGTCGACGTCGAGCCGTTCGAACAGGGCGCGGCGCTGCCGGGGCCAGTCGGCTGCGAGGTCTTCTGCTTTCACCTCGATGTATCGCCTGCCCGTCAGGTCGACCGTGTTCTTCCAGGTGAGCCATCGGTGGTAGACCGGCTTGAGGTAGGCGAGCGCGCCGTCGACGGTGGGCGGTGCCCATGGCTGGGCCAGGTGGGATGCGAGCACTGAGACCGGGTGACGCTTGATGTGCACGATGGTCGCTCCGGGGACCAGTTCCCAGAGGAACTCCATGCACAGCAGGTTGAACGGTGTCTTCTCGCACCAGGTCGGCTTGCCCGCGTCGGCGGCTGCTCCGCCGAACATGGTGTCGATCAGGCCCCGCAAGATTCCGAGCAGTTCGCTCCGGTCGCTGAAATACCTGGGAAGTACCCGCCGGCGACTCACCGGCTCGAACGGACCGGCAGGCCGGTCGGCGTTCCCGAAGCCTTCCGCGGGCGCAGGTTCGTCGTATGTGTACGCGATCAACTGCGGCCAGAGCTGTTGCACCGCGTCCCGGTAGCGCCGCTCGCCGACCAGCTCGGGAACGGTTTTGCCGCGATCGTCGCGCCGGCCGGGCACTCGTACGGTGAGGAAGTCGCTCAGCCGGTGCAGGGCGTCCTCACCGACGGTGGGATCGTATCGATCGGTGAGCGCGTCGGCCAGGTCCCGCAGGCCACCCGGGTCGATGAGAAACCTGGTCTCCATGGGAATCCGGTGGATCAGCGGGTGTTCGCCGATGATGTCGGCGATCCGTGACGTTCCCGAACGACCCGTACCCGCAACGAAGACCGGTGAGGGGGAAGGCATGACGAGCAGTCAAACTCTCAGCCCGGCGCCTGTGCAAGCCATTTAACCTTTTCAACCAGTGCTACGGGTCAAACGCGCACCCGTCACGCTCGGCGCCTGCCGGACGGCCGTCTCCAACACGGAAGCGAACCACGAAGCCTCGAAACGTGTCACCTCCCTCGCATATTTTGATGCAGTGGTCTCGGCAATAGCGGATGCCCAGCATCTGACGTCGGCATCGCCGGCAACGCAGATCGTGGCCGTATCCGGCGCCGCCGGTGTTCTATGGGATCAACTCAGCCACGGAAAGCGCCTCGTCCAGCCGACCAGCGGCCAGGTCGTCGTGACGGATCACGAAACTCCCGTCACTCCGGTAATAGAACTCGTTATCTACGGGAAAGCGGGCGAGCGACACCCACTCAATCGTCAGCCGGTGCGTCTCCTTCTCCACATGGGAATACCATTTCGCGACCGGGATGACGATCTCGCCGGTCTTCTCGCGCCACGCGAGGGTCTGCTCCGCAATACTCTTGATTACCTCCTCGTCGGCATACCCGCCGATATAGGCGCTGGCGTACCCGTTGTGCGGCGGCCAGAGATCGTTGGCCAGAGCACAGAGTTCGTCCAGGTGCGGCAGGTCACGCTCGAGGTCACGGGCCAACTGCTGCTGGAAGGGCGACAGGTCGTCCTCGTCCTCGTCCTCCTCGTCCGCCCCGAACCAATCGGGGAACTCCGCGCGCAGCGTGGCGCCGACGTCGTACTGCTCGCCGACGAACGCGTCGTCGGTGGATCCTGCCGCCACCTCGGTCTCGGTACCGGCCGGCACATACACGACTCGCCCGTACCTCCGCTCCCCGGTGGCAGCGGCCTGCTCGTGGTCCAGGAAGAACAGCAGCGAGCCGTCTGCCGGCAGGCCGAAGCCGTCGACTCTTGGCAGCGCCGCACAGTCGACCGAGAAAATGAACGGCAACGGACTGACCCCGTCGGACGGCCAGTCCATGCCCACCGGCAGCCGGGGCAACCCACCGAACTGCCCGACCGGAACACCGCCAGATCCCCCGCTCAACCGGATCGACAAACGGAGGTGCTGGATAAACCGGCTGACCTCGTCGTCCGGGATGCCCAACGCGAGCGCTGCACGACGAAACTGCCCCTGATGATCCATAGCGCAACATGGTGCCACGAAGACAACGACCAGAGGGCGAGCCCGGCGACCGGGTGCCCCACGGCCCGCACGCGCTGTCGTCCGCATCGCTGCCGCCGTGATCGGGTGCGCACATCTCGGCAAATCAGTATGTGGGCGGACGCTGAGCGGCTTCACCAGCAGTGACGAAAGCATTCGTTGTCGCTGCTGTGGAGAGCCGCGAGCGGCCACGTCGGGAAGAGATCTCCTGGGTAGATCGTCATGACGGGCTGTAGCGGTTCCAGGTGCCACCGGCGGCGGCGTGGTCGTGTGCGAGCAGGCAATACCGGATGCCCAAGGCCCCCGCTGCCGCCACAGTGACCAGCTCGTAGCGCCGCTCACCCAGGCCCAGTCGACTGGCAGGGTGCGGTAATCCAACTGTCGTGTATTCGGGACTTACCGATTACGGTGCGTTGCGGCTAGTGTAGGAAGCGTAGGCCGGACACCGGTGCTCCCTCCAGATCAGCCGACGAACTCGGCGGTGAGGGCGGCACCCACCCGCCCGGCGACCCGGGAGGCGGAGCGGACCGCACCCTCGATGTGGCCGTAGAACTCGGGGGACCGTTCGCTGCTGGCCCAGCGCAGGCGCCCGGTGGCGACCGCCGGACCGTCGGGTGCGCGCAGCCACGCGCCGAGCGCCGGGACCGCCCTGTAGCAGCCGCCGACGTACTCCTCGCTCCGCCAGTCGCGCTCGTGGAAGGCGACCGGGTGGCGTGCCGGTGCCCCCCCAGCCATCCGGCCAGGCGCTCCAGCACCGCGGCGCAACGGCGCGGCGGTAGGCCTCGGCGGCGGCGCCGGCGACGAACCCTTGGTCAGCGCGCCGAGGCCGTCGCGGGACGCGCTGTCGTCCACCACATAGCAGACCGGCCCGCGGTCGCTGGTGATCCATCCGGACAGCCCGGCCGCGTACCAGAACTGCTCGGGATAGACGATGCTGATCTTGATGGCTGAGCCGCAAGTCAACCGGATCGACGCCGGGTTTGCCCATGTGCTGAGTCGTCCCACGACAGTAGTCGGAAGCCGTTCTTACCGTGGGTCGGATGTGCCGGTGGCCATCGCGGCCTGTGGGTGGTCGAGCTGCGGCAGGGCGAGGGCGAGCGGTACGGCGAGCGCCGCCAGCAGCGCGCCGGAGAGTACGGTCGCGCGTTCGTCCAGCAGGTCGGTGGCGGCCCCGGCGAGTGCGTAGCCGAGCGAGCCGCCCAGCGTCGCTGCGGAGGCCATCCAACCGAACGCCTCGGTCTTCGCGCGCGGCGACACGGACGCGCCCAGAATCGCGGTGGTGATCGTCGCGGCGGGCGCGAGCGAGATGCCGGCGAGCACGGCGGCCGGGGCCAGCATGAGCAGCGGACCGGGGGCTGCCAGCGGCAGGAAGAGCACGGCCGCGGCCGACATGATGAGGACGAGCTGCTGCCGGCTCGTGCCGGGCCAGCCGCGCGACCCGTACACGATGCCGCCCACCACACTCCCGGCGGCCCAGAGCGCGAGGATCAGGCCGCTGATCGCGCCGGCTCCCGCCTCCACCGCCCGGGCCAGGATGCTCACCTCGGCGAAGGCGATCGCGCTCGCGGTCAGTGCCGCCGTGAGCATGAGCAGCCACAGGCTGCGTTCGCGGAAGAGATGTCTCGCGCGCGGCCGGGCGTGTCCCGTCTCCGCCCTGGATCCGGCGGCGGATACGAAGAGGCTCGTGCCGAGGGCGGTGGCCAGCCCTGCGCCGTAGAGCGAGAGCTCGGGCCGGCCGGCGGCCGCACCGGCGGCGGCGAGCGGCGGGCCGGCGATGAAGGTGAGCTCAATGGCGATCGCGTCCATGCTGTACGCCGCCATGCGCGTGCGGGGATCGGTCAGCCGGTTGGCGCACAGGGCGCGGAAGGCGGACGTCAGTGAGGGCTGTGTCGCGCCGGCCAACACACACGCCGCGAGGGTGGCGCGGATGTCGCCGGAGCCCGAGGTGGCGACCACGGAGGTCAGGCCGCCCAGGTTGATTGCGGCGCACAGCAGGAGAACGCGCGGGCCGAACCGGTCGATCAGCCGGCTGACGAATGGCATGCTGGCCGCGGTGGCGACGCTGTAGGCGGCGACGGCGATCCCGGCGTCGCGGAAGGTGCCGGTGCGGTCCTGGACCAACAGCATGATCCCCAGCGCCGCGACCCCGGTGGGCAGGCGGCCGAGGAAGGCGCCGAAGGCGGCTCGCCGGATGGCGGGATGGCGGAGCACGGCGCGGTAGCCACCCCCGGAGGATGCGGGTCGCTCGGGCGTGGCGGAGGCCATGGCCTCGGCGTCCGGTCCCTGTGACGGGCTCATGGTCAGTCCTCGATGGCTGGTCGGTCAGCGCCTTCCACCCCCGCCGACCTTTCGTCGGGGAAGCCGTAAACGACCAGGCGGACCCGCCGCCGGCCGGGCTCGGTGGAGTTTGCCGCCCGCGCGACGTGCCTGCGGGTCAGGTCCTCCACCTCGACGGCCCAGTCCTTCAGCTCATCGGGGGTGAACATGGCGACCCGCGAGGTGATCGTCGTCGCCTGCTGCCAGTGCGCCGATTGCTGCTGGCGCGACCGCATGAAGCGGAGGACGGCTTGGTGGTTGTGGTTGACGGAGACCCGCATGACTTCGTCGGTGGCCTCGCCGAACTCCTCCTCGCCGGGGGGCGCGGTCTCCACGACGTCATACGTCAGCCGCCACGGGCGCTCCCGGCGGTCGTCGGTGCTGACCTGCTCGACCAGCTTGCTGCGGGCAAGGACGTGCAGGTGGTAGGAGCAGCTTTTTGCGGTGGTGGAGAGCAGTTCCGCGCAGCGCGAGGCGGTCAGCACCCGATGCTCACGGAGCAGTTCGAGTATCTCCAGGCGCGTCGGGCTGGCGACCGCGCGCAGCGCCTCGAGGTCGCGAAGCACGCGAACACGTTCGGAAGACATGTTCCAGAATGGTAGTTCCCGATCGATGTGATGACAATCAGCACGCGTTCGCCCAGCTCGGGGCGTGGGATGCGCCGCTCCCGGGGGGCGGAAGATGACTGGCAGGGTCGCGTAATCCAACTGTCTTGTATTCGCGTTCATGGCTCGTCCGCAATCACGGTGAGTCACACGGAGCATGGTGCTGGCGGCGAGATCTGCATCTACGATCATCGTCTGATGACGCAGCGGCGATCTGGATGCCGTACTGACCGTGAGGGTGTCCGGACGACTGGCGCGCCATGTCAGCGGCAGAAGAGTACGGTGAACTGCCTGCTCACGGCGGGGATAGCACCTCGTACAGGACCAGCAGAGAACGATGGCGCGGACACGCCGGGGATCCGTGTTCGGCTATGCCCGCGGCCATTCCCACGCCGGGCTCATTCCCGCTCCGCGTGCTACAGAAAATACTCCTTCAGCACGGCAGCGATGGTGTCCGGCGCCACCTCGTGCGTCTGGCCCTCCAAGGTCTGGTACTTCGCGGTTGGGATCGCGTCAGCGAGCGCCTTGGCCGGGCGGCGCAAAAAGTCCGGGCTCGCACCACCGTCGGCGACGAGCGCGGGAACGGCGACGAGCGCGGCCCGCTCGCGTGGCACGGTGCCGTCACCGAGCACCGCGAAGTCATAGGCGATCGTGTGCGCGACGCCCTCAAACACCGACCACACGGGCGACTGCCGCATCCCGGCGATCGCGTCGGTGGACATGCCAACGCCCGACATGAAGAACTCGACCGCATCACCACGGCGACCGGCTGCAAGCATCTCGTTGAGCTTTCTGTTGCTCTCCTTCACACCCTCGGTGTCTCCGCCCTCGGCGGTATAGGGCGGCTCATACAGCGCCAGCTTCCTGATCGTCAGGCCGCTCGCCGCCGCCTCCAAGGCGAGGGCCGCACCGGAAGAGATGCCGTACACATACGCCAAGCCACCGGCCGCCTCAATCAGCGCCTCGAGATCCTCGACTTCGCGGGCGACCGCATACGGTGAGCTGTCGCCGCTCTCACCCCGCCCCCGGCGGTCATATGTATACACCGTGAAGTCCGGCACCAGGACTTGCGCAAGCGGCGGCATCGGCCCGAACGCCCGATAACACATCGCCCCGTCCACCAGGATGAGGGCCGGCCCCTCACCCGCCCGGTCAAACGCGATGGTCGTCCCATCGCGGGATGTCACCTTGGCCATGCCTTCTCCCTTCGGCCTTGTCACGGATTAGACCGTGCCCGCGCCCGAAACTCGTCGGTCCGCTGACCGGTCTCCGCTCTGGCTCGGACAGAACTCGTACGTCTTTCACCGGCATGATCGGGTGCTCTGATCTCGGCACGAGCGGGTGGCGCAACCCGCCTGGCGACTGTACGTAGCGCCCGGTCGGCGGCATGAGCGTGCATCCAATCCAGGGCTTCGGGCTGGCTACAGCAGCTCTAACAGGGTTTTTATCCGCGTGGCCAAAATCCGCTTCATGGTTCCTTCGACGCGGACGCTGACGACCGTGCTGCCCGGTGATTTGGCCAGATGAACCATCAGCGGTGGCATGCCCATGAGCGGATACCGGAACCAGGCGTCGACTGACTCGTCGTTCGTGTCGCCCAGCGCTCCGGTGAGCGCCGCCTCATCAAGGTCGTCGTACACGTAGCCGATGTACCCGCTGATCCGTTTCAGCAACTGGACGACGTTGTCCTCGGCCGCCTGTCCCTGAACAGCCGGCTCCACATCGGTAGCGCGCCGGGTAGGGTCACTTCCTGAGTCGGACTCATGGCGCAACTGCGGACGAGTACCGAGAAGTTCACTACTCTGAGGGTCGTAGGGGTTGGCTGAGTACTCCCGGATGAACCCTGCCGCGCCGGGCTCGCCTGCGTGCAACAGGTGTTCGAGTTCTTCGGCAGGGCCCTTCCCGGCCAGGAGCCAAGCCCGCACCCGCCAGGCACGGCCTCCAAAGAGGTCAGCAGCATCCACGAAGAGGGTGTCCCGGTCCAACATCTGCAGGAGCTCAGGCAAGGTTTCATCAACACGTCGCCGAACATCTTCCGACACCTTGACGAGCGTCGCGCGGTCTTTGATCGCCCACTGATCTCCCCCCGACAGGATGGTGAACCCGATCCGGTGAGACCAGATGCCGTGGGAACTCCGGGGAAGCTCGGAAACGGGAAGTCCCAGGCGGCGCCGGCGGCTTTCCCAATGCGGAGCCAATACCAGCGCTACGTTGATGTAAAAGACCTTCTCTGTGCTGGTGGAGTGCGCCGATGACTGCAGTTCCACGATGAACACATCCCCGTCACGGGAGAATCGGCGGAAGACCCGAGCACCCTTCTCACGCTCGAACCCGTACCCGGCAAGCTGATCCGCGAAGCCCTTGACGAAGGTATCGAACAACGACCGCATACTCGTCACAACGCTTCCTCAACTCTCCGTATCGGCCCCGGCATACCCTACGACGAGGCGATCAGCGCCCCCGCAACTCAGTCGGCGCACTCTTCTCGGCATGAGCGCGCACCGCGTCGGTCGTGGAGGTGCGTCCGGCTGAGAGGGCTCGCGCGCAGAGACGGGTCCCCAACGCCTGGCTCGGGACCCGTCAAGGTAGGCTGATCTTCAGCCGAGCGGGATAGTGCCGATAAGGCACATCCCCCGTTGGGCACCGGTTTGTGTCGATCCTCGTACACGGACCAAACCCCAAGAGCGCGGCATCGGCTGCGGTGATTATCTGGGTGCCAGTTGTAGTTCTTCCCGGACGACGATCATGGATTCATGGTCGTGATCGCCCCTCGGACACCAGTATGAACGACACAGGCTTTGGGCCACTGACCTGGCAGAACTCAGGTTAGCGGCCTTGATCGTTTCTCGGGCTGTTTGCCGCCGTGGGATCACCGGCTCTGAGCCCCGTCCGCACCGCAGGTCGGAGCGATCCTGTGTCCGGCGATCAAGACGGTTACGGTCCCACCGTTCCGCATATAGGTGCGTCGGCGGTGGAGCCCGCAGGACACCGGGTCGAGGTCGCCGCGTTCACGTGGAGGAACGGTGGCGCAGATCGAGAAGAGGCAGACGAGAGACGGCAAGGTCACCCGCTGGCGGGTGAAGTGGCGCGACGGCGGCCGCCGTGACGGCGCGCGGGACGGCGAGACGTTCGACTGCCAGGTGGACGCCAAGCGGTTCAAGGCGCTCGTCGACGTCGCCGGCAACCACCGGCCGACGCCGGAGCAGCTGGCCGAGCACGGCTTCGCGCACCTGGTGCCCGCCGGCGTGGCCGCCCCGGCGCCGGAGCCGGCCGAGGGCGTGCTGACGTTCCGGGCGTACGCCGAGGAGTGGTTGGGCCAGCTGGTGAAGCCGCACCCGGAGACGGTGCGCAAGTACCGGGAGCGCCTGGAGAAGCACGTCTTCCCGCGGCTGGGCGACCGGCCGATCGCCGAGATCACCCGGCGGGAGATGCGCGAGTGGCAGCAGGGCGCGGGCGGCGTGCCAGGTGCAGTGCTGGACGCCCGCTTTGAAATCGATCCTCCTAGTACGGCAGCCGCCGTTCGGGATCATGGCTGGAGTTCGAGGTTGAGGCGTCGGGTGTAGTGGGCTTGTCGGGCTCGGGCCTGATGCTGGCGCCGCCATTGTGACCAGCGCAGACGGTGGGCGAGGTTGCTGATCGGGCGGATGATGCAGGCGTTGATCAGACGGCGGACCTCGTTGACCGTGAGCTTGATCAGTCCGGTGTCGGCCGGGTTGTCGTCGGCGGCGTCGGCGGCGCAGATTGCCAGGACGGCGAGGGCGGCCAGGGCGAGGGTGGTGAACCGGTGCCAGGAGTCCCAGCGGCGGACCTGGTGCTGGTCGAGGCCGACCTGGCCCTTGGCGGCCTGAAAGCTCTCCTCGACCGTCCAACGGATGCCCGCGACCCGCACGAGTTGGGCCAGGGTGGCCGGTTGTGGGGTCCAGCAGCGGTAGAAGGCCAGTTCACTGGTGGTGGTGTTGCGCCTGATCAGGAGGCTGTGTCGGCCGCCGTCGTCGGGGTCGGCGTCGGTGCACACGTCGTCGAGCCAGGCCCAGTCGTAGAGGCGTGGCCCTTTCGACCCGGCTCCGGCGCTGCGGCGCTGCCACGCCGAGGCGGGTAGTTCGGTGGCGACCCGGTCGGCGCGGAGGCGGACCTTGCCGCCATCGAGTGGCACCAGGTGGCTGCGGGATACGGCCAGGACATAGCCGAGCCGGTGTTCGCGCAGGTGGGCGCGGAAGGCGCTGCTGTTGCCGTACGCTTCGTCCGCGGCTGCCCACCCGGCCGGGACGCCGGCGCCGAGAGCCGCGGTGATCATCTCGGCGGCCAGGTCAGGCTTGGTGGCGAACTCGACCTCGTCAGGGACCCCGGCGGCCTGGCATCGGTTCCGGTCCTCAGTCCAGGACACCGGCAGGTAGACCCTGCGGTCGATCAGCGTGTGTCCGTACCGGCTGGCGTAGCCGCAGAACACCCCGACCTGGGCGTTTTCGATCCTGCCGGCGGTGCCGGTGTACTGGCGTTGCACCCCGACTGAGTGCACACCCTTCTTCAGGTCGCCGGTTTCGTCGACGACCAGGACCGCGTCCGGGTCACCGAACCGGTCAACGATCACCGTCCGCACATCGTCACGGACGGCGTCGGCGTCCCACACCGCCCGATACAGCAGCCGCTGCATCGCATCCGGCCGGGCATGCCCGGCCGGTTCCGCCAGCTGCCAGCACGTCTTGACCTCGATATCAGCCAGCAGCCCGGTCACGAACGCCGCCGCCGTCCGGCGCGGCTCGACCCGCCCGAACCGGCCCGCGAACGCATCGAGCACCCCGGCCAAGACCTGCCGCCAACGGGCAGGGTTTACGCTGTGGCACGCGGCCACCGCCAGATCTGATGTTGTGTCCACAACGCACAGACGATCACGCGGTGGCCGCCTCGCGTCCACCCCGCTCTACCAGCAGCATCTCAAACGGCGGCTGCCGTACTAGGATGGTCTAGGGGTGTGCGGGGGACTTCCGGGTGCCGGCATCGGGCCGGCGCGAGAACCGACGAGTGCGATGTAGCGATCGCTGCTCCGGAGGCCCCCCACGATCAGCGCCGTGCCGTGGGTGCCGGCTTGTAGGCGGCGGCCAGGTCCTCGTCTTGAAGCGGACCTTGCGGCCGAGCCGGTGGCAGGGGATGCGGCCCTTTTGACACCGTGGAAGAAGACGTGCTGCTCACGGACCGCCGCAGCGACCGAACCCGAGCCGCTGCTCTGATCCGTAGGGTCATCGGCCTCGCCGACGACGTGTAGCGGCGACACCTGCCCGACCGAGACCGGCCACTCACCGATTTCAGAACGGAGTTGGAGCGAGATGCTCGGCATGCGCGCTGAGTGGCGCACCCTCTGCGACGCCGACGACATGCGGGTCAGAGGAAAGCAGATCACCGTCCGCTTCGCGAACGAGCGCTCGCACGACGTCCGCGTCCTGGACGAGGGGACAGTTACCTCTTGACGGCCGTCGTCGCCGACGCGGACGACCTCGCCCCGGGGCAGGACGCCGCTCGCGCCGCCTGGCGGAGGAACCGACACAGCAGCCTGGTGGATTTCCGGATCGACCAGGAGGGCCGGCTGATCGCCCAGGCGTGGACGCCGAAGGACGGGCTCACCCCGGCGGCCTTCCAGACCCTCGTGCGGGCGGTGGCTCGCGAGGCCGACCGGTACGAGTTCCAACTCACGGGCTCCGACGACCGCTGAGTCAAGTCCCCTAACACGGTCGCGTCCGCGCCGAGTGCTGCCTGACACGATGGGATGACGTCCAGGATTTCACGGTTTCGCGACCCGGCTGGGCGGGCTATGCAACTCCTCGACGGTCCTTGACCTCGATGGCGGCGCGGGCGTCGGTCGCGGGTTCGGGGCGAGCCGCGCATACTACCTCCGGCGGGCGTCGCATCCGTCGGCGACGGCCGGTGCCACGCGGACGTCGCCGCACCGGCACCGGATGACGAGGTGCCCGCCGCACCCGCACGGCCACCAGTCGCGCATCGGCCGGGTCGCCGAGCCGCCCGCGTAGATGTGGCCGGCCCCGCAGCGGTCCGGCTCCTCGCCGACCGGCCCCCGCGCCTGGCGGTACGGGAGGGTCGGGGAGCGGCGACTGGACGAGCCGAGTGCGTTGCTCGTTGACATGGTCTCGCCGTTTCTTCAGACCAGGAGGCACTCCCGCATCCTCGCGCCCACATTGATCACGCCTACCGCCCGAGGGCCGGTCGGATCGTGCACGTCGAAGGTGTTGTTGCGGCGCATCAACTCACGAACCGGAGGTGGCAGCCGGGGCGGGTCGTCCATGGCTGCAAGGACCTGCCCAGCGCTCGAGATCAGTCGATCCGCCAGGGCGGCAGCGTCGGTGTCTATCCGCACTCGGCCGTACTCCCAGCCGGCGGTGGTGAGGTCGAGCACCTCGAACACGCGGGTCAGGAGCGGGTTCGGGTCGGTCACTTGGTCGAGCCGGGGCGCCTGGCTGCCGACTACCGCGACGGCGGCGGCCACCTGTGCGTACGGGTGGAAGCCGCACGGCAACGTGAACAGTGGCCACCGCAGGGCTGAGCCGGCCTCCATCCACAGCGGCCGATAATTCCGGCGGTGCACCACGAGCCGCCGGCCCGTCCGTCGGTGTATTTCGTTGGCCTGGGCCTGTAGGTCCGCGTGGGCCTCGTCGGCGACCTGGCTCACGATCCGGGCCGCCACCACCAAGCCGTCGTCGCCGTTCAGCATTGCGGTGACCGCCTTGACCTGCTCGGAAAACCGGACCTCCGCGCGAGCGCCGTACCGGCACTGAACGTCCTGTAGCAGTGCCTGCTGCCGGCCCGTATCGAGCTGGACCCGCCCGCCGCCCAGTAACCGCCGGAGCCAACGCATTTCGCCTCGTTTCAGCAGAGCCGTCCCGGACTGCGGCAATGCTAGTGCCGCATCAGGCAACGTTTGCCCTGTCGTGACGTGACGCGCCGTCCGGATGCTGGTCCGGACGGCGCGGTGTCGCCAGGCTGTCCGGGT
>NZ_JBEYTP010000088.1:0-12326 GCF_040643125.1 Micromonospora sp. NPDC047465
CAGATCTTGGTCGACTGCTGTCTTACCGGGAGCCTCGTCCTATGTCGACACGCGCCATGCCGCACCCGCCGCGACCAGGCCCATCACGATGAAAATGCCTCTGTATGTGGCCAGGACGGGGATCGCGTGGGAGTACCTGCCGCATGACTTTCCGCCGGCGAAGACGGTGTACGACTACTACGCCAAGTGGGAGGCCGCCATGGCTGCGGCGTGCGCCGCAGCCACCGATACCCGGAACGCGGAGGGGGCCCGACCAGTACGGTCGGGTCCCCTCCGCGCGTGAGTCCTGGTGGCTACTAGAGCTGGGTCGGCGGGTTGCTGTACCAGCCGACGATCACCTTGACGAGGTGGATCAGGTTCTGAGTCCGCATGACCGGAGCCGAGGCGTTGACCTCGAAGTCCTGGCTGGCGGCCGTGTGGCGCCAGATGCTGTCACCGGCGACCGGGGCGTTCATGTGCGGGTCGAGCTTGGTGAAGAACGCGATGATGTCCTCGTCGTTGGCGTCGTGGTTCTCGCGCAGCTCGTGGTGGACGCCGGCGAGCACCCGCAGCATTCAAGGGTGCCGCTGTCGGTGCCCGAACACCCGCCGATCAAGTTCCCGCCCTGGTAGTTTGTGAACGACGACGTCATGTCCACGAACCCCCAATTGTCGAGGTCGTGCCAGTACTCGTCGTTGAAGCTGAGCTTGCGCCCCTCGAAGTCCGCGTGTTCGTAGATGCACAGCCAATCTTCGTCGCACCCGTTCCAGCCGAGGGTGCCGATGGGTCCGACGGTGCCCCGCGACGCGCCGGTCGGCGTGGCGAGAGACGCCAGGTCGGCCTTCTCCTCCTCGCGGGAGGCGTAGCAGCGCACCTCAGTGCGCGACAGGACGGCGCAGCCTGCGCGCCCTCCCGGTGCAGTTCGCACAAGGCAGACGTTGGTTGGGGGAGTCGTCCATGCCGATCATCCTCAAGAGTGTCGAGTTCGCGTATGGGCGGACCGTCGTCCTCAAAGACGTGAACTGGGCAGTGGATATCGGAGTTAGTGGCCTCCTCGGCCCGAACGGCTCGGGCAAGACCACACTGTTAAATCTGCTTGTTGGTCTGACCCGGCCCCGCTCCGGCGAAATTATCTACGGATCAGCTTCGCCACCTGGCCGGCCGTCGAACGGACGCGCCAGGATCGGGTACGTGCCGCAGCGATTCTCGGTCGCCGGGGAGATGACTGTCCTAGACACGATCTCCTACGCGGCTTGGACGAACGGCGTGCCAGCCAAGGGCTGTGCGACCGCAGCGAGTAAGGCACTGGCGACAGTGCAGTTGGATGATCATGGTCGGCGGCGAGTCCGCCAGTTGTCCGGCGGGCAGCGACAGCGGATGGGCATCGCCGCGGCTCTGGCGCATGAGCCGGACATTGTGGTTCTTGACGAGCCGACGGTCGGACTTGATCCGGGCCAGCGCTTACGGGTCAGAGAAGTCATCGCTGACATCGGGCGCACCAAGACGGTAGTGCTCTCAACGCACCTCATCGAGGATATTGCTCATCTGTGCAATCACGTCGGTGTCCTTGCCCAAGGACGGATGGCCTTTGACGGCACCGAGAACGAACTGTCGGAACTGATCGATAACGCCCAGCACGAGGGTGTCCTCGGATCAGACTTCGAGCGCTCGTATTACGCGCTGATCGAGCGCTTGGGTGCGGCCAATGAGTGAGGCGCACATGCGGCGATTGTGGCCGCTCGGACCCATCCCCCTTCTTGTTCCGGGTGCGCTCATCTTCGGCGTTGTTCTGAGCGCCACGTCCGGCATGTACTCGTGGCCGTATCAGGAATGGACACGCACGTCGTCAGAATTCATGTGGCAGTTAGCCATTACCGGCCCGATAGCCGCCGCAGCCGCCACCTATTACGCCGGACGGGTGACACCAGCGTCGCGCATCTTCGCGCAACGTTCGAGCGCCCGGCCGGTCTCCTCCATCCTGAACCGGCATCTCGGTCTGCTGCTGTCCAGTCATCTCATCGGCTACGTACTCGCCTTTGTTCCACTGCTCGTGCTGACCGCTGGCAAAGCGCAATATGGTGGCCCCGACGTCTTGGTCAGCCTTACCGGTCTGGTGGGGCTCGCGACCGCCACGGTCTTGGGCTACCTGACCGGAGTCTGGTCGCGGACCGCGCTGATGGGTTCGTTGTCTTTCGTGCTGCTCCTCGGGCTGACCATTGTCGGCACCACGGGAACGAGTGCGCTATCACCTGTTCCCACCCGTGTGCTCACGTTGGGGGAACAAGCCTCTCGGCCCCTGCTGATCTACCGGCTGATATTTCTCGCCATCGTCACCCTCGCCGCAGCGCAAATCAGCCTCGCACTGCTGCGGTCGACCTCGCGTAAGCCGCCGCTCGCTGCCCTCGTAGCAGTGCCCGTGGTGATGCTGTTCGCCCTCGGCCCGAGCCTGCGACAACCCGCCGTGTCGGTCTACCAAGCCGACGCCCCACGGACCTGCACCACGAAGGCAGGTGTCGAGTACTGCGTTCACGAGGGACACCGCCGTCAACTGGCGGCCTTCGTGGAGGGGGGCAGCGAGGTCGTCACCGCGTATGGATTTGCACCCGAGCGTGCACGTCGCATTTACGACCGGGCACTGCTCGGCACGGCAAAGCCCAACCAGTTGGTGATCTGGCCGAGCCTGAACCCCGCGAACCATGTCGAAGGACCGGTCGCGTCAGAGGTCGCCAGCAGTTTGGCGGGCACCGCCGCATGCGTGAAGCGCTACGGCTTCCACTTCCCGCCTGACATCGCCAACTTCAACTCCTACTTCTACAGTTGGCTGCGAAGCGCAGGCATAGCACCGCAATACTCCGACGGATACAACCCCTTCAAGAACGTATCATTGCCAGCCGTCCAGGCGTGGATCAAAGACCATGATCAACAGATCATGACATGCACCGTCGATCTGGATGCGCTGCCAAAGTGATCCTTCGTGTCATCCTTAACAGCCGCCGCGTAGTCATCTATCTCGCGATGATCGTTCTCCTGTCGGCAGTCAGTTGGCTACTCGGTAAGTCCGGCATTCTGATCAACCTCGCGTTCCTGCGGCCACAGATCAGACTGCCGTATCCGGAGATATGCGCCGTGCTGGGGGGAGCTCTCGGTGCGGTGATTCTTCGCCCGCGATTTTGGGAATGGGATCGAGTAGCAAGTGGGCGGGCCTCGATAGTCGCGGCTGCCTACGCTCTATTCGGAAGCGTCGCCCCGGTAGCGATCGTGACGGCGGGCGCACTAGCGTTGCCAGCAGGCTCTCCGGTTGCATGGCGTATCTGCAACGCCGTGGTCATGTGCGCAATCATCTTCGTGTGTTCGCCGTACCTCGGCGGCGCGGTCACAGGCGCCGCAGCCATCGTGATCTACTTCGCGCACGGACTCGTCAACAATCTCTGGCTTGACCTGAGCTTCGTGCCTATCACCAGACTGCCTAACGACAACACACATTGGCTCACGGCATCCGCGCTCATCGCTCTCGCCGGTATTGCCCACTACCGCACCCGCGGAGCGACCGCCTGGTCCCAGCGGATGTTTGCCCGCGACGAGTGAGACGAGAGATGCCGTTGCATTATCTGACCGGGAGACGCGTTACGCCCGGGTCGGATCTGCGGTCGACTCACGACGCTGCTGTCTCCGCTGCGGCCTGCACAGCAGCGCCGCGCCGCAGTGGTGCAACCCGTGGCCGGAGCCGCTGCCGGCATCGTGGTCGGGGCAGTTGGATCGGCCGGAACCGCTGCGGTACGTGCAGGTCGAGCCGACGGTGGTGATGGAGATCGAGGCGGACGTGGCCTTCGAGCACCAAAGGTGGCGCCACCGAGTCAGGGCCATGCGTGCGCGGCCGGGCATGTCGGTGTACGACGTGCCGTTGCTACTCGGCGAGGTCGAGGGGCTACCACGGCGAGCCGTGAGGCTGCCCGGGGCGGACTAGGCTCGGCCGTAAGCTTCCAGCCCTCAAAAACAAGGCCAAGGAGTTGATGTAGGCGGGCGAGCTGCGCCGCGGGCGCTGGGCCCGAGACAGCGTGCGGCCGGCACCCACCCCCTGGGGGCCGGCCGTGCTGCGCGTCGTCGACGGTGCGGTGCGGCAGAGGTGGCACATGGCCGTCGACGCGCGACCCCTTGCCATGTGCATCGATCTGGCGCTGGCCGGGGTGACGGGTTCGCGGCGGCGAATGTGAACGGGTGTGGCTCTGGGCGTGATGGTGTCCGAGAATCGATCGTTTTCCGGACAAGATCAAGATGCGTTGTCAGGGTGGGTAAAACGCGTCCGAAAAACCCGTCCGAGAAGTCGGCGTGTCAAACAACGCGACGACGGGTTTGTTGGGCACTCTGGGCGGCGTGACCGTCACCCCCACGCCCGCCGAGGGCGACCTGCTCGCCCCGACTCCGCTCGCAGGCGTGCTCGTCGGCTACGGGCGAGTCTCCACCCGCGAGCAGAATCTCGCCCGCCAGCAAGCCGCGCTGACTGCGGCCGGCTGCGCCAAGTGCTTCTTCGACAAGGCCTCCGGCAAGAACACCGACCGGCCCGAGCTGGCCAAGGTGTTCGAGTACATCCGACCCGGCGACGCGCTCACCGTTGTCTCGCTCGACCGACTCGGCCGCTCACTGGAGGACCTGATCGGCATCGTCGGCCGGCTCAAGCGCCACGGCGTCGGTTTCCAGTCCCTGCACGAGAAGCTCGACACCACCACCGCAGGCGGGATGTTCGTCTTCCACGTCTTTGCTGCGCTGGCCGAGTTCCTGCGCACCATCATCGTGGCCAACACCAACGAGGGCCTGGCCGCCGCTCGCGCCCGCGGGCAACGCCTCGGCCGGCCGCCGGCGATGACACCGGAGAAGGTCGCGTACGCGCTGCAACTGCTCGCCGAGCCGAACCGCACGATGACCTCGATCGCCAAGCTTCTCGGCGTTTCTCGCAGCACCCTGTACAACGCGCTGCCTGGCCTTGTTCCGGCCCAACGCGACGACCAGGCCGCCCTGCAAGACCGGTGAGCAGCGGCACAGTGCTGTACGTGGTGAACGGGGCTGCCGGGGCTGCCGGACTCCCGGCTGGGCCGTAAGGTCGCCGCCGGTTCCTCGACGCCCGCTAACTGATCGGCGGTCCTCGGCCAGCACCGCGTACGCTCGTGGCCGGTTGCCGAGCAGGTTGAACAGCGTGGCGATGACGCCCGCGTCAGTACGAGGCGACGCGGGAGGTACCGGCCATGGAGAGCGGGATGACGCCGGTCGACGAGCTGACCGGCATGATCGAGCAGAGTGTCGCCGTCGACGTCCGGCTGGCCCTGTATCGCGGTGAGGACGGCTGGCAGATCAGCTATGGCGAGGTGCTGATCGGCGCCGACAGTACCGGCCCCGAGCGCACCTGGCTCTACAGCGATGACGCCTTCGTCGAGCGCCGCCTACCGGGACCTCTGGCCGCTGACCTGGTGCGGGAGAAGCCGCAGCAAGTCGCTGGGTTGACAGTGTCCGCACCTTCTGCGCAGCCAAGCGGCAGCTTCCAGCGGCTCGCCGGTCAGGTGCGCTGGAACAACGCGGTGCTGCCGTGGCCGCGCACCGAATGGCAGCTAAGCCCAGCCGAGCAGGCGCCGACGCGACGGCGGAAGGTGCTGGTCGGCAACGGGCCGAGCTTCCTGCATGCCGAGGCAGCGTTCAACGCCTTCTTCTACGCAGCCGCCGTCGAGAACGGCCCCCGTCCTTCACACATGCTGTGGCGCATCGTCCGGCTGGACCGCCGCGGTCGGATCCACCGGGTCACCATCGCCCCGGACGCACTGACGGTGGCCATTAAGGGCGCTGAACTTGCCGGAGTACGGGTGGAGCTGACCACCCCGGACGGTTCGCAGCTTCGCCCGGTCGGCGCGACCGGGCGGGTCCGGCTTCGGTTGCCGCGCGGCCTGGCTCCGGCCACCCTGCTAATGCTGCGATCCGACGACGACTGGCTGGACTTTCGCTACTTCCCTGTGCCAGGGAATGGCGGCGACGGAGACCGTTCGGTGATTTGGGACCTGCCGGGCGCCGACGCGAGCGTGCTGGTCGCCGGCGGCGAGACCGAGTACGTGGAGTTCAAGCAGGAGGTGCCCACCGGCGAGTCCCGCAAGAAGATGCTCAAGACGGTGGCCGCGTTCGCCTCCGGCGAAGGCGGGACCGTGCTGGTTGGGGTGACCGACGACGGGCAGATCGCCGGCGTCGACGCGACGAAGCTCGACGAGCAGATGCTCACCCTGCGCAGCATGATCCGCGACAGCATCGACCCTGACCCTCCGGTCACGGTGCGCCCGGTGCCGCTGGACGGTAAGACCGTCCTGCTGGTCGAGGTGAGCACCGGCGGCCGCTGGTACGCGTATAACCCGAAGCGACCCGAGTTCTATCTGCGCCGCGGCGCCAGCACGGTCCCGGCACGGCTGCAGGAGATCGCCGTTCGGTTCGGCCAGCCGTCGGCGTTTCGGTGAACGGGCCCCGATGCCCCGACCACGTAATCGGCCAGCTGGGAACTCCCGCGCCGACGGCGACGATCGCCGCGGTGCCGACCAGCCCCGTGCTCCACCAGGAGGCGACGCCGTCGGCTCGACGCTCGTGTACGGCCTATTCGTCGCAGCCGTAGCCGTCATGGTTCCGATCAAGCTTGTAGATGTCGTAGCCGATCACCTTGACCGGACCCTTCACGTAGGCGGGTCCGTTGCCGCTGCCCCCCGCGCAGTCCACGTCGCTTGCGATCGGCACGCAGCCGCTGTAGTTCGGGTCGCAGTTGTTCGTCCCAACTGCAACAACCTCGGTTACGGGCTTCGTCGTGACCTGCGTCTTGATCAGCCTCCTTGCTGTCTCAACCCCGTCGGTGACGGTCACCTGGTAGGTGAGCGTCTTGACGCCGTCGATCCCGGGTGTCCGCACCTTCGTGACGCCCTTCGGCATCGATGAGTCCTTGACCTGCCTGGTCCGGTACGGGATGGGTTCAGTCTCGGTGACAGTCCGAGCTTCCACCACGGCACGAGTCGGTGTGATCGTGGGCGATGGATTGGCGGCAACCGTCGCAGCGATGGTGGTTGTGCCACTGGTGGGGGCTACCGATCCACTTGCTGAGCCGTCGATGATCGTGTTCACGGCTGCCACGCCGAGTCCGAGCACTGCCAGGATGGCGGCGCTGGCGGTGATGGATCGTAAGTTCCCGCCGGGCTTTTGATGGTCTTGGGTGGTCACCTCGACAAGTGTGGCCAATAGCTGTCAGTAGCCGACCCCGGCAGGCTCGATCGCCACGATGTACCGGAACCTGCGGAGCATCGGCAGGTCAAGGAACGCCGGCGGCTGGCCCGGCACCCGGGCCCGCAGGCGTCCCGAGCTGGTCGTCCACGGCCCCGCAGCAGGTCATCTGCTGCGCTGTCCGCAACGGCCGCAAGTCGATGATGTCCTCTAGGAAGGTGATGCCCAGGTTGACCACATCGAACCCGCAGCAGCGGGACGGACGCCCTTACGGTGCAGTAGAACAGGAGTTCGGCCGCGGCAACCGTCGGTTGGCTGACACTGCACGTAGCAGACGTGAAAACCTGTGTATACACCGGGCCGAGCTAGCTGCGGCAGAGCCGCACAAAGCCGGGATTGGCGAGGTGGTACCGGCTCACCCGCGGACCGAATTGACCATCTGTCATCGCCGGTGACCCAGCGTGCACCTCAGCCGGACAGGCGTACTACGAAGGCCCGGGACGTCTGGTTGGCCTCCAGCCGGTCGGCGCAAAAAAGTGGCCCCTCCGAGGTCAGCGGAGAGGCCACAACCCATTGGCCATCGCTGCGTGAGATAGACCGTTGGGGAGCTTCGTTGCAGGTCACGGGCCCCCTGGGGACGCGTCGCGACACCGTCAGTCTGACACACGACGTATCAGTACTGCAACACGCAATGGCAAATAAAAATTCGAGGCTCCAAAATCCAAGTCCGAATTCGTTTGCGCTCGCCGCATCTATTTACCGGCCAGCAAGGTGGGCTTTCGCCTTCCAAAGTCGGCCCGACTGGGTTATGGATTCGGCTAGCCTCTTCAATCTCAAAGGCGGATGATCGGATGAGAATCAACGGAATCCAAATATCGGTATTTTTTTGCGTCGCGTATGCCCCTAAGGCGAGCGGAATGGAGCAACAGAGGCCGGGTCAAGTGACCAGAACCTCACACTACGCGAGCCGTCCGGTGGCAAAAGGCGGGGACTATACCACATGCCTCCGACAACTAGACCCCCCGCTGACCTGCGCCTCTGCGCACACCGGTGCGCGGCTGCGGCACCGGTATGGATGTGACCGTCGGAGGCGATAACTGCGGGTCCGATGTAATAACTGTGCCACAGGAATCCCTGCAGGGATTCCTGCAGGAAGGCCTATCGTGCGGCCTCTCTGGACCTCGCGGAACTTCGCGGAACTTCGCGGAACTTCGCGGAACTCCGATTAGGTCGCGGGTCGGCGCACCACTTTGCGGCATTGGGGTGTCCACGTTAGTATGAGCGCCGGTCCACGGCGGGTTTTCCCGCTGCCTCGGAACGCGGAAGGTCAGCCGCCGCCCGAGGGGGCCGCCTTTTGGCCATCGCTGCGCTGAGATAACCGAGGGGGTGTTGAACTTGACCGAGCTGCGCTTCTCCCTGCGAGCTCCCCGGGCCGTGGTGATCTACGTCCTGGTGGTGGTGCTGGTCGTTCTGGGCTACGGCCAGTACGTGCTCTGACGACCCGATCAGGCGAAGAGGGCGGGCACCATATGGTGCCCGCCCTCTTCGCCTCCTCAGAGGGGTCTGGACATGCCGCCGGTGCTCCTCAACGACGTACCATCCGTCTGCAGAATCCCTGAGTCAGCGGCTGGGTTCCTCGCCTCTGGAGGCTCCGCGGCTCGGCTTCGGCGGCGACGCCGACTCGGCGTCGCGCACCGCCGGCTGCCGGGGTAGGGACTGACGGGTGCTGGTCGGGAAGGCCCGCGCGGCCGCCGTGATCACGGGAGCGACGTCGACGATCTGAGGCAGCGGCGTCTGCGGGTCGGCGAGAGGTGCCGCCAGCCGGACGATGTCCCGGAGCTCTCCGTACCACTCGGGGCCCATCTCCTCGGTGAGCTGCTTGACCGTCGCCGCGAACGCCTTGGTCTCCTCTGGGGTCCACGGCCGCTGGCGCTCAACGTCGATGGCCGCAGCGGTGCCGGCCGGCCAGCGCCACGAGCCGGCGGCGTCGAGGTAGTTGATGTGCAGCTGGTGGTTGCCGCGCCGGTAGACCGTGGCGACGTCGACCACCCGCTCCCGGTCGATCGCCTCGGCGGCCTGGCGGACACCCTGGTAGGAAGCGTCGTGGTTGTCCCGAGCGGTCAACCTGCCGTGGCCGAGCTTCTGGACCTGGTCGTGATAGCGGTGGACGATCCCGAGTCGGCTGAGCGGCTCGGGCACCGCCATGATCGCGGCCTCCACCCGGTAGCCGGCCGCGCGGAACATCGCCGCGGGTTCCAGGAAGTCTCCGGGGTCCCGCATCGTCGTCTCGATGATCGTGTCGACTCGCCGGTCGATGAGGTACTGCTCGGCGGCGGCCATCCACCGGCGTCCGTCCATGCTGGTGTACGGCGCGGCGTTGCGGTCGTCCTCGCGCAGCAGTCTGCTGTACTCAGGGTGGTAGGGCTTGTAGAAGTCGGAGTTGACCACGATCGCGCCGCCACGCTGATCGAGTTCGCGCTTGACCGACTCGGTGGTCATGGTCTTGCCCGCGCCGGGCTGCCCGGCGACGAAGACGACCACCGGCTGGTCTTGGGAGACCCCGTGGGCGAGTTCCTCCGGCGCGATCTCCTCGCGGAAGATCCGCTGCGACTGCTCCTCGGGAAGCAGGTAGCGTCTCGGGTCGATCGGCATCAGGCGGCGCGCCGACCGAGTTGCTCGGCCAGGGTGCGGTAGCGCTGCGTGGCGTCGGCGACCGCTTGATGGTCGGTCGGCCTCAGCTCGTTACGCGCGGCGATGCACTGCTTCCGTAGGTTGATCAGCTCCTCTACCGCAGCGTCGTTGTCCTGCTGCCGAGCGGTGGCGATGAGCGGGGCGATGGCGGCGACTGCCTGGCTGACCGCCTCGATGGCGACCTCGTAGGAAACAGACTTGCTGGAGTCCCACTCGAACTGGCCCAGGTTGGCCAGCACAGACTGATCGGTCACGGCTCGTACCTCCTAGTCACTCAGGGTCAATATATCGGAGGTGATCAAGGTGTAGCGGGTGCGGGTGATGCCACGGAATCAGAGGTCTGTCCAGGTACATGTTGAGGTTGTAGGTGAGCCCGCGTCCTTCTTCATCACTGTGAGAGGCGCGTGTTGCGGCAGGTTCAGGTCGACGAACGGGTTGTGCAGGTACCCGCGCTGTGCCTCACCGTCGTCGCAGAACACCGGACGCCGCTGGTGACCCACTTGGCCGACATCATCGCCGCCGCCCCACCCGGCGTGCTGCGGGTGGCCGGCCTGGCGCGCACCGACGCCTCGACGAGCTGCGAGCCACCTACTCATGGCTGCTCTGGCCGGCCGCACACGCCACTGTCTGCGCCCAAGCCACCGGCTTACCGACCCTCACCGCCGACCCGGGCCGCTACGACCGGGTCGCCGTCAACGCCCTCGCCCTCTAGGGCGAAGAGGCGCGGAGGACTGCTTCGCGCGTTGGGTGAGTTCTGTCCTGCTTCATCGCAGCGACCCATCGTTGGCCTCAGGGCTGCGAAGCCAACACGACGGGCCGGGGACAATCGTTTACAGGGAGCCCGGGGTTGACGGGAGTCAACCCCGGGCTCGGTAGGGCTACCTCTGGCCGTCCCGGTTGCGAGCCAAGATGGCGACCAGGTGTAGCAGGTGAGCGATGGTCCTGGCCGTCGTGGCCAGGCCATCGCGACCGGTGGCGTGCAGGATCTCTGCCGCCGTGTCGGCCGCGGTGGCCATGGCGATGACCGCCGTGGTCCTTCCCCTTCTCGTCGCTGGCTGCGACGGTGCGGTGGACGGACGCTTGTCGTCTGGGGTGCCTGACCCCTGATCATGTATCTCGGGCACATGTGACCTGAGATCCACGACGAGCGCCTGTCAGTGCTCAGGACTCATTAGAGGGTCCTGGTCTAGATAACGTCCCAGCGAGCCATAGGTACCGCGCGCACGGCCACGAGAGCCCTTCGCGTCGGATTCCTCCCGCAAGATCCCTGAAAGTAGATCTTCGAATACGAGCCGGTCCCACTTCCCCGGGCTCAGCGAATAATGTGCTTTATCCGCTGAGTCTGGTTAGGATCTCAGCGGATAACGTCTTTCAGTGATGGCTGAAAGACCGGCTGAAACTCAGCGGATAAGAAGGGCGGTGGTGGCCATGACTCGGACCGCGACGGCGAAGGTCCTCCCGCTACGACCCGCCGGCCCGGCCGCCGCCGTTGACCGTGCCCTCGCGGCGCTGCACCGGCACCTCGACCGGTGCGCTCTGGCGGCCAACACCACCAAGGCGTACCGGGCCCGCGCCGGTGCGTACGCCGCCTGGCTCAGCCAGCACGCCGGCGAGCACCCGGACGCCTTCGTTGACCAGGTCGGCGCCGAGGCCGCCGTCACCGCCTGGCGCCGACACCTCATCGCTACCAAGGCCAGCCCTTCCACCGTGAACCAGGCCCTCGCCGCCGTCGACCTGCTCCATGAGGTCGGCGCCGGCCTGCGGCTGAAGGTCAAGCGGGCCCGGGTGCCTCGCCCCGGCGAGCCCGACGCGCTGACGCCGAAGGAGCAGGGCGCGGTGGAACGCGCCGCTGACCGCCGCGGCGTCCGCGACGCCGCGATCGTGACCGTGCTGCTCTACACCGGCGCCCGGGCGGAGGAGTGCGCCCGCCTCGACGTGGACGACGTCGCCCTCACCGCCCGCACGGGTACCATCCGCCTGCACGGCAAGGGCGACGAAGTCCGCCATGTCCCCGTGCCGGCCCCGGCCCGCGACCGGCTCACCGCCTGGATGCGCCAGCGCGGCGGCGAGCCGGGACCGCTGTGGATCGGGCAGCGCGGTCGGCTCACCACCTCCGGCATCACCCAGATCGTCCTGACGGTCGGTACCGACGCCAACCTTCCCGGCCTGCGTCCGCACCGGCTTCGCCACACCTACGCCACCCGGCTTCGCCAAGGCGGTGCCGACCCGGCCCAGGTCCAGGCCCTGCTCGGACACGCCTCCCTCGATACCACCGCCCGTTACTTCCGAGCTGGCGCAGCCGAACAAGCCGCCGTCGTCGAGCGCATCTTCGACTAATACTCCAACGTCACTTGCCTTCGGCGTTGGGCGTGGCGTGGGCATGAGGACGGCCACCGCGTTGATCATCGATGGTTTGTGAGGACAACCGA
>NZ_JBEYTP010000089.1:0-12133 GCF_040643125.1 Micromonospora sp. NPDC047465
GAACGCCGACATCGCCGCAGACGCGATCAAGGAGTTCGGCATCAAGGCGATCGACGGGTCCAAGGGCGCCCGCGACGCCTACAAGCTGCTGGGCATGGACGCCGACGCGATGATCGCGAAGATCGCGAAGGGCGGTCCCTCGGCCGCCCAGGGCTTCGACGCGGTCCTGGACGGCCTACGCAAGATCGAAGACCCGGTGAAGCAGAACACCGTCGGGGTAGGTCTGTTCGGCACCAAGTGGGAGGACATGCGCGACGCCCTGCTCACCATGGACCTCGACACGGCGGCGCAGCAGATGTCCGGCCTGGAAGGGGCGACGCAGAAGGCCGCCGACACGGTCGGACAGACCGCTGGCGCCAAGCTCGACGAGTTCAAACGCAAGGCGCAGCAGGCCCTGATCGACAAGCTCGCCGAGGCCGTGCCGTACATCGAGAAGACCTTCGGCTGGCTGTCCAAGAACAGCGGCTGGGTAACCCCGCTGGCCACCGGCCTCGGGATCCTCGCCGTGGTCATCGGCACGATCATCGGGGTGATGAAGGTCTGGGCGGCCGTCCAGACCGTGCTCAACCTCGCGCTGTGGACCTCGCCGATCACGTGGATCGTCCTCGGTGTGCTGCTGCTGGTCGCCGCGGTCTACCTCATCGCGACGAAGACGACCTGGTTCCAGGCCATCTGGGAGGCCGTCTGGGGCGCGATCAAGGCCGCGTTCTGGTTCGTCGTCAACTGGATCATCAACGGCTGGAAGTGGGCCATCGGCCTGGTCGTGGCCGGCGTCAAGCTGTGGTGGTCGATCTTCACCGGCTTCTGGGGCTGGGTCGGTAAGAAGGCAGCCGACACCTGGAAGTGGATCACCGACGGGTTCGGCAAGCTGGTCAGCTTCGTCAAGGGCCTGCCCGGACGGATCAGCAAGGCCGCCTCCGGCATGTGGAACGGCATCAAGTCATCGTTCAAGGCGGCCGTGAACTGGCTGATCGGCAAGTGGAACAACTTCAGCCTGACCATCGGCGGCGGCTCGGTGCTGGGGATGGACATCCCCAGCGTCACCCTGTCCACCCCGGACATCCCGTACCTGGCCGACGGCGGAATCGTGCCGGCCACCCCGGGCGGACGGCTCGCCGTGATCGGCGAGGGCGGCCACGACGAGGCGGTCGTCCCGCTGCCGCGCGGCGCCCGCGACTTCGCCGCCGGCGGCGGCCGCGGCCCGACCGTGATCGAGGTGCAGGCCGCCGACCGGCGGGTCGGCGAGCTGCTGATCGAACTGCTGCGCCCCGCCATCCAGGGCAAGGGAGGCGACGTGCAATTCGTGCTGGGACCGAGGCGGCGCCATGGATAACACGCTGATCACCGAGCTGTACCTCGGCGAGCAGCTCGGCTGGGTCGACGTCTCCGACGACGTCCGCGAGGTCTCGGCCGACTCTGGCGGCGGTATCACCATCACCCGCACCGAGGACGACCCCGGCACCATGGACCTGGTCATGGCCAACAGGGGCGGCCGGTACAGCCCGCGCAACCCGCGCTCGCCGTACTACGGCCTGCTCGGCCGGAACACGCCGATCCGGTCCGGCCTGGCGCTGCTCGTCGACGACTTCGGCCGCACCGTCGCCGAAGGATGGGGCAGCGGCTGGTGGTGGTTCGGCGCCGGCGGCACGGTCGCCGCCAGCGACACCACCGTGGTGCCCGGCGCCGCCCGGCACCTGGTGCCGTCGGCGAACGCGTACCGCGGCACGTACTACGACGCCCGCTCGTGGCGCGACGCCGAGGTGCGGGTCACCGTCGATCTGGACGGCGGGGACATCACCGGCGGCGCCATCGAACCGGCCAACATCCTGTTCCGGATGCAGGACATCGGCACCTACTACATGGCCCGGGTCGAGGTATCCGCGACGGAGGTTGTCACCGTGTCCCTGCACCACTCGATCACCGGCGTCATCGCCGCCGCCGTGGTGGTGGCCGGCCTCACGTTCACCGGCCAGCCGCTGGCGGTCGCCGCGTCGTGCGTCGCGGACCGGCTCTGCGTGAAGGTGTGGGACCCGGCCGGCGGTGAGCCGCGCGACTGGCAGCTCACCGCCGTCGACGACCAAATCACCGAGCCCGGCCACGTCGGCATCCGCTCCGGCGTCGCAGGCGGCAACACCAACACCAAGCCGATCCGATTCACCTACGCCGACCTGCGGGTGATCGACCGGCGCGCGTGCATGGAAGTCAGCGCGTGGCCGCCACGGTGGAACACGCCTGGCACCGACACGTGGGTGCCGGTCCAGGCCGCCGGGATCCTGCGCCGCCTCAACCAGGGGGCGAAGCCTCTCGACTCGGCGCTGTTCCGGGCGTACGCCACCGCGTCCCCGCCGCCGATCGCGTGGTGGCCCCTGGAAGACAGCCGGTCCGTGGACCGGTCCGCGTCCGGCCTGCCCGGCCAGCCGCCGATCACCGAACTCGGCCGGAAACCCGGGGTCACGCAGATCGGCATGGGCGACGTCGACGGCGCGATCGTGTGGGGTGTAGAGGGCAGCGGCGGCGCCGCCTCGCTGGCCAGTCTCCGCAACGGCGGCCGCCTGGCCGGGCCTGTGCCGGCGAGCTCCGCCACCAGCTGGACGTTCGAGTTCGTCATCCGCTACGACGCCGGCACCGCCGACGGCACTGAGTCGTTCCCCATGACGTTGCAAGCCGGCGACGCGTGGGAGTGGTCGTTTGTGTTCGCCCCGGCCGGCACGGTCACGATGGCGGGCGGCGGAAGCAGCGGCGTCGGCGTGTCGGTGACCGGACCGTTCCCCGGGTGGGACGGCTACCTGCACCATGTCCGCCTCGACGTCGAGCGCAACGGCGCGAACAGCGACCACTTCCTGTGGGTCGACGGGGCCCTCGTCGGCTCCGGCACCTGGTTTGGGGTCGCCGCCCCCGTGCCCGACCGGGTGCTGCCCAACTCGTACCTGGACAGCGGCGACTATGCCCCGGCGATCGGGCACCTGGCGCTGTTCGCGCCGCACGCTCCGTACTACGACACCACCCGGCCCGCCGCAGCGCAGGCGTGGCTGGGCGAGCTGGCCGCCGACCGGATCGAGCGGCTGTGCGCCGAGCAGGGCGTACAGGTGTCGGTGACCCGCGGCCCGGACCCGTCGGCGGCGATGGGCCCGCAGCGGCCGGACACGTTCCTCGCGCTGCTGCGGGAGTGCGACGACGTCGACGGCGGGATGCTCGGCGAGGCCCGAGAGCAGCTCGGCCTCACCTACCGGTGTCTGGGCGCCCTCTACAACCAGACGCCGGTCGCACTGGACTACAGGCACCTGGCGCCGCCGCTGGAGCCCACCGACGATGACGACCACGTCCGCAACGACGTCACCGTGTCTCGCCCGGACGGCGGGTCAGCCCGCGTGGTGCAGGAGACGGGTCCGCTGTCGGTGCAGCCACCCCCGGCCGGGGTCGGCACCTACGACACGGCGCTGACCGTCAACGTCGTCGACGACGGCCAGCTGCCCCACCAGGCCGGCTGGCGGGTGCACGTGGGCACGTGGGACGAGGCCCGCTACCCGGTGGCCCGGGTCAACCTGGCCGCGCCGATGTGGCAGGCCGACCCGGACCGTGCTGCCCTGGTGGCCGCCCTCGCCGACGGCGACGTGGTCGCCCTGGACGGCCTACCCGACTGGCTGCCGCCGGGCCCGGTCCTGTCGATGGTCCGCGGCTCGGTGGAGCACGTCGACGAGGTCGCCCGGTCCATCGACTGGACGTGGACGCCTGCCGGCCCGTACACCGTCGCGCAGGCCGACGGTGACTCGCGCGTCCCCGCAGACGGGTCCACGCTCGCCGTCGACCTGACCGAGGCGGGTACGTCGCTGCTGCTGGCCTCCACCCCAGACAACGGCGTGTGGACGCAGGATCCGGCCGATATGCCGCTCGATGTGCGGGTAGGCGGGGAACGGGTCACCGCGTCGAAGATCGAGCCGGGCCTGACTGACACGTTCGTGCGCACCGTCTCCAATGGCTGGGGCAGCGCCGACAGCGGTCAGCCGTACGCGACCTCCGGCGGCAGCCCGGCCGACTTCGACGTGGCTGCGGGTCTCGGGCGCATGCACCTCAGCAGCTTCGGTCACCGATCGGCCCAGCTCGGGCTGAGGTTCGGGAACATCGACATCCGGGGGCTGGTGAAGTGCCTGTCGGTGCCGACCGGCGCGCCGATCGAGATGGGCATCGCCGCTCGTTTCATCGACACCAGCAACCTGGTCGACCTGCGCGTGTTCGCGACGACGAGCAACGCGATCACAGTGTCACTGCGGCAGCGTGTGGCAGGCGTCGAGATCAACACCGGCTTCTCCGTGGTGCCCGGCACGACCGCGACGTCCACGATGTGGTGGCGGCTTCAGGCGTTCGGCGCGCAGCTGCGCGCGAAGGCGTGGCCGACGAGCCAACCGGAGCCGGAGTCGTGGACCGCGACCCTCACCACGACGTGGCTCACGCCAGGTGACCTCCGGTTTCACGCCGGCCTGAACAGCGGCAACACCAACCTGCTGCCAGTGACCGTCCAGTGGGACGACATCACCATGTCCAACCCGCAACTGGTGACCCTGTCCGCCCGGTCCGCGAACGGTGTGCGGCGGTCCTGGCCGGCCGGCACCCAGGTGGACGTGTGGGACCCGGCGATCATCCCGCTCTGAGAGGAGACCTATGCCCGTCACCTGGCAGACCGGGATGCGGCTCAGCCCGGCCCGGCTCAACGCCCTCCCCAAAGGCGTCATCAGCCGGGGGCAGCGCAGCACCACCAGCGCATTCACCTCCGGCTCGACAGAGCTGCCCATCCTCCGCCTGGACGGCGTGCCGGTCGTTGCTGGCCGCCTGTACCACGTGCGGGTCGTCAACGTGCACATCGACGGCTCGACGGCCAGCACGGACATGGCCCGCGGGTACCTGCGGTACTCCACGGCCGGGTCAGCGACGACCGCGTCCACACAGCTCGCGGCGGCGTCGCTGCCGGTGCCCGACACTGGCGGCATCGCGTCGGGCACGGACATCCACGGGGAGTTCGTTGCCGCCGCCACCGGCACGCTCAGCGTGCTGTTCACGATTGCCCGGGTCACGGGCCTCAACGCCAACTTCAGGACCGTCGGCGGCACTGGCTTCAACTTGGAGCTCACGGTCATCGACGCGGGGCTCGACCCCGGTGACACCGGCATCGACCTGTAGAAAGGGGCACCGCTGTGCCGTTCGAACCGTCGACGGAGGCCAGCCATTCGGCGATCGTCATCATCACTCACCTGCCCACGCAGATCGAGTACTCCTTGCCCAGGCTGGAGGGCACCATCATGAATGCCCGGCCGTCCGAGGAGCAGATCACAGGGGCGTATCAGGCGCTGGTCGACCTGTTCGACGCACACCCGGACTGGACGGTGCAGGCGACGTACGTGCGGGGCGCCTCCCACCCGATCACCCCGACGGTGGCGGGCGCCGAGGGGGGCGACGCCTGATGGGCCGGAGCGACTACCAGAGATGGATTGACCGGGGCCGGCCGTTCCGGCTGATGGCACCGGCCCGCGACCTGCGCGATGTGCTGCGCCGGCACGGCTACACCGTCTACGACATCGGCAACGAAGCCCACATGGTCCACGAGCCGCCCGAGGACCACACCCCCTACTCGGAGACGGCCTACCCGGGCAGGTCCGTCTACGGGGTTGGGTACGCGATCGACATCATGCCGCCGAAGACCAGCGCCCGATCGAAGGTCGACGGGCTACCGCTGCCGAGCCTCCAGCAGCTCGGTGCGCAGCTCCTCGCCGACCGCAACGGCGGAGTCAGCGGCATCCGGTGGCTGAAGTACATGAACTGGGAGCCGGAGCGGAACAACGGCGGCCTCTGCTACCAGGAGTCGTGGAGGCCGACCTATCGCCGTCGCTCGTCGAGCGACCGCGGGCACATCCACCTGTCCGGGCTGACCGGCTACGAGACCAGCACCATCGGCTCCGGGTACGACCCGGTGGCCCGTATCCGAGGAGACGACATGAGCGAGGCCGAGATCATCGCGGCGGTACGCAAGGCGATCACCACCGACCGCGCGATCCGGGAGGAGTTGTCCCGCCTGCCGTGGGCCTTCAAACCGGCCGACCACGGCGGCAAGACCACCGCGCACGCGATCGTGCTCAACGGGCACACCCGCACCCTCACCGCCATCGCCGGTCGAGACCTGGTCGACGAGCAGCAGGTCGCCGCCGACCTCGCGCCGGCGCTGCTGGCCGTGCTCACCCCGCAGGCGATCGCCGCGGCCGTCCCCGCGGAGTTCGCCGGCCAGGTCGCCGACGAGCTCGCCGCGCGCCTGGCGTCGTGACCACGCCGTCCGACGCCGGCGCCCGCCCGCCGGCCGGCGACGGCGGCAACTTCCTGCTGTGGCGGGAGGTCGACCGCCTGGACCGGCGCGTCGACGAGGTGGTCGCGCGTACCGAGCGGCTGGTTGCCGAGGCGCGAGCGGATCTCGCGTCAGACGTGGACCGCGTCGGCGGGCGGGTCGACCGTCTCGACGAGCACGGGTCGCGCGGGGTGGAGGCCCTGCGGCTGGAGCTGGCACAGCTGCGCCGCAACCTCAACGCGCATGAGGAGATGCACACCCAAGCGGCCCAGGATCAGCGGACGGCGCGGCGGTGGACGATCGGCCTGGTGGCCGGGCTGATCGCCCCGCTGTATCCGCTGATCATCGCCGCAGTAGTCCGGTAGATCAGTACGGCTCGGGCCGTCTGATCTCCCACGCGCCGAACCGGCGGCCCTCTGCATAGAGGCGCTCCAGCTCGTCCCGGGCGGACTGCTCGTCTGGGTGCTCGGCGGACTGCGTGGGCGCGGCAGCCGGGCTGTTCAGTAGCACGAGCCAGCGGCCCGTGCCGTCCATGGACTCTTCCAGCCGCACCATCGCCAGCGGCACGTCCGGGTCCTCCCCGTAGAGGCGTGCTGCCTCACGTAGCTGCGGCTGACCTGGCATTCCACGACCGTACCGAGGAGGTACCGATGACCAGCAGACCTCGTCCTGTCCTCATCTACGCGGCCGTCATGGCCGGCCTGACCACACTGACCGGGTACGCCGGCCTGGACCAGCTCATCCCCGCTCAGGCTGTCGCCTGGCTGGCCCTGGTGACCCTGGTCGTTGGCGCGGTCAGCGGCGTCCTGGTGCAGGGGCAGGTGACGCCGCTGTCGTCGCCGCAGGCGTCCGACGGCCGGGCGCTGGTTCCGACCCCGCCGGCCCGGGTGCCGGACCACGCGACGCGGCGGGACCTGGACGCCACCGCCGACTGATCGACGGCGGCCGGTAGGATCGGCGGCGCGGTGCTGCCGGTGACGTCCCGGTCAGGCACCGACCAACGTGCAGCGCCCCCGCTCGGCTACGGCCGGGCGGGGGCGCTTTCGCGTGTCCAGGGGTCAGCCGTCCTCCTCGCCGGCGCGCGCCGCACGTGCATCCCTGATCCGCCGCTTCGCCGTCGACTCGCTGACCCGGAACTGACCCATCACCGTGGCGACGATCTCGACGTACGGCACCCCCCGGAAGTCGAGGCGGTCGATCACGTCTTCGATCGTCTCCTCCTCGTCCTCGGCGGCGTCCAGGTCGAGGTCCAGCTCTTCGTCGGCGATCGCCGTGGCCGGGACGTTGGTCCGGGCCCGCCGGCCGTCGGGGAGGGTGACGAGCCGGCCCCACCAGCCGGTGTCACGGTCGGTGTCATCGGTGTCAGACACCGCGCTGACCTGCGCGTTGACACTGACACCAGGGGCGTCCCCCTCGGTGGGGGAGGGGACCCCTCGCGTCCGCATCCACCAGTCGTGCAGGGTCGCGCCGGCGATGTAGACGGCGAGGACCAGGCCGAGGGCGATGGGGCCGCCCCAGCCGCGCGACGGCTCCTCGGCGGCGGCCAGCGTGATGGTCGTGGTCAGCATCAGGCAGCTCCGAACAGGAGGGAGGGCAGCGGGACGATGAGCTTGGTGGTGACGTCGAGGAGGGTGCGGGTGAACTGCCCGACCAGGCCCTCCGGGAGATCGGACATCAGCCCGAGCGGGATGGCGACCAGCCACATCCGCAGGTTGAGCCGGTAGAGCGGGGACTGCGGGAAAGACAGCGTGGCGAACCTGCCGAGCTTCTTACTCGATTTGACCGGCAGCAGGCAGCCGAGCGCGTAGATCCACAGCAGGCCAATCAGAAAGCCGACGACCGCGTTGATGCTGGCTCCGGCGATGTAGGCGTCACCGGTGGAGTCGAGCAGCGCCTGGATGACGTCCCGGAGGGCGCCGACGGTAGCCCGGTCGAGCGGGCTGCCGTCGAAGCCCTCGCGGATCGCCGGCACTGCCAGGACGAACGCGATCCGGTCGCGGATGCTGTTCGGGCCGATCGACATGTAGTCGACGATGACGGCCAGGAGCAGCACGATGACGACGCCGGTGGGAGACATGGTGTGGCTCACGGTCACGCCCCCGACCAGTCGAGCAGCACGGCGCCGGTGCGGGCGTCGCACACCTCCAGACGCGGGCTGTCCATCGGCTCGTTCGCGGCCAGGGCCTCGCGGGTCAGGGTCTGGAGCTGACGGTCGAGGGTGCCGTCGAGGCCGGGGCCGTCCAGATCCAGGGTGACGACGTAGTTGCGTCGGTGCAGCACCTCGTACTGCCCGTCGTAGATGCGCAGGCGGTAGGTCAGGGCGGCCATCAGCGGTCCATTTCCAGGTGCGTGAGGGTCGGGAACAGAGCGACAGCGAGCAACACCATGGCGCCGGCGGCGGTCCATGCGGCCCCGGTGTGGCCGGTGAGGATGGCGACCAGGGCGGTGATGAGCGCGGCCAGCACGCCGCCGGTGAGCGCCCACGCGATGGGGGTCCACGGCACGCGGCGGGGGACGGCCAGAACGATCGGCCGGATGCCGGCCTGGCGTAGCTCGCGGACCCGCTCGGCCAGCTCGGCCAGCGACCTGGCGGGCATGGTGACGATGCGGCCAGTGAGCGCCCGCAGCGGCGAGTCCTCGGGGACGTGTCCGCGGATCAGGTGCGTGGTGGGCATGATGGTGGTCCTTCCTTTCATGGGGAGGGTCCCGGGGCGCGGCGCGATGTCCAGTCGGTGAGCCGCGCCCCGGGTGCTACCGGGTGGTCTTGGTCCGCTCGGCGCGGACCAGGTTGATGGCGGTCTGGGCGTCCTGCGCGTTGGTCCATCCCATGGCCGGCATGACGGTCCGGCGGGCCGGGACTGGTCCGCTCGGGTAGGCATCCCGGAGTGCCTTGGCCATGGTCTGGACCCGGGGCGGCACAGCGGCCGGCACCGGGCTGGCCGGCTTGACCTGGTCCACGCGGACGGTGGTCCGCCGGGCCGTACTGGTCCGGGCGGCGGGCACAGACCCGCTGGTCACCACCTGGTCCATCGGAGTGGTCCGGGCTTGGACCAGGTCACGGTCTCCGGCCTGGTCCGGGGTCTGGTCCACCTCGCTGGTCCGTGGGTGGTCCAGGTCGACGGCCGACGCCTGGTCCACCCGGTCTGGACCGGGCTGGTCCACCGGCCTGGTCCGGTGTCGTGCCATCCAGTCGGCAGGGATCTGGTCCGGGATCTGGTCCGCGATCGAGGCGGGCATGCGGATGCCGTCGATGGTCCGAATCTGGTCCACCTGGGCGCGCAGCTCAGTGGTCACCTGCCGCGTGCCCATTCGGATCTCGTCCAGCTCGGACCGCAGCTCGTTGCTCACCGGCGCCATCGGACCGCGCTTGACGTCCTCGATGATGCGCCGCATCACCTCGGAGTCGGGCTGCACGGACGAGACCACCACGTGCGCCACCGCGTACCGTCGCCGGGCGGCCTCGATTACAACCTCTGGGGCCTGCTCGGCACGGTTGGTCAGGGCTCGCTGGCCGAGCCACGACCACGGCCAGCGGCCGTTCGCCCACCGCATCGCCCGGGCCATCCGGCGGATCTGCCACTCCTGGTGCTCGTCGCGGACGTCCTGGTCGGCGGGCGCGATCGCGCCGATGGCGATCAGCAGCGCGCGGGGCGTCCAGCGAAACCGGCTCGGCGTGGTGGAGCGGCGCGTGACCCGCAGCAGGGCCAGGTACCAGAGGCAGGCACCGAAGACGACGATCACGGCCCGGCCGACCATCGCTCCGAAGCTGGCCCCGGCGATGACCGCCAGCACGCCGCCGAGCACGGAGAACAGCCAGAAGAACGGGCCGGCCGGCCCGAACCCGACGTTGTCCTTGCCGTCCTTGTCCTTGCCCTTGCCGTGGTCGTAGATCATGCCGACAGTCACCCAGGTCGCCGCCTCCAGGAAGACCGCGAACGCGCCGGCCTCCCACTCGGGCAGGCGGAAGACCTTGGTGCAGAACTCCCAGGTGCCCGTGACTACGGCCCAGGTGACGCCGGCCTGAACGAGGGCCTGGCCGACGGCCAGCTTCAGGTTCGGTGCGGCACCGCGTACGGAGCGGACGGCCTTCACCACGAGCCGAACGGTCAGGGCGATGGCCACCACGGCGATCAGCGCCGCTCCAGCGGCCCCGGCGGCGACAAGCCACGGGCTCCGCTCCCACCATTCGTCGATCTGCATGCCGGCCAGCATGGCACAGGATTGACAGATTCGGAAGTTCTGACAGACTCGGGTTCCATGAAGCTCGCTCACGCACCTAGCCCGGCTGTCGCCTATCGAGGAGGCGATCTGCCAGACTTGGTCAACTCGGCAGGTCTGACAGGGGGTCCGGTGGTAGGCGACGGCACATGGCTCGCGATCGGCGAGGTGATCGCCCGGCTCCGCGCAGCAGGTTTCAGCGAGAGCGAGTCGACAGTCCGCCGGATGATCGACGACGGCACGCTGGAGTCATACCGGACCGAGCGAGGCGGCCACCGCCGGATCAAGGCCGAGTCCGTCGCCGACCTCATCCGGCGGCGGGCCGAAGGTCAGTAGCACCCACCTCAACGCAGAAGAGCGCCCCACCGCCGCGCGGCGGTGGGGCGCTCTTCTTTGTCCCGATCAGGCCATGACGCGGGCGGCGGGGGCCCTGCGAGGCCGGGTCCGTACCACCGCGGCAGGCGCGGCCGCAGAGACGATGCGTAGCCCAGCCCTCTGCACGTACACCTCTCGCCGGGCGGTCGCCACTCCGCGCTGGTCGAGGACGTAGCCGGTCAGCCACACCCAGCCCGGGTACGTCGGCTTATCGTCGACCGCGACCAGGCGCAGCCGCAGTGCCCGGTTGCCGCCGAACTGCACCGACGCGCGGCCGTCGATCAGCAGCACCGTGCCGGGGCGAAGCTCGCTCATCGGGTCAGCTCGACGCCCAGCCGGCGGGCGCGGTCGGCGCGGTGCTGGGCCCGTGCGGCCCGGGCCCAGCCGAGCGCCTCGCAGCCTTCCGGCATGCAGCCGTCGCACGTCCCGCCGCGGTCGTGGCGGTCGATGATCGTGCTGGCGATGGCCGCCACCATCGACGGGCTCGCCTCGACGTCGCACAGGCCGGTCATGGCCGGTCACCGGCCGCCGTGGCGGTGAGGACGTCGACGGCGATAAGCAGCTCCCAGCACCACGGCGCGGTGCAGTCGGCGGACGGCCAGCTGCACTCCAGGCCGTGCCCGTACACCCACGCCCACTCCGGGTCGTGCGAGGCGTGCACGTGCACGACCCGGATGTCGTGGTGCGTGTGGCCGGTGATACCTGGGCTGGCCTGCCACTCCCCGGGCCGTACTGACACGCGGTCACCGGCGGCGGGCATGGTTCGGGCGGTCACCGGGCCGGCCCATCGTGGAGGTGCTGGGCGGCGCGTTGACGGGCTTGGTCAAGCAGCCGCGCGTGGGCAGCCTGCCGGTCGGCGGCATTCCACACCGCGCCCGAGGTGGGGCGCGGGACGGGGCGAGTTCGGGCCTTCATGCGGGCGATGAGCTTGCGGATCACATCGACGTCCCTCCGCCATGGGGGCCGCGGCGAGGCGGCTACTCCGGGACACGCCGCGGCTGGCCTGGGCCCCCCGTCGTCGGCGGCTAGGTTGCTGACCGGAGCCGGACGACAACGGGGAGCTAGCCCGAAAGCTAGTACACTAGGTTTCGGGAGGCAAGGGAATCGACGAAACTTGGCACACTAGGCATCGTGTGATCGACTGGGCGGGCTGACCGGAGGTACCCCATCTATGCCCACCACGCCCGCCTACCTGAGGATCGCGGCGGACCTGCG
>NZ_JBEYTP010000090.1:0-11662 GCF_040643125.1 Micromonospora sp. NPDC047465
GCTGACCCACAGGCGCATTGATGCCGCTGGCCGGTACCCCGCGCGGGGTACCGGCCAGCGGCGTCTTCACGTCAGTGGGGCGTGGCGGCGTGGACCCGGACGACCACGGCGGTGGCGTTGTCGTCGCCGCCGGCCTCCAGGGTGGCGCCGAGCAGGTCCCGGACCGCCTCCTCCGGTCGTGGCGCCGCCAGCAGTTCCCGGGTCAGGTGGTAGTCGACCTGGTCGCTGACCCCGTCGGTGCAGAGCAGCCACACGTCGCCGGGGCGCAGCGACACGGCGAGCAGGTCCGCCTCCGGCTCGCCCGGGTGCCCCGCGTAGCGGGTCAGCTGGTAGCGGGCGCGGGCGGCGGCGGGGGAGTCGGCCGGGTACCAGCCGTGCAGCACGCCCAGCCAGGCCGCCGTGTGGTCGACGGTCATCAGCTCCAGCAGGCCGTCGCGCAGCCGGTACGCGCGGGAGTCGCCGAGCTGGAGGAGCCAGCCCTGGCCGCCGTCGGGCTCGACGAGCAGGGCGGTCAGGGTGCAGCCGGTCAGCTCCGCCAGACCCGTGCCGGCGGCGCGTACGGCCGACTGGACGCCGGCCACGGCGGCGCGCAACTGCCGGGGGCCGACGTCGGGCCAGGCGGCCCGGACCTGTGCGACCAGGGTGCCCATCGCCGTGGTGCCGGCCCGGCGGCTGCCCTCGCCGGCGCCCATCCCGTCGGCCACCGCCGCGAACGGCAGGGCCGGGTCGACGTGCAGCACGTCGAAGTTGGCCGGATAGCGGTTGCCGACGACGCTGCTGCCGACGGCCTCCACCGTGATCCCGCCGAGCGGATGGCGGCGCGGCTCGGCGGGCGCGGGAACCTCATCGGACACGGGGACCTCGGCATCGGGCACGGGGACCTCGGCGGGCCGGCGGGCGAAGGCTGGACACCGGCGGACCGTAGCACCGGGCGAGCCGAACCCGGGTGTCAACATGGGTTGACAGGATGGGGATGTCAACGTAAGTTGACGATATGAGTCAGGCAACGGAACTCGCCGCGGCAGCCGGCAGCACCGACCCCCGGGTCGGGCTGCGCGCCGTCCGCGCGCTGCGCCGGCTGCTGGAACGGCTCGAGGTGGTCCAGGTGGACAACGCCCGTCGACAGGGCTGGTCCTGGCAGGAGATCGCCGACGAGCTCGAGGTCAGCCGGCAGGCGGTCCACAAGAAGCACGCCGGGCGACCGGCGGTCGGATCCTCCTGGGAGGCGTGATGTTCGAACGGTTCACCGACCGGGCCCGCACCGTCGTGCGAGTCGCCCGGGACGAGGCGCGGGCCGAGGGCCAACGGCCGGTCGGCACCGAGCACCTGCTGCTCGCCCTCCTCGCCGACGGGGACAGCCTCGCCGCGCGGGTGCTCGCCGAGGCCGGCGTCCGCGCCGACGACCTGCGGGCCCGCGTCCGCCGGCACACCGAGCGGGGCGGCACCGGCCTCGCCGACGCCGACGCCGCCGCCCTGCGGGAGATCGGCATCGACCTGGCCGCGATCGTGGCCCGGATCGAGGAGTCGTTCGGCCCGGACGCGCTGCGCGAGGCGGCGCCGGCGCCGCGCCGCCGCTGGGGCCGCCGACGGTACGCGGGCGGGCCGTTCTCCTCCCGCGCCAAGAAGGTGTTGGAGCTGTCGCTGCGGGAGGCGCTGCGGCTGCGCCACCGCCACATCGGCACCGAGCACATCCTGCTCGGGGTGCTCCGTGAGGGGCGGGGGCTGGGCGCGCTGGTGCTCACCGAGGCCGGGGCCGACCTGGCCGACCTGCGCCGGCGGGTGGAGACCGCGCTGCGGGCGGCGGCCTGAGCCTCCGGAGCCGGCGACCCGGGGCGGGATCGTAAACCTGCTTTCGCTGCGCGTAACGTCACCGCGTCGCCGGCTCGCTGCCGCGTCGGATCTGCTGCACACTGGCGCCGTGGATCCTCGACAGGACAGGCGCGCGGCCCATGACGGTGGCCTGCGCTCCGCCGTGGTGGTCAACCCCGTGAAGGTGGCCGACCTCGACGAGCTGCACCGGACGGTCCACGACGCCCTCGCCGCCGCCGGCTGGCCCGAGCCGCTCTGGTTCGAGACCACGGTGGAGGACCCGGGCCGTGGCCAGACCGAAAAGGCGGTCGAGGCCGGCGTGGACGTGGTCTTCGCCTGTGGCGGCGACGGCACCGTGATGTCCTGCGTCAGCGGCCTGGTCGGCACCGACGTCGCGCTCGCCGTGCTCCCGCAGGGCACCGGCAACCTGCTCGCGGCCAACCTGGGACTCTCCGGGGATTTGGCCGCCGGGCTGGAGGTCGCCGTCGAGCGCGGCCGCCGGCTGCTCGACGTCGGCGCGGTCGAGGACCACTACTTCACCGTGATGGCCGGCATGGGCTTCGACGCCCAGATGCTCGCCGACACCTCGGAGACCACCAAGAAGCGGATCGGCTGGCCGGCGTACGTGGTGGGGGCCGCCAAGCACCTGCGCGACCGACCGATGAAGGTGTCCATCCGCATCGACGACCAGCAGCCGATCCGCCGGCGGGCCCGCTCCGTGCTGATCGCCAACGTCGGGCGCCTCCAGGGCGGGGTGCGCCTGCTCACCGACGCCGAGCCCGACGACGGCTACCTCGACGTCGCCGTGCTCACCCCGCGTACGCTGCGGCACTGGCTGGCGCTCGGCTGGGCCGTCGTACGCCGGCAGGACCGCGTCCCCCGGATGGAGGTCTTCCGGGGCCGGCGCGTGGAGATCACCAGCAACCGGGCCCAGCCCCGGGAACTCGACGGCGACCTCATCGAGCCGGGCCGCACCCTGAAGGCCGAGATCCGGCGGCGGGCGCTCTGGCTCTGCGTGCCGCAGCCCGCGCAGGCCCCCGACCTGGCCGAGGACGCGCAGGCGGCCGGAGAGCGGGGCGAGCAGCTCATCGACGAGGCGCACAGTGAGTAGCACCCGGATCGTGCCGGAGACCCGGCTGATGCCCGACGAGGAGCTCAGCGCCGACGACGCCTGGCACACGCTGCGCCGGCAGGGCGGCTGGCACCTGCTGCGGGACGCCTTCATCCGGTTCCGCTACGGCGACGGCTTCAGCCACTCCCGCGCGTTCGCGCTGCAACTGTGCCTCGCCGTGGTGCCGTTCATGATCGCGCTGACCGGCCTGATCAGCGAACTCGGCGTGGAGGAGGGCGGCCAGGTCGTCGCCGACACGGTGCTCGCACTCACCCCCGGGGCGAGCGAGCCGGTGGTGGCCGAGCTGCTCGGCGAGGGCGACCGCACCGAACGCGCCGGGGAGTTGGCGCTCAGCCTCGGCCTGATCACCGGCCTGGTCGCGCTGACCAGCACGATGGCGCAGATCGAGCGCGGGGCCAACCGGATCTACGGCGTGGAACGGGACCGCCCGGCGCTGTGGAAGTACGTCCGCGCCGCCGTCCTCGCCCTCACCGCCGGCGTACCGGCGCTGACCGGGTTCCTGATCCTCGTCGGCGGCGGCCCCATGGGCGACTCGGTGCAGCGGCACTACGCCTGGGGTGAACTCGCCAACGGCGTCTGGGACGTGGTGCGCTGGCCGCTCAGTCTCGGGCTGACCGTCCTGGCCGTCGCGGTGCTCTTCCGGCACGCGCCTCGCCGCAACCAGCCCGGCCTGTCCTGGCTCTTTCTCGGCGCCGGGATCGCCACCGTCCTGTGGTGGGTGGCCAGCCTGCTGCTCGCCGCGTACGTGCGGTTCAGCGACGGGTTCGGCCAGACCTACGGCGCGCTGACCGGCATGATGGCGCTGCTGCTGTGGGCGAACCTGACCGGCATGGCGCTCTTCGGCGGGCTCTCCTTCGCCGCCCAGTTGGAGGCGTTGCGGATCGGCGTGCGCGAGCCGGCCCAGCCCGACCTCTGGGAGCCCGAGGCCGAGCGCGACCAGCTCCACGACACCGGCGACATGACCTCCCTCTAGTCCGTTTCGGACACCCTCCGGTGTACGCGGAGCGCCGATCGGGTATTGCGGCACGCCAGGAGCGAGAGGGAGGCTGCCGTGGACGCGGTCAAAGAGGCGTTGCGTCGACCCCTGGGTCACTTCACCGAGCGGACGCTCGCCGGCCTGGCGGTCGTGCTCGGCGCCGGGGTCGGCTTCGGGGTGCTCCTCGTCCTGGTCCGGACCCGGTGGACCCCGCTGTACGACGTCGACCACGGCGTGGTCGCCTGGCTCAACGACCTGGTCGCCCCGCACGGGCCGCTGGTGACCGTGCTCAACGCGCTCACCGACCTCGGCGGTCGGGCGGTCATCGTCTGGCTGGTGTCGGTCGCCGTGGTCGGCCTGCTGATCCGCCGGCAGGGCCGGCTCGCGGTGTTCCTGATCGTCACCGGTCTCGGTGCGCTGATCCTCGACCCGGCGCTCAAGACGCTGGTCGACCGGCTGCGCCCCGAGGTGGAGGTGCCGATCGGCAGCTACGCCGGGGACAGCTTCCCCAGCGGGCACGCGCTCGGCTCGATGGTCGCGTACGGGGCGCTGCTGCTGGTCTTCCTGCCGGCCATGTCGCGCCGTTGGCGCAGACCCGCGATCGTCCTGGTCGCCGCCGTCGTGTTCCTGATCGGGCTGACCCGGATCGCGCTGGGCGTGCACTTCGTCTCCGACGTGCTCGGGGCCTGGCTGCTCGGCGCCGCCTGGCTCGGCGTCACCGCGTACGCCTTCCGGCTGTGGCGGTTGGAGCGGGGCCGGCCGGTCCCGGCGCTGACCGAGGGGCTGGAGCCGGAGGCCGCGCACGAGGTGGCCCCAGCCCCCGACGAGGCGCACCTGCTGCCGCACCCCCGGGCAGCCGTGTTCGAGGTGGTCGTCGGCTGGGTGCTGGTCCTCGGCGCGCTCTACGGCTTCGGCATGCTCGTCAGCTACCACGCTGGCGGCACCCTCTTCGCCACCCTCGACGCCGACGTGCCGAGGTGGTTCGCGGAGCACCGCACCCCCGACCGGGACGACCTCAGCCACTGGTGGAGCAAGGCCGGCGACACGCACGCCATCCTGCTCATCTCGCTGGTCTTCTGCCCGCTCGTGCTGGCCGTGTGGCGGCGCTGGCGGCCGGTGCTGTTCGTCGCCCTGACCATGTTCGGCGAGCTGAGCCTCTTCCTCGCCTCCGCCGCCGCGGTCGACCGGCCGCGCCCGCCGGTGGGCAACCTCGACGGCCCGATGCCGACCTCCTCGTTCCCGTCCGGCCACATCGCCGCCACGCTCTGCGTCTGGGTCGCCGTCGCGATCATCGTCGTCCCGCGTACGGACAGGTGGTGGCGGTGGATCTTCGTGGCGCTGGCGGTGGTGATGCCGGCCGGCGTGGCGATCTCCCGGATGTACCGGGGGATGCACCACCCCACCGACGTCATGGGCGCGATCATCCTCACCACCGGATGGATCGGGCTGCTCTACTGGGTCGTCCGCCCCAACGAGGACCTGCGTGAGGGCAACCGGCCCAGCATCGAGTCCGAGGACGTGCACACCCTCGACGACGAGCTGGCCAAGGCCGCCCGGGTGGACTGATGGCACCGATGCTGCGGGTGATGAGCTGGAACATCCGGACCGGCGGCCGGGACCGGGGCGGCGCCGACCGCCGGGACCGGCTGGCGCGGGTCGTCGCCGCGCAGCGGCCGGACGTGCTGGCCCTGCAGGAGCTGCGGGGCTTCGACTCGGGCGACGTGCTCGGCGACTTCGCGGGCCGGGTGGGGATGCGGCCCCACCTCGCCCGTTCCTGCTTCGGCCAGCCGGTGGCGGTGCTGCTCCGGCCGCCGCTGCGCGCCCTCGCCGCCGCCCGGGTGCGCCGGCCGTTCCACCACGCCGCGCAGCGGGTCACCGTGGCGACCGACGCCGGCCCGCTGACCGTGCTGAGCGTCCACCTCGATCCCTACTCGGGGCTGCGCCGGCGCGTCGAGGCGGGCTGGGCCGCCGCCGCGCTGCGCCGTACGCCGGGGAAGCTGGCGCTGCTGGCCGGGGACCTGAACACCCTCGACCCCGTGGCCGACCACACCGACCGGATCGCCCGGCTCCCCGCCGCGTACCGCCGCCGTCACCTGCGTCGGGACGGGCGGACGGTGGACACCCGGGCGGTGGCCCGACTGCTCGCCGTCGGCCTGGTCGACCTGTACGCGGCGGCCGGCACGCCCGACGCCGGGCTGACCGCGCCGACGCGGCACGGCGGCGGCGCGGAGTTCTCCGGCATGCGGCTGGACTACCTGTTCGGCACCCCGGCGCTGGCCGCCCGGGTGCGGGACTGCCGGGTGGTCCGGGGCGGCGACACCGAGTACGCCTCCGACCACTACCCGCTCGTCGCGGACCTGGCCCTCGACCCGGCCTGAGCCCACCCGGTCGGTCATTTGGTCACCCGGCCGCCCGGCCGCCCCGCAGGTCGCCTCGACGCGCCCGCCGCCGGGTGCTTGCCGGGGCTGGTTACCGTGTGCCGGTGATCGACTCGCCCGGCCCGGCTCCGCGTGCCACCGGAACACCCGCCACTTCTGAGCCCGCGCCGCTGGTCGTGGCCGTCGCCCGGGGGATCGCGCTGGTCGTGGTGGTGCCCGTGCGGCTGGTCTGGGAGCTGGTCGCCGCCGTCTGCGGGTGGCTGCACCGCTGGCTGCTCGCGCCGGTCGGTCGGTTCCTGGACCGTTGGCTGCTGCGCCCGGTCGGCTGGCTGCTGCGTCACCTGCTGTGGCTGCCGCTGGTGTGGCTCGCCCGCGGCATCGCCTGGCTGGTCCGGACGCTGGTGTGGGTGCCGCTGGTGTGGCTCGCCCGCGGGCTGGCCTGGCTGGTCCGGACGGTGGTGTGGGTGCCGTTGGCCTGGCTGGCGTACCACCTGGTCTGGCTGCCGTTGAGCTGGCTCGCCCGGCTCCTCGCCCCGCTCGGGCGCCTGCTGGCGGCCGGGCTCGCCGCGCTGGGCCGGTGGCTGCTGGCCGCCGGCCGGGTGCTGCTCGATGCGGCGGCGTGGGCGTGGCGGATGACCGGCCGGCTGCTGTGGTGGTGCTACGCGCTCACCCTGCGGCCGTTCGTGCTCGCGGCGGGCTGGCTGTGGCGGCACGCCGTGCGCCCGGTGGGCCGGGCGGTCGCCGCCGCGTGGCGGGCGACGGTGTCGCCGGTCGCCCGTTGGCTGCGCGGCAGCGTCGTCGACCCGGTCCGCCAGGCGACCCGCGAGGTGCTGGCCGCCCTCGGCCTGCGCCGCTGACCAGGGCCGGGCGAACGGCGGTTACAGGACCAGGTTGAGGAGGACGGTCAGGACGATCGAGGCGACGATCGAGAAGAGGATCATCAGGAGGCAGCCGAGGCCACCGCCGGCGGGGCGGATCTCCGTGTTGCCGATGCGCATGTGATCACCTGTTCGTCAGGGACGGGGCGAGCAGGGCACGGATCGCGTCGGCGACCTGCGCCGGCGCGGTGGTCGCGACGTTGTGCGCGGCGCCCGGCACGGTGAGCGTGCGGGCGTGCGGCACCAGCCGGCCCACCTGCGACCGCCAGGACGCCGGCACCACCGGGTCCCGGGAGCCGGCGACCAACAGGGTCGGCGCGGTGATCCGGACCAGGTCCGCCTCGACGCCGTTGCGTACCGAGTGCGCCAGCGTCGCGTGGACGCGCCAGGGGCGGGCGTCCACGACGTCCCGGAGCAGGATCGGCGCCTGTAACGGCGCCTCCCGCAGGGCGTCCACCAGCCACCGCCCGAACTGTCCCCGCCGGGACCGGGCGGCCGGGTCGCCGGTCGGCCCGGCGAGCACCACGGCCCGGACCGCGTCGGGCCGGCGGGCGGCCAGCGCCGCGACGACCTCCGCGCCGAACGAGTGCCCCAGCAGGCAGACCGGCGGCATCCGGTACGCGGCCAGCCAGGCGGCCAGGTGGTTGGCGTGCCGGGCGACGTCGTACGCCGTGCCGGGGCGCTCGGTGAGCCCGAAGCCGGGCAGGTCCGGCGCGTACACGGGGTGGGTGTCGGCCAGCGCCAGGGCGAGTGGGGTCAGGTAGCGGTGGGACACCGCCAGCCCGTGCACCAGCACGACGGGTGTGGCGCCGGTGCCCGGGCCGGCCGTGCGGCGGGTGTGCGTACGGATCCCGTCGACCAGCCGCCACTCGCTGGTCAGGCCGGCGGCCGGGCGCGGCGCGGCCAGCGCGAGGCGCAACTCCTCCGGTCCGAACCGGCCGGGCGGGGTCACCCGGGGCCGCCGGGTCGGCGAGATCCTCACAGCTCGCGCAGCCTCGGCAGCAACTGCTCCTGCGCCCAGTCCAGGAACATGGGTTGCGTCTCGCCGCCCACCTGCACGATCGCCACGTGGGTGAAGCCCGCGTCGACGAACTTCTTGAACGCCTCGACGTGCCGGTCCACGTCGGGCCCGCAGGATATCCCCGCGGCCACGTCCTCCTCGCGGACGAACTGGGTGGCGGCGGCGAACGACTCCGGCCCGGGCAGGTCCGCGTTGACCTTCCAGCCCATCCCGAACCAGCGGAACTGGTCGTGCACGATCTTGCGGCACTCCGCCTCGTCCGGGCCGTAGCAGATGGCCACCTGCCCGTAGCGGGGCCGCCCGACGCCGCCGGCGTCCTCGTACATCTCGATGATGTGCGGGTCGGGCTCGGTGGCGACGATGCCGTTGCCGTACTCGGCGGCGAGGGTGGCCGACTGCCGGCCCGAGGCGGCGATCGCCATCGGCACCGGGCGGTCCGGCCGGTCCCACACGTAGGCGTCGGGCACGTCGTAGTGGTTGCCGGAGAAGGTCAGCGTCTCCCCGTTGAGCAGGGGCCGGATGATCTGGAGCGCCTCCTCGAACATCTCGTGCCGCTGCTGCACGTGCGGCCAGCCGCCGACCACGTGCTCGTTGAGGTTCTCGCCCGCGCCGAGGCCGAGGGTGAACCGGCCGTCCGAGAGCACCCCGACGGTGCTGGCCTTCTGCGCCACGACCGCCGGGTGGTAGCGGCGGATCGGGCAGGTCACGAAGGACATCAGCTCCGCCCGGCTGGTGGCGTGCGCGACCGCGCCGAGCACGGACCAGGCGTACGGGGAGTGGCCCTGCGAGTCCAGCCACGGGTAGTAGTGGTCGGAGATGACGAGCTGCTCGAAGCCGGCCGCCTCCGCCCGCACCGCGTAGTCGACCAGGTGCTTGGGGCCGGCCTGCTCGCACAACAGGGTGTAGCCGACGGTGACCATGGCGTTCTCCTTCCGAGCCGTCTTCCCGCCCGGCTCGGCGCCGGACCGGGCGGATCGTCCACGGATACCCCCGGCGGCGCCGGTCAACCCTCGTTGCCGGTGGCGGAGCGGGCGGCGGGCAGCCGGTGGTTCCCGGCGAGCCGGGGGTCGGCGTCCAGCGCGTCGAGGGCCGCCGGGCCGTGCACCACGCTCGCAGGGAGGTCCGGGCCTGCATGGCCGGCGTGCCCTCACAGGCACTTCACAGCGGTGCCGGATAGGGTCCGAGCAGTCAACGACCCGCTCCAGGGTGGAGTGCGGCGTGATCCTGCGGGAGTTCCGATGGTCTTCAAGAAGATGCTGAGCGCGTTCGGTGTGGGTGGGCCGAGCGTCGACACCGTCCTGACCAACCCGAACACCCGACCCGGCCTGACCCTGGAGGGCCAGGTGAACCTGGTCGGTGGCGACGCCCCGGCCAACGTCGAGCAGGTCGTCGTCAGCCTGGTCACCCGGGTCGAGATCGAAGGCGGCGACACCGAGTACGCCGGCATCATGGAGTTCCACCGGCTGCCGGTCAGCGGCGCGTTCCAGCTCGCCCCGAAGCAGCAGCTCTCCCTGCCGTTCCAGCTCCCGGTGCCGTGGGAGACCCCGATCACCGACGTGTACGGCCAGCGGCTGCGCGGCATGACGATGGGGCTGCGTACCGAGCTGGCGATCGCCCGGGCGGTGGACAAGGGCGACCTCGACCAGGTCAACGTGCACCCGCTGCCGGTGCACGAGCGGATCCTGGAGGCGTTCCAGCAGCTCGGGTTCCGCTTCAAGCACGCCGACCTGGAACGCGGCCACATCCGGGGCACGCAGCAGACGCTGCCGTTCTACCAGGAGATCGAGTTCTTCGCCTCGCCGCAGTACGCGTCGACCATCAACGAGGTCGAGCTGACCTTCGTCACCAGCCCGCACGGCGTCGAGGTGATCCTCGAGTGCGACAAGCGCGGCGGGTTCCTCACCGCCGGGCACGACGCCTTCGGCCACTACCGGGTCTCGTACGCGGACGCCGACCGGACGGACTGGGTCCAGGTCGTCGACGGCTGGCTGCGCGAGACCACCTCGCGCTACGGCAGCCTGCGCGCGCCGGGCTTCGGCGGCCACGGCCACGGGCACGGCCGGGGTCCCGGTATGGGCGGCGTGGTCGCGGGCGCCGCGCTCGGTCTTGTCGGCGGCATGGTCGCCGGCGAGATGATCGAGGACGCGATCGAGGGCGACTTCGCCGAGGACTTCGGCGGCTTCGAGGAGTAGGACCAGACCACACACGGCGGTGGCCTCCGGGACGTACGCCCCGGAGGCCACCGCGTGTTGTGGCGCGCGTACCCGGTCAGTGCCGGGCCTTGCGCTCCTCACTGCTGCGCCAGTTGCTGCCGGCCTTGGCCAGACCACGGCTACCCAGGTAGCCGAGGGTCAGCAGCGTGATCATGAACCACGCGTTGGGGGCCCGGAAGATGTCCACCCCGGCCGAGTTCTTCCCGACCAGCTGCGAGGCGGCCAGCACGCCGATCACGGCCGCGATGTAGACCCAGAACTCGGTGGTCCGCAGCGCCGGCTTGGTCTCGGTACCGGGTGCCTGCATGGCCTCCCGACGACCGTCGGGCACCATCGGCATCGGGCGGGTGGGCGTCTCCTGCATGGCCCGGTCCTGCATGGCCCGGTTGGGCGCTTCCTGCACCGGCCGGTTCATCGGCCTAGTGGATGCAGCCTGCGTGCTCATCTTGTCCTCCTCAGGATGCGATGAGTCGTACCTGCATTCCCTCCCCCCGCTACCGCGTTTCGGCCACGGCACGGTTCGCGTTCATGGCGAGGGCACCCGCCGTCTACCCGACCCCGCGGGGGCAGTAACACCGACCGGCGGCCGGGAAAAATCCGGTCCGCCGGGGCCGCGCGGGGCGCGCCACGGACGGGGTACGCCGCCGGCCGGCCCGGCGGTGCGGGTTTGCCGGGGCGGTCGCCGGGCACGCACCCGGACCGACACTTCTGTGAGGTGATGGACGTGCGTGAGGACGACATGCGACAGGACGCCGCCCGGCGGGCCGAGGACCGGATCGCCGGCGGCGTGTACGGCGAGGGCGTCCTGGACGAGGTGACCGTGCCCCGCACCGACGTGCAGCGGGTCATCCAGGACGAGGATCCGGACGACCCGGCCCACGTCCCGGTCGACCCGGACGTGCTGCGCGACGGGGGCCCCACCCGGGGGCAGGGCGCGATCACCACGACCGGCGGCACCGCCGGCCCGGCCAGCGCCCGGCGGCTGGCCCGGCAGCCCGAGCGGCACCCCGGCAAGGTGGCCCCCACGACCACGGGCGACGCCACCACCGGCGGCATGAGCACCCCCGCCGGCGGCTCCACCAGCGACCAGTCCAGCACCGCCAGCCAGGTCGGCAACTTCACCACCGAGTGACCGACCCCGTCGCGGCCCCACCGGCGTATGCGGGCTCCACTGGACGGTCGGATGCGAGGACGCCGCTGGCCGGTACCCCGTGCGGGGTACCGGCCAGCGGCATCAATGCGCCTGTGGGTCAGT
>NZ_JBEYTP010000091.1:0-11520 GCF_040643125.1 Micromonospora sp. NPDC047465
CCGCACCGGAGACGTCACCGACCCGCCACGACCCCACCTCGGGCCAGAACCGCTCCCGCTGGAACGCGTACGTCGGCAGGTCCACCCGCGCCGCGCCGGAGCTGGCGAAGACTGCGGCCCAGTCGACCCGTACGCCCGCGCCGTGCAGCCCGGCCAGCGCGGCGAGCAGCTGGCGGCGGCCGTCCTCGTCGCGGCGCAGCGAGCCGACGACCACGCCGCCGCCGGACCGCCCCGCGTCGGCCCGATCGAGGGCGTCCTGGACGACGACCTTGAGCACGGGGTGCGGGCTGACCTCGACGAAGGCCCGGAAGCCGGCGGCGATCAGCGCGTCGACGACGGGCGCGAGCCGGACGGGCTCGCGCAGGTTCCGGTACCAGTAGTCGGCGTCCAGTTCGGTCGTGTCGAGCAGTTCGCCGGTGACGGTGGAGTGGAAGGCGACATCGGTCGGACGAGCCTCGATCGTGCCGAGGGCGGCCGCCAGGTCGTCGCGGACGGCCTCGACGTGGGCGCAGTGCGACGCGTAGTCGACGGCGATCTCCCGGGCGCGGATGTCGCGCTCGGCGCAGACCGCGAGCAGTTCGGCGACCGACGCGGCGTCGCCGGACACCACGGTCACGGAGGCGCCGTTGAGGGCGGCGACGGAGAGGGTGTCCCCCCACGGGGAGATCAGCTGTTCGGTGTCGGCGGCGGACAGCGGCACGGACACCATGCCGCCCTGCCCGGAGATGGCCAGCAGGCCCCGGCTGCGGGCGACGACGAGCCGCATCGCGTCGGGCAGGGTGAGCGCGCCCGCCGCGCAGGCCGCGGCGATCTCGCCCTGGGAGTGGCCGATGACGGCGTCCGGCACGACGCCGCAGGACCGCCACAGCTCGGCGAGGGAGACCATGACGGAGAACAGCAGCGGCTGGACGACGTCCACCCGGTCCATCGGCGGGGCGTCCGGCGCGGCCCGCAGGACGTCCTCCAGGGACCAGTCGACCAGCCGGCTCAGCTCGGTCTCGCACTCGCGCATCCGGTCCCGGAAGACGGGCGACGACTCCAGCAGGTCGAGGGCCATCCCGGCCCACTGGGAGCCCTGGCCGGGGAAGACGAAGACGACCTTCGGGGTGTCCTCGCCGACGCTGGCGGGCTGGTCGGCCAGGGTCAGCGCGGCGAGCCCGGCGAGCGCGTCGTCCCGGTCGGCGGCGACGGCGACCTGCCGGTACGGGTGGTGGGCGCGGCCGGCGGCGAGCGAGTACGCGACGTCGACGAGGTCGAGGTCCGGTTGGTCGGCGAGCCGCTCCCGGAGCCGGGCCGCCTGGTCGCGCAGCGCCCGGGGGCTGCGGGCCGAGACGAGCAGCGGCACGGCGTCGGCGGCGACCAGACCGGGCAGCCGGTCGGCCGGCTCGGGGCTGGTCGGCGGGGCGTCGACGGCGGGTGCCTGCTCGATGATGGCGTGGGCGTTGGTGCCGGAGATGCCGAACGAGGAGACAGCGGCGCGGCGCGGCCGGTCGACGGCCGGCCAGGGCGTCGGCTCGGTGGCGAGCGCGACGGCGCCGGCGGTCCAGTCGATGTGCGGGGACGGCTCGTCCACGTGCAGGGTCGGCGGGACGACGCCGTGCCGCATCGCCAGGACCATCTTCATCACACCGGCCACGCCGGCCGCGGCCTGCGTGTGCCCGATGTTCGACTTGACCGACCCCAGCAGCAGCGGCCGGTCCGCCGGCCGGTCCTGCCCGTACGTGGCCAGCAGCGCCTGCGCCTCGATCGGGTCACCGAGGGTGGTGCCGGTGCCGTGCGCCTCGACGGCGTCCACGTCCACGCTCGACAGGCGGGCGTTCGCCAGGGCCTGCCGGATCACCCGCTGCTGCGACGGCCCGTTCGGCGCGGTCAGGCCGTTCGAGGCGCCGTCCTGGTTCACGGCGGTGCCCCGGATGACGGCGAGGACGCGGTGCCCGTGCCGCCGCGCGTCGGAGAGCCGCTCCACCAGCAGCATGCCGACGCCCTCGCCCCAGCCGGTGCCGTCCGCGCCCGCGGCGAACGCCTTGCAGCGACCGTCGGGGGCCAGGCCGCCCTGGCGCGAGAACTCGGAAAACATGCCGGGCTGGGCCATCAGCGCGACGCCGCCGGCCAGGGCCATCTCGCACTCGCCGGAGCGCAGCGCCTGCGCGGCGAGGTGCAGGGCGACCAGCGACGACGAGCACGCCGTGTCGACGGTGACCGCCGGGCCCTCCAGCCCGAACGTGTAGGCCACCCGGCCGGAGGCGACACTGCCGGCGGTGCCGGTGAGCAGGTGGCCCTCCAGGCCCTCCAGGCCGTCGCTGCCGGTGGCGGCGTAGCCGGAGGAGGCGGCGCCGATGAAGACGCCGGTGACGGTGCCGTTCCGGCTGGCCGGGTCGATGCCGGCGTGCTCGAACGCCTCCCACGAGGTCTCCAGCAGCAGCCGCTGCTGCGGGTCCATCGCCAGCGCCTCGCGCGGCGAGATCCCGAAGAACGCCGGATCGAACTCCGCCGCGTCGTACAGGAAGCCACCCTGCCGGGTCGTCGACGTGCCCGCCCGGTCGGCGTCCGGGTCGTACAGGGCGTCGAGGTCCCAACCCCGGTCGGCCGGGAACCCGCCGATCGCGTCCCCGCCCGAGGCGACCAGCTCCCACAGTTGCTCGGGGGTGCTGACGCCGCCCGGGTACCGGCAGGCCATGCCGACGATCGCGACGGGCTCGTCGGCGCCCGCCGCGCCGGTCGCGCGGACGGCGGTCGCCCGAGCCGTGACCTCGCCCAACTGCTCGTGCAGGTGCTCGGCGAGCCGGGCGGGGGTGGGGTAGTCGAAGACGAGGGTGGCGGACAGCCGCAACCCGGTCGCCGAGGCCAGCCGGTTACGCAACTCCACCGACGTCAACGAGTCGAAGCCCAACTCCTTGAACGCCCGACCACCCGGCACCGCCTGCGCCGACGCGTGCCCCAGCACCGCCGCCGCCTGCCCACACACAAGGTCCACCAACAGCCGACGGGCGTCGTCCTGCGACAGCCCGACCAGCCGGTCACGCCAGGAGGAACCGGTCGTGGTGGCAGCGCCACCCGCCTGCCGGCGCCCGACCGCCCGGGCGAGCAGCCGCACGATCGGCGGGACCTGGGCGGCGTCGGCGGTGATCCGCAGCCGCGCCGCCGCGATGTTGGGCAGCGCCTTGGCGGCCGCCGCGTCGAACAGGGCGGCGCCCTCATCGGCGGGCAGGGGGGTCATGCCCAGTCGCCCCAGCCGCTGCTGGTCGTCCCGGTCGAGGTGGGCGGTCATGCTGCTGGTGGTGGCCCACATGCCCCAGCCGATGCTGGTGGCCGGCAGGCCCCGCTCCCGACGGTGGTACGCCAGGGCGTCCAGGAACGCGTTCGCCGCAGCGTAGTTGCCCTGCCCGGGCGAACCCAGGGTGGCCGCGATAGACGAGAACACCACGAACGCGCTCAGGTCCAAGTCGGCGGTCGCCTCGTGCAGCGCCCATGCGCCGTCGACCTTCGGCCCCATCACCGCGCCGACCGCCTCGGCGTCCAGCGACGTGATCGTCGCGTCCGCCAGCACACCCGCGCAGTGCACGACCGCCGTCAACCGATCCGCCCCGGCCACCACGTCCGCCACCTGCTGCGGGTCGCTGACGTCCACCGCGACGGCGTCGACCGTGGCACCCGCCTCGGTCAGCTCCGCGACCAGCGCCGCGTACTCCGTGCCCTCGGCGGGCAGGCGACGCGACGCCAGCAGCAGCCGGCGGGCCTGGCCCGTGCCGACAAGGTGCCGGGCCACCACCCCGGCGAGAGTGCCCGACGCCCCGGTGACCAGCACGGTCCCGTCCGGGTCCACCGGCGCCGGAACCCGCAGCACGACCTTGCCGACGTGGCGGGCCTGACTGATGTGCCGCAACGCCGCCCGCGCCTGCCGCACATCCCACACCCGCACCGGCAACGGACGGAGCACACCCCGCTCGAACAGAGCCAGCAACTCGGCGAGCATCTGCCCGATCCGCACCCCACCGGCCTCGTTCAGATCGAACGCCCGATAGGCCACACCCGGATGCCGCTGCGCCACCTGCTCCGGGTCGCGGACATCCGTCTTGCCCATCTCCACGAACCGGCCACCACGCGGCAGCAGGCGCAGCGACGCGTCCACGAACTCACCCGCGAGCGCGTCCAACACGACGTCCACACCCGCGCCACCGCTGACCGAGGCGAACGTCTGCTCGAACTCCGTCGACCGCGACGACGCGATCCGCTCCTCCGCCACACCCAAACCGCGCAGCACGCCCCACTTGCCCGGGCTGGCGGTCGCATACACCGTCGCACCGAAATGCTGCGCCAACTGGATCGCCGCCATACCGACCCCACCCGCACCCGAGTGGACCAGCACCGACTCCCCCGCCCGCAAACCGGCCAGGTCATGCAACGCGTAGTACGCCGTCAGGAAGACGAGCGGGACGGACGCCGCCTGGGCGAACGACCAGCCGGCGGGGATCTTCGCGATCCGCTCCCGCTCGGCGACGGCCTGGGGGCCGAAGCCGGGCTCGAACATGCCCATCACCCGATCGCCGGGGACCAGGCCGTCGACGCCGGGGCCGACCTCCAGCACGACGCCGGCGCCCTCGCTGCCCATCCTGGCGGCCGGGTCCGGGTACATGCCCAGGGCGATCAACACGTCCCGGAAGTTCACGCCCGTGGCGCGGACGGCGATCCGTACCTGGCCCGGGCCGAGCTTCACCGCCGGGGCGGGCACCAGATCGATGCCATCCAGCGTTCCGGGCCTGACGGGCGCGAGGTGCCAGAGGCCCGTCACCGGCGGCACCAGCTCCGCGCCGGTGAGGCGCGTCAGCCGGGGTACGAGCACGGCGCCCTCACGGATCGCCAGCTGCCCCCCGGTGGGGGCCGGGTCGTCGGCCACGGCGGCGAGGACGGCCAGCGCGTCGGCGTCCGGCTCCCGGTCGAGGTCGGCCAGGACGATCCGGTCCGGGTGCTCCGACTGCGCCGACCGCAGCAGACCCCACACCGCCGCACCCGCGAGGTCGTCGACCCGGTCCTCGTCGCGGGCCACCACCGCGCCCCGCGTCACCACCACCAGCCGCACGTCCGCCAGCGACTCGACGGCCAACCACGACTGCACCACCGCCAGCATCTCGGTCGTCACCGACCGAACCGCTGCCGGAGCCGCCAGATCAGCGGCCACGGGCACCGGCAACAGCACCGCCCTCGGCGCGTGCTCCCCCGCCTCCACGGCCGCCACCAGCGCCGCCACGTCCCCGAACACCGGCACACCCGGCAGCTCGACGCCGCCCAGCACCGCCCAACCCGAGACGTCCCCGGCCGGGGTCACCTCCTCGGCCCGCCACGACACCTCGAACAGCGACCGGTCGGTCCCGGCCGAGGCCGACACCGCGCCCATCTCCCGCAACACGAGCGAGTCCACCGACACCACCGGCGCACCCGACCCGTCCACCGCAACCAGACGCACCCCGGAACCCGCACGGGTCAACCGCACCCGCAACACGGACGCACCCGACGCGTGCACCTGCACACCCTCGAACGCGAACGGCACCCGCGGACCGGAACCGGTCCCGGCGTCGAGCAGCCCGATCGGGTGCAGCGCGGCATCCAGCAGCGCCGGGTGCACCCCGAATCCCGTCGCGTCGCCCGCTGCCTGGTCGGGCAGGGCCACCTCGGCGTACAGCTCGCCGTCGCCGGCCCACACCCGCCGCAACCCCTGGAACACCGGCCCGTACGACAGCCCGTGCTCCGCGAAGGCCGGATACCAGCCGGCCAGTTCCACCTCGGACGCCCCGGCCGGCGGCCAGGCACCGACGGTCGGCTCCTCGGCGGCGGCGGGCTCCAGCACACCCTCGGCGTGCCGGACCCACTCCGCCTCGACGTCCTCCTCCGGCTGCGAGTGCACCGTCACCTGGCGCGCCCCGGACTCCTCCGCCGCGCCGACGCGCACCTGCACCCGCACCGCACCGGACGCCGGCAACGCCAGCGGCGCCGAGACGGTCAGCTCCCGCACCCGCGACGAACCCACCTCGTCGCCGGCCCGCACCACCAACTCCACCAGAGCCGTGCCCGGCACCACCACCGCACCCGACACCACGTGATCGCCCAACCACGGATGCGACGACAACGCCAACCGACCCGTCAACACCACCTCGTCGTCACCCGCCAGGCGCACCGCCGCACCCAGCAGCGGATGACCGGCAACCCCGAGACCCGCACCGGAGACGTCACCGACCCGCCACGACCCCACCTCGGGCCAGAACCGCTCCCGCTGGAACGCGTACGTCGGCAGGTCCACCCGCGCCGCGGAGGTGTCGGCGAACCACGCCTGCCAGGTGACGGGGACGCCGTGGACGTGCAGGTCGCCGAGGGCGACGAGCAGGGCGTGCGCCTCGGGCCGGTCCTTGCGCTGGGCCGCGACGGCGAGCACGTCGTCGTCGCCGGGCAGGATGTCGCCGGTCAGCGCGGTGAGGACGCTCTGCGGGCCGATCTCCAGGAACGTGTCGGCGCCGGCCGCGCGCAGGGCGGCGATCCCGTCGGCGTACCGGACGGCCTCGCGGACGTGCCGGACCCAGTAGTCGGCGGTGCGGATCTCCTCGGGGTCCGCGAGGGCTCCGGTCAGGTTGGACACGATCGGCAGCGTCGGGGCGGAGAACGTCAGCTTGCCGAGGATGCGGCGGAACGTCGCCAGCATCGGCTCCATCAGCGGGCTGTGGAACGCGTGGCTGACCGTCAGCCGCCGCGTCCGGACGCCCCGCTCCCGCCAGGCCCGCGCCACCTCGTCCAGGGCCTCCACCGCACCCGAGACGACGACGGAGGACGGGCCGTTGACCGCCGCGATGCCCAGCCGGTCGGTCAGCCCGTCCAGCGAGGCCAGCACCTCGGCCTCGGGCGCGTTCACCGCCAGCATCCCGCCGCCGGCCGGCAACGCCTGCATCAGCTTGCCGCGGGCCGCGACCAGGGCGCACGCGTCCTTCAGCGTCAGCACCCCGGCCACGTACGCGGCCGTGATCTCCCCGACCGAGTGGCCGCCCACGAAGTCCGGCACGACCCCGAACGACTCCACGAGGCGGAACAGCGCCACCTCGACGGCGAACAGCCCGGCCTGGGTGAACACGGTCTGGTCCAGCAGGCCCGCCTCCGGCGAGCCGTCGGGCGCGAACAGGACCTCACGAAGCGGCTGCGGCAACACCCGGTCCAGGTGCCCGCACACCTCGTCCAGCGCCGACGCGAAGACGGGGAAGGTCTCGTACAACTCGCGGCCCATCCCGGCGCGCTGGGCTCCCTGACCGGAGAACAGCACCGCGAGCGAGCCCCGGTCCCCGGCCTGACCGGCGACCACCGCGCCGGACGGCTCACCGGCCGCCAGGGCACGCAGCCCGGCCAGCAGGTCGTCCCGGCCCGCGGCGGCGACCACGGCCCGGTGGTCCAGGGCTGCCCGGGCGACCACCGACGAGAAGGCCACGTCGAGCGGGCGCAGGACCGGGTCGGCGGCGAGCGCGGCCGCCCACCGCTCGGCCTGGGCCGGCAGGGCGGCGGCCTGGGCGGCCGAGAGCAGCACCGGAACCACCGGGAGCGCGCGCGGGGCGGGCTCGGCGGCCGGCTCGGCCGTGGGCTCGGGCGCCTGCTCCAGGATGAGGTGGGCGTTGGTGCCGCTCATGCCGAACGAGGAGACCGCGGCCCGCCGGGGCCGGTCGTCCGCGTCGGCCCACGGCCGCGCCTCGGTGAGCAGCGAGACGGCGCCGGCCGACCAGTCGATGTGCGGGGACGCGGTCTCGACGTGCAGGGTCGCGGGGAGCAGCCCGTGCCGCATCGCCTGCACCATCTTGATGACCCCGGCGACGCCGGCGGCGGCCTGGGTGTGCCCGATGTTCGACTTCAGCGAACCGAGCCACAGTGGGCGGTCGGTGGGTCGGTCCTGCCCGTACGTCGCGAGCAGCGCCTGTGCCTCGATGGGGTCGCCGAGCCGGGTGCCGGTGCCGTGCGCCTCGACGGCGTCGACGTCGGCGGGGGCGAGGCGGGCGTTCTCCAGGGCTTGGCGGATGACGCGCTGCTGGGCGGGGCCGTTGGGGGCGGTGAGGCCGCTGCTGGCGCCGTCCTGGTTGACGGCGCTGCCCCGGATGACGGCGAGGATGCGTCGCCCGTTGCGCTGGGCGTCGGAGAGCCGTTCGACGAGCAGCATGCCGACGCCCTCGGACCAGCCGGTGCCGTCGGCGTCGGCGGAGAACGCCTTGCAGCGACCGTCGGAGGCGAGGCCGCGCTGGCGGGAGAACTCGATGAAGCCGCCGGGGGTGGCCATGACGCTGACGCCGCCGGCGACGGCGAGGCTGCACTCGCCGTCGCGCAGGGCCTGGCTGGCCAGGTGCAGGGCGACCAGGGACGAGGAGCAGGCGGTGTCGATGGTGACGGCCGGCCCTTCGAGGCCGAACGAGTAGGCGAGCCGGCCGGAGATGACGCTGGCGGCGGTGCCGGTGAGCACGTACCCCTCGGCGCCCTCGGGAAGGCGGCGGAGCACCGTGGCGTAGTCCTGGCCGGCGGTGCCGACGAAGACGCCGGTGCGGCTGCCGCGCAGCGAGTTCGCGTCGATGCCGGCGCGCTCGAACACCTCCCAGGTGGTCTCCAGCAGCAGGCGCTGCTGCGGGTCCATGGCGAGGGCCTCGCGCGGGGAGATGCCGAACAGCGTCGGGTCGAAGTGGCCGGCGTCGCGCAGGAAGCCGCCACGGTCGCTGTACGAGGTGCCGGGGTGGTCGGGGTCCGGGTGGTACAGCGCCGCCAGGTCCCAGCCGCGGTCGTCGGGGAACGTCCCGGTCGCGTCCGCGCCGGCGGCCACCAGGTCCCACAGTTCCTCGGGTGAGCCCACCCCGCCGGGGAACCGGCACGCCATGCCCACGATGGCGATCGGCTCCGGCTCGGAGCTCTCCAGTTCCCGCAGGCGCCGGTGCGCCTGGCGGAGCTCGGTGGTCACCCACTTCAGGTGTTCGAGGAGCTTTTCGTCGTCCGCCATGACCCACCCGCCCGGAGCTTGCTACCGATCAATTCCGCCGAACATTGAGCAAGCCATCGATTCGACTCGGCGTAATTGACCGGAGAGGACCGATGGCGAGAGAACCACCTAGCGCTTCAATGTGTTTCCTCACCGCTGATCACGCGCACGCCACCGCACCGTCCGACCCCGCAATGCCGGCACCTGACCGCCACCGTGTGTGGACGGTACTGAGCGCTGATCTGCGGCCCAACCCCTACGGACCCCTCATTCAGCCGGGCGTGCGGGCCGCCGGACAAACCGAATAAGCGCAGGCCGGAGTGGGTCGCGGCGACGCGCGGCGACGCCCGCTGGAGGGGTGGTCAGGCGGGGCGCCGGGCGGGGGCCGGCAGGATCGACCGGAGTTGTCCCGGCGGGTTGGCGCGGCGTCGCCACTCGCGCGGGTAGCCGACGGAGACCTCCTCGAACCGGATCCCGTCGTACCAGGTGGTGCGGGGGATGTGCAGGTGGCCGTAGACGGCGACGCGGGTGTCGTAGCGCAGGTGCCAGTCCGCAGTGAGGTCGGTGCCGCACCACTGGGCGAACTCGGGGTAGCGCAGGATGCGGGTCGGCTCGCGGACCAGCGGGTAGTGGTTGACCAGGACGGTGGGCAGCCCGCCGCGTTCCGCGTCGAGCCGCCGCTCGGTCTGGATCACCCGCGCCCGGCACCAGGCGTCCCGGCTCGGGTACGGGTCCGGGTGCAGCAGGATCTCGTCGGTGCAGACGACGCCCGTCTCGTGCGCCCGGGCGAGGGCCTGCTCCCGGGTGTACGTGCCGGGGGGCCGCCACGTGTAGTCGTACCCGACGAAGAGCGGGACGATCAGGACGGGGTCGCCGTCGGCGTCCCACACCGGGTACGGATCCTCGGGGGTGACCACGCCGAGGCGGCGGCACAGCTCCACGAGGTGTCGGTAGCGGGCCTCGCCGCGCAGCTGGTTCGGGTCGTCGCGGGGCGTCCACAGCTCGTGGTTGCCGGGCGCCCAGACCACCTTGGCGAAGCGGTCCCGGAGCAGGCCGAGCGCCCACTCGATGTCGGCGACGAACTCGCCGACGTCGCCGGCGACGATCAGCCAGTCGTCGTCGCTGTTCGGGCGCATGGCCTCGACGAGCGCGCGGTTCTCCGCGTACACGACGTGCAGGTCGCTGATCGCGAGTAGCTGGCGGCCGTGGGAGCCGGTCACACGGAACCTCCCGTCCCTCCGGGCACCCGCGTGCACCCCCACCGCCCGTCCGCGCACCGGCGCGGGACGGCATCCGCCTGTCGGGCTCCGACCCTACGGAGCCCGACAGGCGGCGCACACCCCTAGATGCGACCGGCCCACCCCTAGGGCGGGCGACGGTCAGGACTTGCCGAACTCCCGCTGGATGATGTCGAAGATGTCGTCCTCGCTCGCGTCCGCCAGGTCTTCCGCCAGGTCGTCGGCGGGGTCGCTCGCGGGCGCCGGCCGGCTGGCGGCCCGCCACCGGGAGAGCAGGTCCTCCAGCCGGCGGGTGATCTCCGCGTCGTCGCGCTGCTCCGCCGGGGCCGTGCGCAGCAGCTGGTCCAGCCGGTCGATCTCGGCGACGACCGGGGTGGCCGGGGCGGCGGGGGCCAGCTCGGCGCGCAGGTGGTCGGCGAGGGCCGCCGGCGTCGGGTGGTCGAAGACGAGGGTGGTGGGCAGGGCGAGGCCGGTCTCGGCGGTGAGCCGGTTGCGCAGCTCGACGGCGGTGAGCGAGTCGAAGCCGAGTTCCAGGAAGCCCCGCCCGGCGCGGATCGCGGCCGGGGTGCGGTGGCCGAGGACCGTGGCCGCGCTGTGGCGTACGAGGTCGAGCAGGATGCGCTCCCGCTCGGCCGCGCCGGCGGCGGCCAACCGGTCGCGCAGCGCCTGCGGCGCGCCCGCGTCCGACGGCGGGGTCTCCTGCCGGTCGGTCGTCCGGGCCTCGGGGATGCCGCCCAGCAGTGGGCTGGGGCGCAGTGCGGTGAACGAGGCGGCGAACCGGTCCCAGGCCACGTCGGCGACGACGACCGACGTGTCGTCGCGGTCCAGCGCGGCCTGCAACGCGGTGACCGCCAGCTCCGGCGCGAGCGCCGGCAACCCGCGACGGCCGAGCTGCTCCTGCTGCTCGCCGTGGGCCATGCCCGCGCCGGCCCAGGGGCCCCAGGCCACCGCCGTGCCGGCCGCGCCCCGGGCGCGCCGACGCGCCACCAGGCCGTCGAGGTACGCGTTGGCGGCGGCGTAGCCGGCCTGGCCCGCCGAACCCCACACCCCGGCGATCGACGAGAACACCACGAACGCGTCCAGCGCCTCGTCGGACAGCAGCTCGTCCAGGTTCGCCGCACCGTCGACCTTGGCCAGCAGGACGTGGGTCAGCTCGTCGGCGGTCATCTCGGCGAGCGGGGTGGACTGCGCCGCCCCGGCGGCGTGGATCACGGCGCGGACGGGCTCGCCCAGCTCGGCCAGCAGCCCGGCTAGGGCGTCCCGGTCGGCCACGTCGCACGCCGCGATCGTCACCCGCGCCCCCGA
>NZ_JBEYTP010000092.1:0-11038 GCF_040643125.1 Micromonospora sp. NPDC047465
GCCGTGCCCGGCGCAGGGATCAAGCCTGACCGCCCGGAGCCGGGCACGGCGGGCCACACCCCCACACCCCCACCACCACGCACCGCAAACCCACACCGCCGCGCCAACGCCCGCCACCGGCCCCCGGGCGAAGCGAGGCAAGCACACCCACAAGAGCCCAGGAACGAACTCACCCAGGAAGAGGCCCCACCCGACCCCGGACCTTGGCCGCACACGAGCCGAGCACCGTTGCCGCGTCCAGCCCGAGGCTCTCGATGGCGACCAGCGCGGTGAACGCCACGTCCGCCAGTTCCGCCGCCACGTCGTCCCGCGTGTGGGTGACGCCCTTGCGCGGATTCTGGCCGAGCAGACCGATCCAGGCGCCCGCCGCCTCCCCCGCCTCCTCGGTGAGCTTGAGGATCCGGCAGGTCATTTCGGCCTGTCCGGTGCCGTTGGCGGCGTCCAGCCAGCCGCGCGAGGCCCGGACCGCGGCCCAGATCGAGTCGTCCACGGCGAATAGTGAACCGGACGAAGGTCACGGTCCGTATCCCGGGACGGTTGGCGGGTACGCGGGTGCCGGGTGGTAGCAACGTGGCTACCAGCAAGTAGTGAAGGGACGTGTCCTATGCCGGAGTCCGTGGAGACGGTGTTCAACAGCGTGGTCGCCCGCAATCCGGGAGAGCCGGAGTTCCACCAGGCGGTGCGCGAGGTGCTGGAGAGCATCGGTCCGGCCCTGGCCCGGCACCCCGAGTACACCGAGGCGAGGATCATCGAGCGGATCTGCGAGCCGGAACGGCAGGTCATCTTCCGGGTGCCGTGGGAGGACGACCACGGCCGGGTCCTGGTGAACCGGGGTTTCCGGGTGGAGTTCAACAGCGCGCTCGGCCCGTTCAAGGGCGGGCTACGTTTCCACCCGTCGGTGTACCTGGGGATCGTGAAGTTCCTCGGCTTCGAGCAGATCTTCAAGAACGCGCTGACCGGGCTGCCGATCGGCGGCGGCAAGGGCGGCGCGGACTTCGACCCGAAGGGGCGCTCCGACCGCGAGGTGATGCGGTTCTGCCAGAGTTTCATGACCGAGCTGTACCGGCACATCGGCGCGGAGACCGACGTGCCGGCCGGGGACATCGGCGTAGGCGGCCGGGAGATCGGCTACCTGTTCGGCCAGTACAAGCGGATCACCAACCGGTACGAGTCGGGCGTGCTCACCGGCAAGGGCCTGGCGTACGGGGGCGCGCAGGTGCGCCGGGAGGCGACCGGCTACGGGGCGGTGTTCTTCGCCGAGGAGATGCTGCGGCAGGCCGGGGACAGCCTGGAGGGCAAGCGGGTGGTGGTGTCCGGCTCCGGCAACGTGGCGATCTACGCGATCGAGAAGGTGCACCAACTCGGCGGGAAGGTCGTCGCCTGCTCGGACTCGTCCGGCTACGTGCTCGACGAGAAGGGCATCGACCTGGAACTGCTGCGGGAGTTGAAGGAACGGCGCCGGGCCCGGCTGGACGACTACGCGCGGCACGTGCCGCACGCGGTGGCGGTCTCCGGTCGTACCGTCTGGGACGTGCCCTGCCAGTTGGCGCTGCCGTGCGCGACGCAGAACGAGATCGGCGGCGCGGAGGCCGCGGCGCTGGTGGCCGGCGGCTGCGTCGCGGTGGTGGAGGGTGCGAACATGCCCACCACGCCGGAGGCGGTGCGGATCCTGGGCCGGGCCGGGGTGCGGTTCGCGCCGGGCAAGGCGGCCAACGCCGGCGGGGTGGCGGTGAGCGCGCTGGAGATGCAGCAGAACGCCAGCCGGGACTCGTGGACCTTCGCCGAGTCGGAGCAGCGGCTGCGGGGGATCATGCGGAACATCCACGACCGCTGCTGGGCCACCGCCGACGAGTACGGCCTGCCCGGCGACTACGTGGCCGGGGCGAACATCGACGGGTTCCGCCGGGTGGCGGAGGCGATGCTGGCGCACGGCCTGATCTGACTGCGAGGCTGGCCCGGTCCGGCGTCAGCGGGCTCGACGCCGGCTGGTCCCGCTGGTCGATGTGCTCGTGCGGCGGTCAGCGGTGGGTCACCGACGGACCCGGCCAGGTGGGGGCCGGGCCGGAGTCCGCACCGGTGTCCCCGCCCCGCACCGTCGAGGCCGCATCGAGGCGCACCGGCAGGTGCCGTTCGGCCTGCCCGACGAAGAGCGCCACCTCGTACGCCATGTCGCCGACCTCCGCGTCACCGCCGATCAGGACGGTGAGGATCGCCCCGTTCCGGGTGGTGGCGGTGAACAGGAACGCCCGGGACATCTGCACGACGACCTGACGCAGCGCCCCGCCGACGCACACCCGGGCCGCGGCCAGGCCGAATGCCTCCAGTCCCCCGACCACACTGGACAGTTGCCCGGCGAGCTCGTCGTCGACACTCCGGGAGACACCGAGCGGCAGCCCGTCCGGGGACAGCACCACCGCGTACTCTGCCCCCGGCACGCGGTCGACCAGGTCGTTCAGCGCGCTGCTCAGGCTGCCGACGCTGACCACGGAAGGCGTCATCTGTCGTCCTCTCCTTGCTCTCGTGACCGGGACCTCGACGGCGTCCGTTCCGGCCAGGTCTGCCGAGTCGCGCCGTCCGACCGGTCGGCGAGGATCGTCCGCAGCAGGGACAGCAACTCGGCCCGGTTGGCGCAGTTGAGCCGGGACCGCATCCGCGCCACGTGGTGCTCCACCGTCTTCGCCGAGATGAACAGCCGGTCACCGATCTCGCGATAGGTCGACCCGGCGAGCACCAGCTCGGCCACCTCCCACTCCCGCTCGCTGAGGCGGTGCCCCGCGGGGCTCGCGACGGCGTCGGCGAGACCGCCCGGAGGGCGCTGCCCGCCCTTGGCCCCGGCCGGGCGTCCCTGCAGCATCCGGGCGCAGTCCAGCAGGGTGGTCATCGCCCGTCGGTCCGAGGTGCGGATGGCGGCCTGGCCGGCGAGCCGAGCGCCGTCCCAGCACAGCCCGGCGTCGTGCAGCCCCCGGGCGGCGGCCTCCACCCGGACCGGGTCGACCGTCCCGCGCAACACCTCCACCCAGCAGGCGGCGGCTGCGGCGACCACCGTGGCGTACCGGTTGTGGTCCGCCGCGCCGAGCAGGGCGGCCACGTGGTCGTCGGCCGCCGTCGGTCGCTCGGCGAGGATCGCCGCGTGCAGGCCACTCCAGTGCAGGGGCACGGTCCACAGCGGCGGGTCGCCGAGCCGGGCCAGCAACTGCCGTGCCTGGCGCAGGTACGGCTCCAGCCGGCTCAGGTGGCCCAGGCGTGCCCCGGCGATGGCCAACTCGCCGAGCGGCAGCAGCGTGAACAGGTCGACAGGGTGGCGGACCAGCGCCTCCAGGGCGGCGCCCCAGCCACGCTGGAGCGCGCCGAGGTCACTGTTGCGCCGGGCGATCCCCATCTCCATCGCCCTGGCGAATAGCAGGTCGCGCGATTCGAGCGGCCGGCCGCCGGCGGTCACCGTGGCGAGGTGGTCGGCCGCGAGGCCGGTCCCTCCTCGGACCATCGCGATCCAGGCCTGCAGCAACCGGTGCCGTCGGGCCAACAGCGGACCGCCGATGCCGCTGGTCACCGCCCGGTCGAGGACCCCCTCGGCGATGTCCAGTTCGCCGCAGTGCATCGCCGTCAACGCGGCGAGCGCGGCCGGGCTGTCCGGCAGGAGCACCGCCCGGCCTGCCGGCTCCAGCAGCGCCGCTGCCTGCACGAGGGTGGACAGCGCGGTGGTGGGTGGTCCGGCGAGGCTGCCCCGAATTCCGTCGGCCATCAGCCGGGCGGCGCTGTGGTGCAGGGTGGGCGGTCCACCGGCACGGTCGTCCGCCGGCGGGTCCGCTCCGTCGACCTGTTGGCCGACGGCGAGTGCGCCGAGGGCGGCGAACGCCTCCGCGGTGGCGCCGCCCGCCCACCGGTACAGCTCCACACTGCGAACGCCCTGGCCACGGTGTGCGAGCGCCGTCGCGGCGACCACCGCCGCCTCCACCTGCTCGGCTGCGGGGGCCGCGGCGAGCAGCCGGTCCGCCAGCCGCAGGGCGAGGTCGAGATCACCGGCGAGCGCCGCGGCGACCGCCTGCCGGACGGCGGCGGGCCGCCCGGCGACCGTGGCCGCGGCGAAGAGTTCCGCCGCGACCGCGGGCTCGCCCGCCAGCGCCTCCTCGGCGGCGGCCTCGAGCGTCGGTGCCGGACACTCGCCGGCCACTCCGGCGGCGAGCAGCGAGCGAACCAGCGGGAGGACCGGCCCACCCCGGGCCAGCTGTAGTTGGGTGAGCCGGAGCCAGACCGCGGTGCGCTCGGTGACCGGGCTCAGCGCGGTCACCGCCCGCCGCACGATCGGCGCGAGCCGGCCGTCCGCGCCGAGCAGCCCGGCCGCCCGGGTCGCGCCGATCAGCTCGTCCACCTCGGCCAGCTCCCGGTCGAGCAGCGCGCCGAGCAGGTCCACCGGCAGCGGTACGCCGGCCGCGACGGCGAGCAGCAGCCGTCGGACGTCGGGAGCCAGGTCCTCCAGATCCGGCCCGAACTCGAGGATGACCTGCCGGGACGGCTCCGCGGGAACGTCCGGTGGTCCCTGCTGGCCGCGCAGCCCGCGGACCAGCCGCTCGACGTAGCGGGGCACACCGCCGGTCTGCCCGTGCACGAAGTCGACCAGGTCGGGCTGTCGGCCGAGCTCCGGCGCGCAGGCGAGATAGGCGGCGGTCTGCTCTCTGGTGAACGGGGTGAGCAGGACCAGGTGCCCGTCCCGCCGCAACGCGGCGGCCAGCTCGGCCAGCGCCGCCGGCCGGGGCCACGGTCGGTAGCCGACGACCAGGCGGTGCCGGCGGGCGGTCACCAGGTGGCGCAGCGCCCGAAGCCGGGCGTCGTCCAGCAGCTGCGCGTCGTCGACCAGCAGCACCGTGTCCGGGTCGACCGCGTCGGGCTGGTCGGGCGCGCTCTCGAGGACGGTGCACCCGGCCCGCCGGTAGACCGCGGCCAGCTCCTGGAGGTAGGCGCTGCGGCCGTGGCCGCCGGGGCCCGTCACGCCGAGCACCAGCGGCGACGTCGGAGCCGCCGCCACCGCGTCGAGCAGGCCCTGCGGCCGCCGGTCCAGCACCAGCCGGTGCCCGGCGACGCCGCTCATGGTCATGCTGGTCATCCTCTGCCGCCCCGCCGGCGGGCCAGCGCCAGGCGGGACGCCTTCGGCAGTTCCAGAGGGGCGAACCGGACCGGGGGGCGCGGTGGTGGTTCGCTTGCGACCCCGCGGTGGTGATCGGGTCGGTGCTGCGGCGCGACGGCCGGCGCACCGACGCGGCCGGCGGTGCCATCGGGGGCCGGGCCGTCGTCCCGCCCCTCGCGCCGGGGGCGCGGCGACACCGTCTGACAGGCGGCGAGGGCCGCGCCCGTCGCGGCGGTCAGCTGCGGATCAGGCTCCACCTCGACCGGTATCGGAAGGGCCGCGGCGAGCAGCTCGGCGATCAGCGGGATCCGGGTGGACCCGCCGGCGAGCAGGACGCCGTCGAGCTGCGCCGGCGCCAGCCCGCCGGAGCGTACGGTCCGCAGCAGCAGGTCGATCGTCGCCTGCACCGCCGGGCGGATCATGTCCTCGAACTGCACCCGGCTCACCGGCACGCGGGCCGGCCCGCTCGGCAGCGTCAGGAGCACGTCGGTCTGCGTGCCGACGGTCAGCTCACGCTTGGCCCGCTCGCACCCGGGCAGCAGCCCGAGCAGCGGGTCGTACGCCTGCCGGGGTGTGGTGCCGCCGAGGTCACGGATGAGTGCGGTGCGCACGTGCTCGGCGAGCGCCTCGTCGAAGTCGGCACCGCCGATCCACTCGAGCCCCTGCGGGAAGCCGAAGGTCTCGTACGTGCCGCGTGGGGTGCGGCGGACGAGGGCCGCCTCGAAGGTGTTGCCGCCCAGGGCGTAGACCACGGCGGCGCTGCCCGGGAAGCCCCGTGCCGCGTGGCTCTCGGCCACCGTGACAGTACGCGGAAGCAGCGTCACGTGGCCCAGGCCGAACTCCCGCAGGGCGGCGTGCAACAGCTCGCGCCGATGCCGGCCCCAGCCCGCCGGGTGGCTGAGCACGACGGCCTGGGCGGGCTCGCCCTCGCGGTCGCGCACGCGTTCGACCACCCACGACGTCAGCACCGCGGTCAGCGTCTGCGGTGGACACGCCTCGCCGGCGAGCATCAGGGGCACGTCGTCGCCGACCCGCCGCACGAAGCCCCGGGCCGTCCGGGCCCCGTCGTCGGTGCCGGGCTCGCCGACCGTGAGCCTGCCGTCCAGGGCGAGGTGCAGCACCGACGGCACGATCACCGACCCCGCGTCCAGCGGGACCCCCTCGGGGCGGCTCCACGTCGCGCCCTGTCGCCGGGCAACGGTGGCCGCGGTGTTGGTGCTTCCGATGTCTATCCCCAGGACGTACGGCATGCGCTTTCTTCCCTCACCGCGAGTCGGCCGGTCGGGGCGACGGCGTCCACACCGCGCGGCGACCACCCCCGGCAAAACCCCGTGGGCTCCTACGTTCGTACCAGAGATCACTCCGGCATCAGGACCCTAAATCAGGCCGGGCCGGGACCCCCCATTCCCCCTAACGTACGAGGGGGCGCGTGCCCTAATCCGGCGGGGCGGGTCGGGGGCTCGGCCCCGATGACCGGAGCCGGTCACCGGCAATAGCGTCGGTGTCGACGATCAACGGTCGCCGACGCACATCGAGGAGATCCCGCACATGACCCTGCACGACTTCGTGCTCAATCTGCTCACCGACGCCGACGCCAAGGCGGCGTTCGACCTCGACCCGGAGGGCGCGCTGCAGGCCGCGGGCCTCACCGACATCACCCCCGCCGACGTGCAGGACGTCGTCCCGCTGGTGGTCGACTACGCCCCGACCCAGGGGCTCGCCCCGGTGGCTCCGGTGACCGGTCAGCTCGGAGCCGACCCGCTCGTGGCAGACGTCACCGGCGCCGTCAGTCAGCTGCAGACGGCGACGCCGGAGCTCAGCGTCGGCGGCTACAGCGGCCTGGACGTCAAGGCCGGTGTGCTCGGCGCCATCACCGTCGACCCGGCGGCCGTCGGCGTCACGGCCACCGTACTGCCCGGGATCGGCCTGGGTGTCGGGCAGAGCGGTCTCGACACCAATCTCGTCGGGGTGCACGACCTGGCGCACACCCTCGACGCCGACGTGGTCGGCGCGGTGGACACCACGGCCGACCCGGTGGTCGGGGATCTGGCCGGCACGGTCGGCAACCCGGGCACCGTGCTCGACGCCACCGACCACGGCCTGCTCGGCACTCCGGACGGCCTGCTCGGGGGCGCGCTGTCCGGCGCCGAGGGCCAGGTCGGCGGGATCGTCGGCTCGCTGGGTGGCGACGACGCGCTGGGCGGGCTCGGTCTGGGTGACGGCGGCACCGGCCTGGTCCCGCCGGTCGACGTGCCGTCGACTGTGGGCGGCGTGACGGGCCAGGTGGACGGCGTCCTCGGCGGCGTCACCGGCGCGGTCGGCGGCGTGACCGGTGACGTCACCGGCGGTGTGAGCGGCAAGGCCGAGGTTCACGGCGAGGTCTCCGCTTCCTCCGGCGGCGGGCTGCTGGGTCTCGGCGACGGTCTGCTCTGACCGTTTTCCGGACGACGGCGGGAAAGCCGGATCGCGGACGGCGATCCGGCTTTCTCCGCATCCCTCTTGATATTTGAGCCGAAATCCGCACACTTGGTGCGGTGATGGCGGGGATCTGGTTGGACGTGCTCGACGGGATCGCCCGCACGTGCCGCGAACACGGACGGGGCGATCTGCTCCAGGCCGTCCGCGACAAGCGCGTCCAACTGCTCGACCCGACCCTGCGCGTCCTGGTCGTCGGCGAGCCGAACCAGGGCAAGAGCCAGTTGGTCAACGCGATCGTCAACGCTCCGGTCTGCCCGGTCGGGGACGGTTCCACCACTGTGCTGCCGACGGTCGTGCGCCACGGCGAGGTCGCCTCGGCGGCGGTGGTCCACACGCCGCCCGCGGCGGGCCCGGTCGACGCCGGGACCGTCGAGCGAACCGCGGTACCGGTGGACCGGATCGCGTCCGCGGTGGCCGGCACGCTCGGGCGTCGGCCCGGCGGCGGCCCCGCGCACGTCGAGATCGGGCTGCCGCGGGCGCTGCTCGGCGCCGGACTGGTGCTGGTGGACACCGCCGGCAGCGACGAGGCGACCGCGATCGGTGGCGGCATCCCGATCGCCGCCGTGAGTCGTGCGGACGCGGTGTTGCTGGTCTCCGATTCGACCCGGGAACTCTCCGTCGCCGAGATCAACATGCTGCTGCACATCACCCGGTCGCACCCGAACGTGGTGGTGGTGCAGACCAAGACCGACCTGGTGACGGACTGGCGTGCCGTCGCCGAACGCAACCGGCGACACCTCGCCGAGGCAGGCGTACCGGCGGCGCTGATCCCGGTCTCGTCGGCGTTACGCCTGCGGGCGGCCGTCACCGACGACCGCGAGCTCAACGCCGAGTCGGGCTTCCCGGTGCTGATCGCCCGGCTCCAGCGGGACCTGGCCGGCAAGGCCGATCCGCTGGCGCGCGCCTCGGTGGCGTTGACCGCTCGAACGGTGGTCGAGCAGCTCGCCGCGCCGCTGCGCGCCGAACTGGAGAGCCAGGAGGCGCAGCAGCAGTCCGGCCCGATCTCCCAGCTGCACGCGGCCCAGCGGGAGGTCGACGAGTTGCGTCGCTGCTCCACGCGCTGGCAGAACACCCTCAGCGACGAGATGGGCGACCTGCTCTCCGACATCGAGTACGACCTGCGCGACCGGACCCGCCAGATCCTGCGAATGGTCGACGAGGCGTTCGACACGGCGGACCCGCTCGTCGCCTGGGACACCTTCCAGGACTGGCTCGAACGCAGCATGACCGAGGCGGCGGAGGCGAACCACGAGTGGCTGGTCCAGCGCTGCGACTGGGCCGCGCGCCGGGTGGCCGCCAACTTCGCCCGGTACGGCTACGACGTGCTGCCGCCCTGGTCGGTGACCGTGCCGGAGGACCTCGGCGACCGGCTGCCGGAGATCGAACGACCGCACATCGACCGGTTCACCGCGAGCCAGAAGGTGATCACCGGCATGAAGGGCTCGTACGGGGGCCTGCTGATGTTCGGCCTTGCGCTCACGCTGGCCGGCATGCCGATGATCAACCCTGTCTCGATCGGCGCCGGCGCGCTGTTCGGCGGCAAGAGCATCCACGACGAGAGCAGACAGCTGCTCCGCCGCCGCCAGTCGACGGTCAAGACGGCGATCCAGCGCCACGTCGACGACTACTTCGTCCGCATGAACAAGGACTGCCGGGACACCGTCCGGCAGGTGCAGCGGATGCTCCGAGACCACTTCACCGCGCTGACCGAGGAGTTGCAGGAGGCCATCATCCAGTCGTTCCGCACCGCCAAGCAGGCTGCCGACACCGACATGGCCGTCCGCGAGCAGCGCCAGCGCGAGATCCGACTGAAGATGACCCGGCTGGCCGCGCTCTACGACCAGGCCCAACAGTTGACCGGGGCCCGGACCGCCCCGGCGGGGCTGGGGTCCCCCGCATGACCGTCGGCCTGCGGCTCGACGAGGCGGTGTGGGGGCTGCTGCAGCGCGCCCTGCAGCTCTACCGGGACAACCCGCGGGCCACCGCTGCTCTCCGTCACCAACTGGCGCGGTTGGAGCAGCCGCTGCGCCTCGCGGTCGCCGGCCCCTGGCGTTGCGGGAAGTCCACGGTGCTGAACGCCATCATGGGCGAGGAGGTCGCGCCCGTCGGCGACGCGGACGGCACCGACGTCTTCACCTGGTACGAGGACGCGCCGCAGCCACGCGCCATCGCCTACTCGACCAGTCACCCGCCGCAGGAGCTGGCGATGGTCAAGTCGGCGACGGGGATGCGGGTGGACCTCGTCGGCTGGCGAGCCGGCGAGCTGCGCGACATCGTGGTGCGGTGGCCCACCCGGGCCCTACGGCAGGTGACCCTCATCGACACGCCCGCGATCACCGGCGTGGACGAGCACGGCCGGGCGCCGGTGATGGACCGGGTCCTGCGCGACGCCGACGCGGTGTTGTACCTGACCCGGGACGGTCGCGGCACCGACCTGAGGGTCCTGGAGAGCAGCCGGGAGAGCGCCGTCGGCCAGGCGGCCCCGGTGAACGTCGTCCTGGTGCTGTCCCGGGCCGACGAGACCGGCGGCGGACAGATCGACGCCCTGCTCACCGCCCGCCAACTCGCCCGCCGGCAGTACCGCGACCCCCGCGTGAACGCGCTCTGCGTGGACACGGTGGCGTGCAGCGGGCTGATCGGCCTGGCCGGCCGGGTGCTCAGCGAGTCGGATTTCGCGGTGCTCGCGCAGTTGGCCCGCGTGCCCCGTGAGGCCCTGGAGCCCCACCTGCTCTCGGCCGACCGCTTCGCCGGCGGCGAGCTACCCGTACGGCTGGACGCCGAGGTACGCGCCGCGCTGCTCGACCGGCTCGGCCTCTTCGGGGTCCGGCTCGCGACCACCCTGGTCCGTACCGGCTGCGACAACCGGGCCAAGCTGTCCGCCGAACTCATCCGCCGCAGCGGCCTGACCGAGCTGCGCGAGTCGGTGAACCGCCTCCTCATCGACCGGCGGGACGCGCTCAAGGCGCGCTCGGCGATGGTCGCCGTGGAGGCGCTGCTGCGAGCCGAACCCGAACCGGGCGCCGATGAGCTGCTCACCATGCTGGAGCAGATCCTCGCCGGCGCGCACGAGTTCCAGGAGCTGCGACTGCTCGCGGCGTTGCGGAACACCCGGCTCGGCTTCGACACCGAGTTGGCCGAGGAGGCACGGCGGCTGGTCGGCGGGGACGGCGTCGGCCTGGCCGCCCGACTCGGCGTCGAACACGGCGCGACCACGCAGCAGCTCTGGGATGTCGCCGCCGACGCGCAGTGGAGCTGGCGGAACCGGGCGGAGGACAGCTCGCTCCGGCTGACCCAGCGGCGGGGCGCACAGGTCGTCGTCCGCAGCTGCGAGGGGATGCTCGCCGAACTGGCCGAGGGCGGCCGCTGACGGTCGGATGCGAAGACGCCGCTGGCCGGCACCCCGCACAGGGGTACCCGCCCGCCGCGTCAAGCGGAAAT
>NZ_JBEYTP010000093.1:0-10750 GCF_040643125.1 Micromonospora sp. NPDC047465
TGATGTCCTTGCCCTGCACGCTCAGGGCGTTGCGGGTGGCGGCGGGGCCGCAGTAGTAGAAGTTCGGCTGGGCCTCGTAGCGCACGCCGAGTTCCTTCTCGCCGCTCTTGCGGTCCTGGGTGGCCGGCTTGCTGTCGGTGGTGGGGGCGGCGTGGGCGGCGGTGACGGGGCCGGCGACGGCGCCGCCGGTGAAGGCGAGGCCGGCAGCGGTCAGGGCAGCCTTACGGATCAGATCGGTACGCATGATGAAGCACCTTTCGATCGGGGGTACGCGGCACACACCAGGGGGGGCGGGTGTGCCACGGAAAGGAAAGGTCAAGCCAGAAAGAGAGGGGTGCGCCCTGCGTTCGGGGGGTGGGGCGCGGTCCCGAGGGATGTAACCGGCCGGGCGGGCCACACATTCCGGCGGCCACCGCTCCAGCAATCCCGGGGGGTGTAACGACGTGGGTCCGGCCGGCATTCCGGCCGTCGCCCCGGGCCGCCGGAACGGTGCGGGGGTCACGCGGTCACGATGGGTATCACGCGCCGGCCCCCCGGCCCATGCCCGCCGGGGTGGTGGCGCCCGCCACCGCAATCCACCACCAACCGGACACGACAACCCACGCCGCACCCGGAAGCCTTCGCCGAACCGGACACACACCCCAAGCGGGCCGTCAGTGCGAGGCGTCGGCTGCGAGGTGACGACCGGTCGACCCGCGTTCGCCGTGGCCGCCGCGGCCTAGGGGCGGGACTGCTGCGACCATGACGGCATGGAGATCTGGAACAACCCGTCCTGCTCGAAGTGCGCCGCCGCCCGGTCCGCCCTGGACGAGGCCGGTGTGGGTTACGGGGTGCGCCCGTACGTGGACCGGCCGCCGAGCGCCGCGGAGTTGACCGAGGTGCTGCGCCGGCTCGGCGCGCGCCCCTGGGACGTCTGCCGGACGCAGGAGCCCGCCGCGGTCGCCCTGGGCATGGCCGAGTGGCCGCGGGACGAGGCAGCCGAGCGGCGCTGGATCGACGCGATGGTCGCTGCCCCGGAGCTGATCCAGCGGCCCCTCCTGCTGCTCGACGACGGGAGCGCGCTCGTGGGCCGTACGCCGGAGGCGGTGGCGGAGGCGGTGCGCCGCAGCGGCGCGGCGTCCGGCGGTGGCGCGGAGCCGGGCCTCCCCTCGCCCCCGGCGAACGGATGAACCGGTGACGCGTTTCCGTCCGTAGCCGCCGGGAAAGCGGCCTGCTCGGAGTGCACCCGCCGCACGCCGAGGAGGAGGGGCCGATGTCGCGCCGGAGCCTGTCCACCGCCGTCCCGCAGCGGCTCACCCCGGTCGCCGGGGCGCCCCTGTGGTGCGACGCGCGCGAGTACGGGCTGCGCGGCGACGGCGTGACGAACGACCAGCCGGCGCTGTCCGCCCTGGTGGACCGCCTCGGCGAGGGGTACGCCGCCGACGGGCGGGCCCGGGTGATCTACTGCCCGCCGGGGATCTACTCGGTCCGGGACGCGGGCACGGTGTGGCGCAGCGGCGTGTCGCTGATCGGCGCGGGCCCCGGAGCGACCCGGTTCCTGCTGAGCAACGAGGGGAACCGGGCGGAGCCGACGCCGCTGGCCTTCTGGACCACCGTGCAGCACGGCGCGAACCGCGACCGGCACATCGCCGACTGCACCTTCGCCGACTTCGAGATCGACGGCTCCGGGGTGGCGATGGTCGAGTACAGCTACCTCGCCAAGGGGCTCGGCCTCCAGTACGTCGTGCGCGGCGTCTTCCGCAACCTCTACATCCACCACACCGGGGCGACCGGCCTCGGCTGCGACTTCCTCCAGGACAGCCTCATCGACGGGGTGGTCGTGATCGGCTGCGGTCGCCTGGACAACGGCGAGGAGATGGGCGGGGCCGGCATCGGCGTCGGCATCGGCGGGTGGGGCGAGGTGGAGCGGCTCACCATCGCCAACTGCACGACCGTCGGCAACGGCACCAACGGGATCTTCCTCGAACTGCAGAAGGATCACTGGACGCCCCCGCGCGGCTACCGCATCATCGGCTGCCACAGCCAGGCCAACCGCTTCGGCATTTCCGACTGGGGCGCCGACGGCCTGATCGTCTCCGCCTGCACCCTCACCGGCAACCTGGAGGCCGGCTTCGACGTCTCCGCCAACGGCACGGCGGGGGTCGCGGGCCGCGGCGGGATCCTCACCGACTGCGTCATCGACCGCAACGTCCGCGACGGGGTCAGCATCGGCAACACGCCGGGCCCGTACACGATCCGTGGAAACCGGATCAGCGCCAACGGGGGGTACGGCCACCACGAGCACGACCTCGGGCACGGCTACCGGGGCGCGGCGGCGGACGTGGTCGTCGACAGCAACGAGTTCTGGGACAACGGCCTGGACGCGATCCGGATCGACCGGCCGATGACCGACGCGGTGTTGGTGAACAACCGCATCCGCAGCAACGGTCGGCGGTGCGCCCCGGCCGCGGCCGGCGGGGGCGAGTCGGTGCGCTACCACGACCGGTCCGTGACCGACCAGACGGCGCACTGGCCGCGCGACGGGCACCGGGGCAAGGTGGTGCGGGTCGGGTCACGGACAGCTGTCGTGGTGTCCAACACCGACACCGACCTGACCCTCGCCGAGGTGCGGGCGGACTCGCCGACCGGGTGGAACGAGGACACGCCGCCGCCCGGCGCGTCCTACGAGCTGCCGGCGGCGCCGCCGGTCCGGGCCGGCATCACCGTCAACGCGGCGGTCGACTCCGCGACGGTGCGGGGCAACCGCGTCTGGGACCACCGCGACGAGCAGACCCAGACCCACGCGTTCTGGATCACGCCCGACGGCAGTTGCGTGTCCTGCCGGATCGAGGACAACGACTTCGCCGGCAACGCGGTCGGGCCGGTGCGGCTCGACACCCCGCCGGTCGGCGGCCGCTGGGACCGCAACCACCACGACGAGAGCTGACGCCCGCCGGTCGTCAGCGGGCGTCGTCGGCGGGCGCTGCCGCCTCCGCGTGCCGGTCGCGCAGCCGGGCCCGGATCTCCTCCGGGGTGTACGCCCGACGCCGCCGTTCCGCCCGCGCGATCACCACGCCGGACGCCGCGACACCGGCGAGACCCGCGAGCCCGAGCACCTTCCACCACCGCATCCGTTGCCGCATCGGCCTAGGGTAGACCCCCATGAGCATCAGCCTGGACGAGGCAGCGGAGCTGACCCGCACCGGCGACGTGTGGGTGTTCCGGGGCCGCAGCGTGCCGGACCGGGCCATCCAGTTGACCACCAACAGCCCGGTCAACCACGTCGGCATGGCGGTGGTGCTGGACGACATGCCGCCCCTGATGTGGCACGCGGAGCTGGGCAGGTCGCTGCCCGACATGTGGTCCGGCACCCACCAGCGCGGCGTGCAGTTGCACGACCTGCGGGACGCGGTCTGCGTCTGGGCCAACCGGTACGGCCAGCGCGCCTGGCTGCGCCAGCTCGACCCGCCGGCCGACGCGGAGATGGAGAACGCGGTGCTGCGCACCGTCGCCCGGCTCGACGGCACACCGTTCCCCTCCACCGCCCAGCTCGCCTGGCGCTGGGTGCGCGGTCGGGTGCCGGCGATGCGGGTCCCGACGCTGCCGGGGCGGGGCCGGGACCGCTCCGGGGCATCGGTGCGCGACCGCGCGCTGGAGACGGCGTACTGCGCGGAGGTCGTCGCGGTGACCTACGAGGCGATGGGGCTGCTCCCCGCCGGGCGGCGTCCGAACTGGTACGATCCGGGCCGGTTCTGGAGCGGCGACGACCTCGGCCTGGCCGGCGACGCCCGGCTCGGCGCCGAGATCGAGGTGCGCATCCCGCCGCGCTGAGGTTTGGCCCGGCGGCCGGCAGGCAAATGCTGTCCTTTGTGAGAGCCTCCACCGATCTCGACACGCTGACCGACTTCTTCGACCGGTACGGCGTGGCGCTGACCACCGGCGACCTGCCCGCCATCGCCGGCTGTTACGCGCTGCCGGGGCTGGTGGTCGCCGACACGTACAGCTTCTCGTTCACCTCCCCGGCGGCGGTGGCACTGTCCTTCGTGGGCGCCGCCCCCGACTACCAGGAGCGCGAGCTGGTCGCCGCGCACGCGGCCATCGAGGACGTGCAGCCGATGTCGGCACTGCTGACGATGGTGGCCGTCGAGTGGGAGTTCCTGGACAGCCAGGGTCGAGCGGTGCCCGGCGAGCGTTACCGCTACCTGCTGCGCGCCACCGACGACGGCCCGGTCATCTGCACGGTTCTGCGCGCCGCCTGACCGTCCCGTCCGGCGGGCACGTTCCGGCTCCCACCTCCTTGCCAGCGACCGCTACGCTCTTTCGGACGACCGCTGGAGGAGGGCATGTCCGGCATGCGCCGACCATCGAGCAAGTCCTACGGCACGGCCGTCATCGCGTCCTCGCCCTGGATCGTGGTGTCCGTCGGCGCCGGGGTGATGGTGGTGCTGTTGGTCATCGCGCTCGGCGCCTACCGGGGGCGCAGCCCCGCGTTCGACGCGCAGCCCGGCCCGCCCGAGCCGACCCTCGCCCTGCCCGACGCATGGCCCTCGACGAGCGTCCCGGCCACGGCCGCGTCGCCGTCGAGGCGGGCGTCGCCCACGCCGATCGGCCGCGTCACCGGCCGGTCCACCCCGGGCGGGCCCACGCCGGCGCGTTCGAGCCGTACGCCGTCCCCGGACCCTGGCGGAGACGAGGGCACGGTGCTGCTGCTGCCGCCGACCGCGTCGCCGGTGAGCGGGCGCTACCGGGTACTGGACGAGTCCCACGGCGGGTTCGTCGGCGAGGTGCTGGTCAGCAACGCCTCCCGGGACGGCCGGGCGTGGACGGCCCGGCTCGCCTTCCCGGGCGGTCGGCTGGGCAGCGCGTGGATCGAGGGCGCGCCACAGGGGACGGCCACCCGGACCGACGACGGCTTCACCTACCGCAGCGGCCAGGATCTGGCCGGGGGAGCGTCGGTGGCGCTGCGGTTCTACGTCCAGCACGCGGACAGCCGCCCGGCAAGCTGCACCGTCGACGGCGTCGCCTGCCACGGGCTGTAGGTCACCGAGGTTTCCCAGGGCCCGGCGCGTTCGCGCCGGGCCTGCTTTTGCAAGCGCACTGCTTTGTTGCGACTTCGTTTGCAAGGTATTGCAGAATGTTTCGGCAAGGGCTAGCGTGCGGGCCAATCAGCGACCAGAGGAAGGCCGTCGATGAAACCGCCGCCGATACCGCGCAAGGCCCTGCTCGCCCTCGTCTCCCTGCTCACCCTCACCCTCGTGGGCACCCCGGTCGCCGTACACCAGCTCGGCGCCGACGCCACCGACGGCACGGACGGCACCGGGCCGCTCGCCGCGGCCGGCGCCACCCAGTGGCGTGCCGAGCCCCCGGCGGAGGCGTTGCTGGAGGCCGGCAGCAACCAGGCCCGTGCCGAGCAGTTCTACTTCGTCCTGCCGGACCGGTTCGCCAACGGCGACCCGCGCAACGACGCCGGCGGCCTCACCGGGGACCGGCTCTCCACCGGGCTGGACCCGAAGGACAAGGGCTTCTACCACGGCGGCGACCTCAAGGGCGTCACGGACAGGCTCGACTACATCCAGGGGCTGGGCACGACGGCCATCTGGCTCGCCCCGATCTTCAAGAACCGTCCCGTGCAGGGCACCGGGTCCGACGTCTCGGCCGGCTACCACGGCTACTGGATCACCGACTTCACCCAGGTCGACCCGCACTTCGGCACGAGGGACGACCTGAAGCGGCTGGTGCGGCTCGCCCACCAGCGCGGGATCAAGGTCTACCTCGACGTCATCGTCAACCACACCGCCGACGTCATCAAGTACGCCGAGGACAAGTACACCTACGTGGACAAGGCGACCTCCCCCTACACCGACGCGCAGGGGCGGGCCTTCGAGGACCGCCACTACGCCGACGGCAGCCGGGACTTCCCGAAGGTCGACACCACGTCGTTCCCGTACACCCCGACGTTCGACACCCCGGCCGACGCGAAGGTCAAGGTCCCGGAGTGGCTGAACGACCCGACCATGTACCACAACCGGGGTGACTCCACCTTCGCCGGGGAGAACAGCGAGTACGGCGACTTCTTCGGGCTCGACGACCTGTGGACCGAGCGCCCCGAGGTGGTGCGCGGGCTCACGAAGGTCTACTCCGAGTGGGTGGAGTCCACCGGTGTCGACGGTTTCCGGCTGGACACCGTGAAGCACGCCAACCTCGACTTCTGGCCGCAGTTCAGTCAGGGCATCGAGCGCGCCGCCGACCGCGCGGGCAAGAAGGACTTCTTCATGTTCGGCGAGGTCTACAGCGCCGACCCGGAGATCACCTCGACGTACGTGCGGCGCGGTGGCCTGCCGGCCACCCTCGACTTCGCCTTCCAGGAGGCCGCGCGCGGCTACACCGCCGGCGACGGCTCCGCCAAGGCCCTCGCCGACGTGTACGCCCGCGACGACCTCTACCGCTCCCGCGACACCGACGCGCGGCGGCTGACCACGTTCCTCGGCAACCACGACATGGGCCGGATCGGCTCGTTCATCGCCGGTGGTGGCACCGACCCGGCCAGCCACCTGCGCCGCGACCGGCTCGCCCACGAGCTGATGTTCCTCACCCGGGGCCAGCCGGTGGTCTACTCCGGCGACGAGCAGGGCTTCACCGGTCCGGGCGGCGACAAGGACGCCCGGCAGGACATGTTCGCCTCCCGTACGCCCGACTACCTCGACGACGACCTGCTCGGCACCGACCGGACGCACGCGGTCGACCAGTTCGACCCGACGCACCCGCTCTACCGGGCCATCGCCGAGCTGGGCGCGCTGCGCCAGGCGCACCCGGCCCTGCGCGACGGTGTCCAGATCACCCGGTACGCCGCCGACGGACCCGGCGTCTTCGTGTTCTCCCGGATCGACCCGAAGCAGCGCACCGAGTACGTCGTCGCGGTGAACAACGCCGCGACCGCGCAGACTGTCACCGTGGACACCTGGTCGGCCGGCGCCACCTTCGCCGGCGTCTACGGCGGCTCGGCCGCCCCGGCCGCCGCCGCCGACGGGAAGCTCACCCTGACCGTGCCGCCGCTGTCGGCGGTGGTGCACCGGGCCGGCACCCCGATCGCGCTGCCCGACGCCGCGCCGAAGATCACGATCACCGCTCCGGCACCCGGCGAGCCCGTCGCCACGAAGGCCGCCGTCACCGCCCAGGTCACCGGCGACCCGCTGGCCACCGTCACCGTCGCCGCCCGGGTCGCCGGCGGGAAGTGGACCCTGCTCGGCAGCGCCGACCGGGCCCCGTACACCGTCCACCACGACCTGACCGGGCTGGCCGGCGGCACGGCCGTCGAGTACAAGGCCGTCGTGCGCGACGGCAGGGGCCGGACCGCCACGGCCCGGTCCACGGCCACCGTCGGCACCCCGGCCCAGTCCGCCTCCCGGGACTGGGCGGTGGTGCACTACCAGCGCCCGGCCGGCGGCTACGACGACTGGGGCCTCTACGCCTGGGGCGACATCGACCCCGCGTACGCCACCGAGTGGCCCAAGGGGCAGCCGTTCGCCGGCGAGGACGCCTACGGCCGGTTCGCCTGGGTGAAGCTCAAGCCGGGCGCGAAGTCGGTCGGCTTCCTGGTGGTCGACAGGAACGGGAACAAGGACGTCGGCCAGGACCGCACCATCGACGTGACGCAGACCGGGGAGATCTGGCTCAAGCAGGGCGACCCGGCGATCTACCCGACCCGGCAGGCCGCCACCGGCGAGCCCGACCCGCCCGTCGAGGACGGCACCGCGCTCATCCACTACCGCCGCGCCGACGGCAACTACGACGGCTGGGGCCTGCACCTGTGGGACGGCGCCGCCAACCCGACGGACTGGGCGAAGCCGCTCGCCCCGGCCGGCGTCGACGCGTTCGGCGCGGTGTTCCGGGTGCCCCTCGCCGCCGGGGCGACCGGGCTGAGCTACATCATTCACAAGGGCGACGAGAAGGACCTGCCGGAGGACCAGCGGCTCGACTTCGCCGCCGCCGGCCGCGAGGTGTGGCTGCTCGCCGGCACACCCGGGCGGCTGCTGCCGTCCACCGCGTCCGGCGCCGCCCGGGACGTCGACATCACCAGGCAGAAGGCGCACTGGATCGACCGCTCGACCGTCGCCTGGCAGACCGGGCCCACCGACGGCAGGACGTACGCCCTGGTCGCCGCCCCCGCCGGCGGGGTCACCGTCGCCGACGGCGAGCTGACCGGCACGTACACCACACTGCCGTTGACGGCGCAGCGCAACGGGCTCACCGAGGCCCAGCGCGCGGCCTTCCCGCACCTGTGGGCGTACCGGAGCTTCGCCCTCGACCGGCGGGACCTGGCCAAGGTCCCCGCGGCCCTGCGCGGGCAGCTCCTGGTGACCGAGCGGGACGCCGAGGGCACCCTGCTCGCCGCGACCGGCGTGCAGATCCCCGGGGTGCTCGACGACGTCTACGCCCGGGCCACCGACGCGAAGCTCGGGCCGACCTTCGCCGGCAGGGTGCCGACGCTCGCGGTCTGGGCGCCGACGGCGCGGCAGGTGTCGCTCCAGCTCTTCGACTCGCCGACGGGGCAGCCGAAGGCGGTGGCGATGCGCCGCGACGACCGCACCGGCGTCTGGTCGGTGCGCGGCGCCCGCGACTGGCACGGCAAGTACTACCGCTACCAGGTGCAGGCGTGGCAGCCCGCGACGCAGCAGATGGTCACCGCCGCGGTGACCGACCCGTACTCGCTGGCGCTGGCGCCGAACTCCACGCACAGCCAGATCGTGGACCTGGCCGACCCGGCGCTCGCGCCGGCCGGCTGGGCGACGCTGCGCAAGCCGGCGGCCGTGCCGTCGACGAAGGTGCAGATCTCCGAGCTGTCCGTCCGGGACTTCTCCGTCGCCGACACCACCGTGCCGGCCGAGCGGCGGGGCACCTACCTCGCCTTCACCGACCCCCGGACCGCCGGCATGGCGCACCTCAAGGCGCTCGGTGACGCCGGGGTGACGCACCTGCACCTGCTGCCCGCGTTCGACTTCGCCACGATCCCCGAGCGGCGGGCCGACCAGCGGCAGCCGGCCTGCGACCTGGCCGCGCTGCCGCCGGACTCCGAGGAACAGCAGCAGTGCGTCGCGGCGGTGGCGGACACCGACGGCTACAACTGGGGGTACGACCCGCTGCACTACACCGTGCCGGAGGGCGGCTACGCCGTCGACCCGGCCGGGGCGAAGCGCACCACGGAGTTCCGGCAGATGGTGGCCGGGGTCAACGGCGCGGGGCTGCGCGTGGTGATGGACGTCGTCTACAACCACACCTCGGCGGCCGGCGCCGACCCGAAGTCCGTGCTCGACCAGGTCGTGCCCGGCTACTACCACCGGCTGCTGGAGGACGGCAGCGTCGCCAACTCGACCTGCTGCGCCAACACCGCCCCCGAGCACGCCATGATGGGCAAGCTCGTGGTGGACTCGCTGGTCACCTGGGCCAGGGCGTACAAGGTGGACGGCTTCCGGTTCGACCTGATGGGCCACCACCCGAAGGCGAACATCCTGGCCGTGCGCAAGGCGCTCGACGAGCTGACCCTCGCCCGCGACGGCGTGGACGGGAAGAAGATCCTGCTCTACGGCGAGGGCTGGAACTTCGGCGAGGTCGCCGGCGACGCCCGGTTCGTGCAGGCCACCCAGGCCAACATGGCCGGCACCGGGATCGGCACCTTCAACGACCGGCTCCGCGACGCGGTGCGCGGCGGCGGGCCGTTCGACGCCAACCCGCGGGTGCAGGGCTTCGCCTCCGGCCTGTTCACCGACCCCAACGGTGATCCGGTGAACGGGTCCGCGGCCGAGCAGCGGGCCCGCCTGCTGCACCAGCACGACCTGATCAAGGTGGGGCTCACCGGCAACCTGCGCGGCTACCGGTTCACCGACTCCGCCGGCCGGCAGGTCACCGGCGGCCAGGTCGACTACAACGGCTCGCCCGCCGGCTACACCGCCGCGCCGGGGGAGGCGGTCACCTACGTCGACGCGCACGACAACGAGATCCTGTACGACGCGCTGGCGTACAAGCTGCCGCAGGACACCCCGGCGGCGGACCGGGCCCGGATGCAGGTGCTGGCGCTGAGCACCGTGGTGATGGGGCAGGGTCCCGGCTTCGTCACCACCGGCACCGAGCGGCTGCGCTCGAAGTCGCTGGACCGCAACTCGTACAACTCGGGTGACTGGTTCAACCAGATCCGCTGGGACTGCGCCCAGGGCAACGGGTTCGGCGCCGGGCTGCCGCCCGCGCAGGACAACCGGGACAAGTGGCCGTACGCCAAGCCGCTGCTGGCCGATCCGGCCCTGGTGCCGGACTGCGCGGCGATCAACATGACCGACGCCCGGTACGCCGAGCTGCTGAAGATCCGGGCCTCCTCGCCGGTCTTCGGGCTGGCCACGGCGGAACAGGTGCAGCAGCGGGTCGCCTTCCCGCTCTCCGGCGCGGCCGAGACGCCCGGCGTGCTCACCATGACGCTCGACGGCCGCGGCCTCGACGGGCGCTGGAAGTCGGTGACGGTGGTCTTCAACGCCACCCCGGAGGCGGCGACGCAGCAGCTGACCGGGCTGCGTGGGGCGGACGTGGCACTGCACCCGGTGCTGCGGACCTCGGCGGACGAGGCGCTGCGCACTGCCTCGTTCGACCGGGCGAGCGGCACGTTCACGGTGCCGGCCCGCAGTGTGGCGGTGTTCGTGCAGAGCTGACGCGCGACACGAACCGGCCCCCTCCCGCGAGTGCGGGAGGGGGCCGGTTCGGTGTTCGTCCGGTCCGTGCGGCCGGTGCC
>NZ_JBEYTP010000094.1:0-10186 GCF_040643125.1 Micromonospora sp. NPDC047465
GCGAGCCTGGCGTCGAACACCGGCGCACGACCCACCAGACCCGCCGCCATCCGCGCCGACTGCGCCCCCTGACCCGGGAACACGAACACCGGACCCGCGCCGTGACCCGACGCCACGCCCGTGACCGCGTTACCGGCCGGGGAACCCGCCGCGACGGCCTCCAGGCCGGCGAGCAGCTCCTCGACGCTCGCGCCGACGACGGCGGCGCGCTGGTCGAGGATCGCGCGGGTCGTCGCCAGGGACCAGCCGACGGCCGCCGGGTCGAGGTCGCCGTGCTCCCGCGCGTACGCGGCGAGGCGGGCGGCCTGCCCGGCGAGGGCAGCCCTGGACCGGGCCGACACCGGCCACACCACCACGTCCGAGGCGACCAGCCCCGGGGCGGCGTCCACGGGCGGCTCGGTCTCGTCGGCCTGCTCGATGATGACGTGCGCGTTCGTGCCCGAGATGCCGAACGACGACACCGCCGCCCGGCGCGGCCGGTCCACCGCCGGCCACGGCGTCGCCTCCGTCACCAGCTCCACCGCACCCGCCGACCAGTCGATGTGCGGCGACGGCTCGTCCACGTGCAGGCTCGCCGGCACGATCCCGTGCCGCATGGCCTGCACCATCTTGATCACTCCGGCGACGCCGGCGGCGGCCTGCGCGTGCCCGATGTTCGACTTGATCGACCCCAGCAGCAGCGGCAGGTCGGCGGGCCGGTCCTGCCCGTACGTGGCCAGCAGCGCCTGCGCCTCGATCGGGTCACCGAGCGTCGTGCCGGTGCCGTGCGCCTCCACCACGTCCACGTCGGCCGTGGACAGCCGGGCGCTGGCGAGGGCCTGCCGGATGACCCGCTGCTGCGAGGGGCCGTTCGGCGCGGTCAGCCCGTTCGACGCCCCGTCCTGGTTGATCGCGGAGCCGCGTACCACGGCGTAGACCTTGCGGCCCTGCCGGCGGGCGTCGGAGAGCCGCTGCACGAGCAGCATGCCGACACCCTCGGACCAGCCGGTGCCGTCGGCGGAGGCGGCGAACGACTTGCACCGCCCGTCGGCGGCCAGGCCGCGCTGCCGGGAGAACTCGATGAAGGCAGTCGGGGTGGCCATCACCATCACGCCGCCGGCGAGGGCCATGTCGCACTCGCCGCGCCGCAGCGCCTGCCCGGCCCAGTGCAGGGCCACCAGGGACGACGAGCAGGCGGTGTCGAGCGACACGGCCGGCCCCTCCAGCCCGAACGTGTACGCCACCCGGCCGGAGATGACGCTGCTGGTGAGCCCGGTCAGCGCGTAGCCCTCGGTGCCCTCCGGCGCGTACGCGAGCAGGTTGGCGTAGTCCTGTCCGCTGGTGCCGACGAACACACCGGTGCTGCTGCCGCGCGCGGCGGCGGGGTCGATGCCGGCGGACTCGAAGGTCTCCCAGGTGGTCTCCAGCAGCAGCCGCTGCTGGGGGTCCATGGCCAGGGCCTCGCGCGGACTGATGCCGAAGAAGTCGGAGTCGAACCGGTCGACGCCGTTGAGGAACCCACCGCCGCGGGCGTAGAACGTCCCGCTGGCGTCGGGGTCGGGGCTGTACAGCCCGTCCAGGTCCCAGCCCCGGTCGGTGGGCAGGTCGGTGATGGCGTCGACGCCGTCGGCGACGAGGCGCCACAGGTCGTCCGGGGACCACACCCCACCGGGCAGCCGACAGGCCATACCGATGATCGCGAGGGGCTCGTCGTCACCGACGGCGACGGCGGTGGTCGCTGGCCGGACCGGGACCGGGGTGCCGGCGATCTCCGTGCCCAGGAAGGCGGCCAGGTCATGCGGGGTCGGGTAGTCGAAGACGAGGGTGGCCGGCAGCCGCATGCCGAACGCGTTGTTGAGCCGGTTGCGCATCTCGACGGCGGTCAGCGAGTCGAAGCCGAACTCGCTGAAGGCTCGGCGCGGCTCGATCGCGGTCGGGTCGGGGTAGCCGAGCACGGCGGCGGCCTGGCCCCGGACGATCTCGACCAGCGCGGCGAGCCGGTCGGCGTCGCCGAGGGCGGCGAGCTGCTGGACGAGGGACGCGCCCGTGGTCACCGCGGCGGCGCGGGCGGGGGTGCGGATCAGCGCGCGGTACAGCGGCGGGACGCTGCCGCCGGCGAACTGCACCTTCATCGCGGCCAGGTCGAGGCGGGCCGGGACGAGCGCGGCGTCGGGGGTCCGGCAGGCGGCGTCGAAGAGCGCAAGGCCCTCCTCCGCCTCCATCGCCGCGACACCCGAGCGGGAGATCCGGTTGAGGTGAACGTCGTCCAGCTCGGTGGTCATGCCGCTACGGTCGGCCCAGAGACCCCAGGCGAGGGTGAGCGCGGCGAGGCCGTGCGCCTTGCGGTGGTGGGCCAGGCCGTCGAGGAACGCGTTGGCGGCGGCGTAGTTGCCCTGGCCGGGGCCGCCGGCGGTGGCGGCGAGGGACGAGTACGAGACGAACGCCTTCAGGTCGAGGTGGGCGGTCAGCTCGTGCAGGTTCCAGGCGGCGTCGACCTTGGGCCGCAGCACGGCGTCCATCCGCTCCGGGGTGAGGGAGGGGATGGTGCCGTCGTCGCGGACGCCGGCGGCGTGGATGACGGCGGTGAGCGGGTGTTCCGCCGGGATGCCGGCGAGAAGCTCGGCGACGGCGTTCCGGTCGGCGACGTCGCAGGCGGCGACGGTGACGGTCGCGCCGAGGGCCTCCAGGTCGGCGCAGAGTTCGGCGACCCCGGCGGCGGACCGGCCGCGCCGGCTGGTGAGGATCAGGTGCCGGACGCCGTGGGTGGTGACCAGGTGCCGGCTCATCAGCTGGCCGAGGGTGCCGGTGGCGCCGGTGATCAGGACGCTCCCCTCGCCGTCGAACGGCGAGGCGGGCGGCTCGGCCTGGGCGGGGACCCGGGTGAGCCGGGCGCCGGCGGCGACGCCGGACCGGATGACGACCTGCGGCTCATCGGTGGCGAGCGCCGGCACCAGCGCGGCGGCGGAACCGGCCACGTCGTCGACGTCGACCAGCACGAACCGGTCGGGGTTCTCCGACTGGGCGGAGCGCAGCAGGCCGATCACGGCGGCGCCGGCCAGGTCGGTCAGGTCGCTGTCGTGGGCGGTGGCGACCGCGCCCCGGGTGAGCACCACGAGGCGGGAGGCCGTGTACCGGTCGTCGGCGAGGAACCGCTGGAGCGCGTCGAGCGCCCGGTGGGTGGTCTCGGCGACAGCGCGGGGCAGGTCGTCCGGTCCGGGCGGTTCGAGGAGGGGCACGACGAGCACGCCGGGGGCGTCCGCGCCGTCGTTTAGCGCCGCGGCCAGGGCGTCCAGGTCGGGGTACGCCGCCGCGGCCGTCCCGCCGGCCACGAGCGCGTCGGTGAGGCCGGCGTCGGCGCCGACCACCGCCCAGCCGGCGGTCGCCGGGGCGGCGGTCGGGGCGAGCGGCGCCCACTCGATCCGGAACAGCGACTCGGTGCCGCCGCCCCCGGCCACCCGGAGCTGGTCGGCGGAGACGGGACGCAGGACGAGGGAGCCGACGGAGATGATCGGGGCACCGGTGACGTCGGCCAGCAGCAGGGAGATGCTGTCGGTGCCGGTGTGCGTGACGCGGACCCGGGCCGCCGCCGCGCCGGCGGCGTGCAGGGCGACGTCGTTCCAGGAGAACGGCAGCCGGCCGTAGCCGGGCGGAATGTCCGCCCTCGACGGCTGGCCGGTGGCGGTGGTGAGCCCGAGGGTGTGCAGGGCCGCGTCGAGCAGCGCCGGGTGCAGGCCGTACCCGCCGGCCTCGGCGGCGGGGGTCTCGGGCAGCGTCAGCTCGGCGAACAGGTCCTCGCCGCGCCGCCAGGCGGAGCGCAGCGCGATGAAGGACGGGCCGTAGTCGTAGCCCTGGGCGGCGAGGTTCACGTACAGGTCGTCGGTGGCGACCTCGGTCGCGCCGGGGGGCGGCCAGGCGGTGAGGTCGGACCAGCCGGGCGGCCCGCTGGGCACCGCCGGCCCGCTGGCCAGCACGCCGCTGGCGTTGCGGGTCCAGGCGCGCTCGCCGGGATTGTCGGTCGGCTCGCCGTCCGGGGCGGAGTGCAGCGACACCGAGCGGCAGCCGGTCTCGTCAGCCGGTCCGATCCAGAGCTGGATGTCGACGCCGCCCGTCTCGGGCAGGATCAGCGGCGACTCCAGGGTCAGTTCCCGGACGTGGTCCGCCCCGACGTGTGCGCCGGCCTGGAGCGCGAGTTCGACGAAGCCGGTGCCGGGCAGCAGCACGGTGTCGAACACGACATGGTCGGAGATCCACGGGTGGGTACGCCGGGCCAGCCGGCCGGTGAACAGGAAACCCTCGGCGTGCGCGACCCCGACGGCCGCGCCGAGCAGGGGGTGCTGGGCGGGGCGCAGGCCGACCGCGGTGACGTCCCCGGTCCACCCGGCGCCGGCCTCCGGCCAGTACCGCTGCCGCTGGAACGCGTACGTGGGCAGGTCGACCCGGGTGGCGCCGGTGTCGGCGAACCACTGCGCCCAGGTGACCGGGACGCCGTGGACGTGCAGTTCGGCCAGGGCCGCCAGCAGGGCGTGCCCCTCGGGCCGGTCCTTGCGCTGGGCGGGGACGGCGAGCACACCGTCGTCGCCGGGCAGGATGTCGGCGGCCATCGCGGTCAGCACGCTCTGCGGGCCGACCTCCAGGAACGTGCCGACTCCCGCGGCCCGCAACGCGGCCACCCCGTCGGCGTAACGGACGGCCTCGCGGACGTGCCGCACCCAGTAGTCGACCGTCCGGATCTCGTCGCCGTCGGCGAGCGCGCCCGTCACGTTCGACACGACCGGCAGCGCCGGCTCGGCGAAGGTCAGCCCGTCGAGGACCGCGCGGAACTCGGCGAGCATCGGCTCCATCAGCGGGCTGTGGAACGCGTGGCTGACGGTCAGCCGACGGGTGCGCACCCCCCGGTCCTTCCAGGTCTGCTCCACCTCGTCGAGGGCGTCGACCGCGCCGGAGACGACGACGGACGTCGGCCCGTTGACGGCGGCGACGCCGACCCGGTCGGCCAGCCCGTCCAGTGTCGGCAGCACGTCGGCCTCCGACGCGTTGACGGCCAGCATCCCGCCACCGGCCGGCAGGGCCTGCATCAGCCGGCCCCGCGCCGCGATCAGGGCGCACGCGTCGCTCAGGGACAGCACCCCGGCGACGTGCGCGGCGGTGATCTCCCCGATCGAGTGCCCGCCGACGAACTCCGGCACCACCCCGAACGACTCGACGAGCCGGAACAGGGCCACCTCGACGGCGAACAGCCCGGCCTGGGTGAACACCGTCTGGTCCAGCAGTTCCGCCCCGGCGGAGCCCGCCTCCGCGAAGAGCACGGTCTTCAGCGGCTGCGGCAGCAGCGGGTCCAGGTGCCCGCACACCTCGTCCAGCGCGGAGGCGAACACCGGGAACGCCGCGTACAGCTCCCGGCCCATGCCGGCGCGCTGGGCGCCCTGACCGGAGAACAGCACCGCGAGCGAGCCCCGGTCCCCGGCCTGGCCGGCGACCACCGCGCCGGACGGCTCACCGGCCGCCAGGGCGCGCAGCCCGGCCAGCAGGTCGTCCCGGCCCGCGGCGGCGATGACGGCCCGGTGGTCCAGGGCGGACCGGGAGGCCACCGAGGAGTACGCGAAGTCGAGGGGGCGCAGGGCCTCGTCGGCGGCGATCCGGGCGGCCCAGTTGCCCGCCTGGGCGGCGAGCGCGGCGGCGTCGCGGGCCGACACCGTCACCGGCACGACGGGGCGCTCCACCGCCGGGGCGGCGTCGGCCTCGACGGGGGCGGGGGCCTGCTCCAGGATGGTGTGCGCGTTGGTGCCGGACACGCCGAACGACGACACCGCCGCCCGGCGGGGGCGGTCCACCGCCGGCCACGGCGTCGCCTCGGTGACCAGCTCGACGGCACCGGCGGTCCAGTCGACCTGCGGGGTCGGCTCGTCGACGTGCAGGGTGGGCGGCACGACGCCGTGCCGCATCGCCATCACCATCTTGATCACACCGGCGACGCCGGCAGCCGCCTGCGCGTGCCCGATGTTCGACTTGACCGAGCCGAGCAGCAGCGGGGCAGAGCCCGCCCCCCGGTCCTGCCCGTACGTGGCGAGCAGCGCCTGCGCCTCGATCGGGTCGCCGAGCCGGGTGCCGGTGCCGTGCGCCTCGACCACGTCCACGCCGCCGGCGGCGAGACCGGCGTTGGCGAGGGCCTGCTGGATGACGCGCTGCTGCGAGGGCCCGTTCGGGGCGCTCAGGCCGTTGGACGCGCCGTCCTGGTTGACCGCGCTGCCCCGCACGACGGCGAGGATCGGGTGGCCGTTGCGCTGGGCGTCGGACAGCCGCTCCAACAGCAGCACGCCGACGCCCTCGGACCAACCGGTACCGTCGGCGGCGGCGGCGAACGCCTTGCACCGGCCGTCGGCGGCGAGGCCGCGCTGCCGGGAGAACTCGACGAACGCGGCCGGGGTGCACATGGCGGTGACCCCGGCGACGATGGCCAGGGTGCACTCCTGCTGGCGCAGCGCCTGGGCGGCGAGGTGCAGGGCGACCAGGGAGGACGAGCAGGCGGTGTCGATGGTGACCGCCGGGCCCTCCAGGCCGAACGTGTAGGCGATCCGGCCGGAGACGACGCTGCCGGCGTTGCCGGTCATCAGGTGCCCCTCGAGGCCCTGCGCGGCGCCCATCAGCACGCTGCCGTAGTCCTGGCCGGTGCTGCCGGCGAAGACGCCGGTGCGGCTGCCCTTCAGCGAGTGCGGGTCGATGCCGGCCCGCTCCAGGACCTCCCAGGAGGTCTCCAGCAGCCACCGCTGCTGCGGGTCCATGGCCAGGGCCTCGCGGGGGGAGATCGCGAAGAAGCCCGGGTCGAAGTCGGCCAGGTCGTGGACGAAGCCACCCTGCGCCGTGTACGACGTGCCGAGCCCGCCCTGCTCCTGGTCGGCGTCGTACAGCGACGCGAGGTCCCAGCCCCGGTCCTCCGGGAAGTCGGAGATCACGTCCTGCCCGGACGCGACCACCTTCCACAGGTCCTCCGGCGACCGCACCCCGCCCGGGAAGCGGCAGCTCATGGAGACGATGGCGACCGGTTCCTGCTCGCCGGCCTCCACCTCGCGCAGGCGCTGCCGCACCTGGTGCAGGTCGGCGGTGACCCGCTTGAGGTAGTCGAGAAGCTTCGCCTCGTCAGCCATGGACCGCGCTCTCCTTGTGTTGAGCCGTGCACGCAGCAGCGATCACGTCAGGACACCCCCAGCTCACGGTCGATGAAGTCGAAGACCTCGTCCGGCGTGGCGTCCTGGAGCTTCTCGGCGACGGTGTCCCCGCCGCCCGCCGGGGCGTCGGCCTCGTTGAGGGAGGCCAGCAGCGCCCGCAGCCGCTCCGTGATCCGAATCCGGGCGCTGCGGTCCGGCACCGAGCCGGACAGCGCCGCTTCCAACCTGTCCAGTTCCCCGAAGACCGGTGCGACGCCGACCACGCCGCCGTCGACGATCGCCGCCCGGACGTACTCGGCGAGGCCGGCGGCGGTCGGGTAGTCGAAGACGACCGTGGCGGGCAGCCGTACGCCGGTCGCCGCCGTCAGCCGGTTGCGCAGCTCGACCGCGGTGAGCGAGTCGAAGCCGAGCTCCCGGAACGCCCGGTCCGGTTCGACGGCGTCCGCCGAGGCGTGCCCGAGCACGGCGGCGGCCTGGCCGCGTACCAGTTCGAGGAGGGTCTTGCGTCGCTCGACGTCGGTCTGCCCGGCGAGCAGGGCGGCGAGGGACTCCGCCGACGCCCCGGCGTCGTCGGCCCGCTCGGCGGCGGCCCGCTGCGCCTCCGCGACGCCCGTCAGCAGCGGGCTGGGCCGCACGGCGACGAACCCCGGCACGTACCGCGCCCAGTCGATGCCGGCCACCAGCGTCGCCGGCTCCCGTCGCGCCACGCACCGGGCGAGCGCGGCGAACGCCGTCGCGGTGTCGAGGCGGGCGACGCCGCTGCGGCGGCGGCGTTCCTCCACGGCCTGGTCGGTGGCGGCCATCCCGCCGGCCGCCCAGGGGCCCCAGGCGACCGAGGTGGCCGGGAGGCCCTGCCGGTGCCGCTGCTCGGCGAGCGCGTCGAGGTACGCGTTCGCGGCGGCGTAGCTGCCCTGCCCGGCGGCGCCGAGCTGGCCGGCCATGGCGGAGAACAGCACGAACGCGCGCAGTGGCCGGTCGGCGGTCAGCTCGTGCAGGTGCAGCGCGCCGAGCACCTTGGGCCGCAGGGCGGTGGCGAGCCGGTCCGCGGTGAGGCCGTCGAGGACGCCGTCGTCGAGGACCCCGGCCGCGTGCACCACCCCGGTCAGGGGCGCGTCGGCGGGCACCTCGTCGAGCAGCTTCGCCAGCGCCGCCCGGTCGGCCACGTCGCAGGCCGCGACGGTCACCCGCGTGCCGGCGGCGGTCAGCTCCCGGACGAGGTCGGCCGCGCCGGGGGCGTCGGCGCCCCGGCGGCTGACCAGCAGCAGGTGCTCGGCGCCCCGGGCGGCCAGCCAGCGGGCCACCTCCGCGCCGAGGGCACCGGTGCCGCCGGTGACCAGCGTCGTGCCGGGGTGGTCGGGCTCGTCGGGAACGGTGTCGCCGCCGGGGGCCCGCACCAGCCGGTTGACCAGGACCGTGGCGCCGTCGACGGCGAGCTGGTCCTCGCCGTCGAGGCCGGCCAGCGCGGCGCAGAGCAGGTCCCAGCCGTGGTCGTCCAGGGTGGCCGGCACATCGACCAGCCCGCCCCAGCGTTCGGGGTGTTCGAGGGCGGCGACCCGGCCGAGGCCCCAGAGCAGCGACTGCTCCGGCCGGGCCGGCGTCGCGTCCCGCGCGGTGCCGGCGGCGCCCCGGGTGACGCACCAGAGCGGGGCGGCCACGTCGAGGTCGCCGAGGGCCTGCACCAGGGCCAGGGATCGGGCCAGGAAGGGCGGCACCGGCTGGGTGTCGTCGACCGGGCCGTCGGCGAGGGCGAGCAGCGACAGCACGCCGTCCACCGGCGCGCGTTCGCCGTCGCCGGTACGGGTGGCGGCGGCCAGATGCTCGGCGACGGCCGCCCGCTCGGTCAGCTCCTCCGGCAGCAGCACCAGCCGGGCGTCGGCGCCCCGGCGGCCCAGCTCGGCCACGGCGGCCTCGCCCTCGTCCGCGCGGTGCTCGTCGGCGACGACCCACCACGCGCCGGGGAGGAAGCTGACGGGCGTGCCGTTGTACGGCTGCCAGACGCTGCGGTAGCGCAGGTCGTCGAGGGTGGACCGGTCCCGCTGCTGGCGTCGCCAGGAGGCGAGCACCGGCAGGGCGGCGCCCAGCCGTTCGAGGGACTCGGTGGCGCTCTGCGCGGTGAGTTCCGCGAGCGCGGCCAGGTCCTCCCGTTCGACGGCCGCCCAGAACGCGGAGTCGACTCCGCTGGGTGCGTCGCCCTGCTCCTCCGCCCTGCTCGGCCAGAACCGGGTGCGGTCGAAGGCGTACGTGGGCAGGTCGACGGTCGGCGTCCTCGCCAGGACCTTCGTCAGGTCGACGGGCAGGCCGATCGCGTGCGCGGTGGCCAAATTCGTCAACAGCCGCGTCGGATCGTCGTCACCCCGACGCAGGCTACCCAGCGTGTACCCGGTGACGCCCGCGTCGTCCAGGATCGCCGTCACCGGCATCGTCAACACCGGATGCGGGGAAATCTCCACGAACGTCGTGTGACCCGCCGCGACCGCCACCCGCACCGCCGCGTCGAACTGGACCGTCCGCCGCAGGTTCTCGTACCAGTAGTCCGCCGTCATGCTCTCCGGCTGCACCCAGTCACCGGTCAACGTCGACACCAACCGGATGTGACCCTGCTGAGGCCGCACGTCGGCCAGATCGGTACGAAGCTGCTCGGCGACCTCCTGCACGGATGGGGAATGCGACGCGTAGTCCACCGGAATCAACCGCGCCCGCACACCGTCGGCCTGGCAGGACTCCACCAGATCCGCCACCGGCTGCGGCGGCCCAGACACCACCACCGTCGACGGACCATTCACGGCGGCGATCCCCACGCCGGGGAAGGCGGCCAGCCGGGCGGCGACCGCCTCGGCGGACAGGTCCACCGACGCCATCGTCCCCGTCCCCCGCAGCACCGCCAGAGCCCGCGACCGCAACGCCACCGTCCTGGCAGCGTCCTCCAGCGACAGGATCCCCGCCACACACGCCGCACCGATCTCACCCTGCGAGTGACCGACCACCGCCTGCGGCACCACACCCACGTGCCGCCACACCGCCGCCAGAGCGACACCCACCGCCCA
>NZ_JBEYTP010000095.1:0-9909 GCF_040643125.1 Micromonospora sp. NPDC047465
GCGAGCCTGGCGTCGAACACCGGCGCACGACCCACCAGACCCGCCGCCATCCGCGCCGACTGCGCCCCCTGACCCGGGAACACGAACACCGGACCGGCACCGGAACCGGTCGCCGTACCGGAGACGACGTTGCCGGCCGGAGACCCGGCAGCCAGCGCGTCCAGCCCGGCCAGCAACTCCTCCGCGCCCGCGCCGACCACCACCGCCCGCTGGTCCAACGTCGACCGGGTCGTGACCAACGACCAGCCGACCGCCGCCGCATCGACGTCGCCGTGCTCGCGGACGTGCGCGGCGAGCCGGGCCGCCTGACCCGCCAGCGCCGCCTTCGACCGCGCCGACACCGGCCAGACGAGGACATCGGAGTCGACCAGACCGGGGGCGGCCGGGTCGGGCTGGGCCGTGGTGGTCTCCGGCTCGTTCGGCTGCTCGATGATGACGTGGGCGTTGGTGCCGGAGATGCCGAACGAGGAGACGGCTGCCCGGCGCACCCGGCCCGTCTCGGGCCACGGCCGTGCCTCGGTCGTCAGCTCGATGGCGCCCGCCGACCAGTCGACGTGCGGGGTCGGCTCGTCCACGTGCAGCGTCGCCGGCACGACCCCGTGCCGCATCGCCAGCACCATCTTGATCACGCTGGCCACGCCCGCGGCGGCCTGCGCGTGCCCGATGTTGGACTTCAGCGAGCCGAGGAGCAGCGGCGCGGCGTCCTCCCGGTCCTGCCCGTACGTGGCCAGCAGCGCCTGCGCCTCGATCGGGTCACCGAGTGTCGTGCCGGTGCCGTGCGCCTCCACCACGTCGACGTCGGCCGTGGACAGCCGGGCGCTCGTGAGTGCCTGGCTGATCACCCGCTGCTGGGCGGGGCCGTTCGGGGCGCTCAGGCCGTTGGAGGCGCCGTCCTGGTTCACGGCGGAGCCGCGTACCACGGCGAGGATCCGGTGGCCGTTGCGGCGGGCGTCGGACAGCCGCTCGACCAGCAGCCAGCCGACGCCCTCGGAGAACCCGGCACCGTCGGCGGAGGCGGCGAAGGACTTGCACCGGCCGTCCGGGGAGAGGGCCCGCTGCCGGCTCGACCCGACGTACAGGCCCGGGGTGGCCATCACGGTCACGCCGCCGGCCAGGGCCAGGTCACACTCCCCCGCCCGCAGCGCCTGCACGGCGAGGTGCAGGGCCACCAGGGACGAGGAGCAGGCCGTGTCGATCGACACGGCCGGCCCCTCCAGCCCGAGGGTGTACGACACGCGACCGGACGCGACGGCCGCCGCGCCCCCGGTCATCGAGTGTCCCTCGTCGCCGTCCGGCGACATCATCAGCAGTGTGGCGTAGTCCTGCCCGTTGGTGCCGACGAACACCCCGGTCCGGCTGCCGCGCAGGGAGGCCGGGTCGATGCCGGCGGCCTCGACCGCCTCCCAGGAGGTCTCCAGCAGCAGGCGCTGCTGGGGATCCATGGCGAGCGCCTCGCGGGGCGAGATGCCGAAGAATGCGGCGTCGAAGTCCCCGGCGCCGTCGACGAACCCGCCCTCCCGGGCGTACGAGGTGCCCGGGTGGTCGGGGTCGGGGTGGTAGAGCCGCTCCAGGTTCCAGCCCCGGTCGTCGGGGAAGGGCGCCACGGCGTCCCGGCCGTCCCGCAGCAACTCCCACAGGTCGTCGGGGTTGCGCACCCCGCCGGGCAGGCGGCAGCTCATCGCCACGATCGCCACCGGCTCCAGTTCCTGGGACTGCACCTCACTGAGCCGGCGGCGGGTGTCGTGGAGATCAGCCATGACCCGCTTGAGGTAGTCGCGGAGCTTGTCTTCATTGGCCATCGGAGTGCCGCTTCCTGAGCAGGGACGAAGGGGAGCCGGAGCTGGGGTCAGGAGATGCCGAGGTCCTTGTCCACCATGGCGAACAGTTCGTCGTCGGTGGCGTCGTCGAGGTGCCGGCCGATGTCGCTGCCACCGCTCTCCTGGCCGAGCCGGGAGAGCATCGCCTGGAGGCGCACGGTGGCCCGCACCCGCGCCGCCTCGTCCCGCGCCACCACGTCGAGGCTGTCGGCGATCCGGTCGAGGTCGTCGAGCAGAGCGGTGGGGGTGACCACGTCGTCCTGGGCGACCTCGGCGAACAGGTACTCGGCCAGGGTCGTCGGCGTCGGGTAGTCGAACACCAGGGTGACGGGCAGACCCACGCCGGTGGCCGTGCCGAGCCGGTTGCGCAGCTCGACCGCGGTGACGGAGTCGAAGCCCAGCTCCCGGAACGCCCGGTGCTCGTCCACCGACTCGGCGGACGGGTAGTTCAGCACGGCGGCGACCTGGCTGCGGACGACGGCGAGCAGCACGGCGAGCCGTTCGGCCGCGGGGAGCCCGGCGAGGTGATCCTGCAACGAGTCGGGGCTGCCGGCGGCCTCCAGGGTGGCGGTCCGCTCGGCCGTCTGCAGCCGGCGCACGTCCGGCAGGTCGCTGATCAGCGCACCGGGTCGGGTGGCGGTGAAGGCCACGGAGAACCGTTCCCAGGCGATGTCGGCGATGGTGAGGAACGCCTCGCCGTGGTCCACGGCCTGGTGCAGGGCGGTGATCGCCGCCTCGGGGGCCATCTCCGGTACGCCGTGGCGGTGCAGCAGCTCACCGAACGGGCCCTCGGCCATGCCGCCGCCGGCCCAGGCGCCCCACGCGACGGAGGTGCCGGGCAGCCCGAGGCCGCGTCGGTGCTGGGCGAGCGCGTCGAGGAACGCGTTGCTCGGCGCGTAGTTGCCGACGCCCGAGCTGGCGACGCTGCCGGCGAAGGAGGAGAACATGATGAAGGCGGACAGGTCCAGGTCCAGCGTCAGCTCGTGCAGGTTGTACGCGACGTCGACCTTGGCCTGGAGCACCCGTTCGATCTGCTCCAGCCGGATGTCGTTGATCATGGCGTCGTCGAGTACGGCGGATGCGTGCACGACCGTGGTGAGCGGGTGCTCCGCCGGGATCGCCTCGATCAGCGCGGCGAGCGCGTCCCGGTCCGAGGCGTCGCACTCGGCCACGGTGACCTGAACGCCCAGCCCGGTGATGTCGTCGACGAGTTGCTGCGCGCCGGGCGCGGCCATGCCCCGCCGGCTGACGACGACGATGTTCTGTGCGCCACAGCGGGCCAGCCACCGGGCGGCGTGCCCGCCCAACGCGCCGGTGCCGCCGGTGACCAGCGCCGTGCCGGACGGCTTCCACGGGTTGGCCGGCTGGCTGTCGCCGAGCGGGACCCGGGTGAGCCGGCGGGCCAGCAGGCCGCCGGGGCGTACCGCGATCTGGTCCTCCTCGCCGGCGGCGGTGAGGGCCGCGACGAGCAGGCCGGCGCAGTGCTCGTCCACGGCCTCGGGCAGGTCCACGAGGCCGCCCCAGCGCTGCGGGTGTTCGAGCGCGGCGACCCGACCGAAGCCCCAGACCAGCGACTGCACCGGGGAGCGCAGCAGGTCGGTCAGGCCGACCGAGGCCGCGCCGGAGGTGACGCTCCACATGGGCGCGCGCAGGCCGATGTCGCCGAGGGCCTGGAAGAGCGCGACGGTGGCCGCGAAACCGCCCGGCACGGACGGGTGCAGCGGGTGGGCCAGCTCGTCGAAGGCGAGCAGCGACACCACGCCGGCGACGTCGACCGTCCCGTCGCCCTGCCCGGGCACGGCGGCGAGCGCCTCCCGCACCAGCTTGGCGAGCAGGTCGCGGCCGGCGTCGGCGGTGGAGACCGGGACGGGAACCAGGGTCGCCCCCGCCTCCGCGAACGCCTCGACGCAGGCATCCTGCCACGGCTCCACGATGTCGCCGGTCGGCAGCACCACGATCCAGGTGCCCGCCATGCCCCGGTTGTGCACGCCGGTCAGCGGCTTCCAGGTGTCCTGGTAGCGCCAGCTGTCGATGTCGGACTGGCGGCGGCGCTTCCGCCGCCACGAGGTGAGCAGGGGCAGGGCGGGGCGCAGCGCGTCGAGGGCCTCGTCCGGGAGGGTGTCCTCCGTGGCGACGGTCTCGGCGAGCGCGGTCAGGTCCCCGCGTTCCACGGCCGCCCAGAAGCTGGCGTCGCCCGGGTCGGCCGTCCCCTGGAGCAGGCTCTCCAGGTCGGGGCCGCCGCTGCCGTCCAGCCACAACCGCTGGTGGTCGAACGCGTACGTGGGCAGCGCCGTCACGTCCGTCTCGGCGAGCACCGTCGTCAGGTCGACGGGCAGGCCGATCGCGTGCGCGGTGGCCAGGTTGGTCAGCAGTCGCGTCGGGTCGTCGTCGCCCCGACGCAGGCTGCCCAGCGTGTGCCCGGTGGTGCCGGTGTCGTCGAGGATCGCGGTGATCGGCATGGTCAGCACGGGGTGCGGGGAGATCTCCACGAACGTGCCGTGCCCGGCGCCGATCGCGACCCGCACGGCCGCGTCGAACTGGACCGTCTGCCGCAGGTTGTCGTACCAGTAGTCGGCGGTCATCGACGTCGGGTCCACCCAGTCACCGGTCAGCGTCGACACCAGGCGGGTGTGACCGGGCTGCGGGGCGATGTCGGCCAGGTCGGCGCGCAACTGCTCGGCAACCTCCTGCACGGATGGCGAGTGCGAGGCGTAGTCCACCGGAATCAGTCGCGCCCGCACACCCTCGGCCTGGCAGGACTCCACCAGGTCCGCCACCGGCTGCGGCGGCCCCGACACCACCACCGTCGACGGACCATTCACCGCCGCCACCCCCACGCCGGGGAAGGCGGCCAGCCGCTCGGCGACCGCCTCGGCGGACAGGTCCACCGACGCCATCGTCCCCGTCCCCCGCAGCACCGCCAGAGCCCGCGACCGCAACGCCACCGTCCTGGCGGCGTCCTCCAGCGACAGGATCCCCGCCACGCACGCCGCACCGATCTCACCCTGCGAGTGACCGATCGCCACGTCCGGGACCACGCCGGCCGCGCGCCAGACGGCGGCCAGGGCCATGCCCACGGCCCACAGCACCGGCTGCACGACCTCGACCCGGTCCAGCCACGACTCGTCATCACCCGTGAGGACGGAGACGAGGTCCACGTCCAGGTACGGGGCCAGGGCCGCCTGGCACTCCGCGAGGCGGTCGTCGAACACCGGCGTACGACCCACCAGACCGGCCGCCATCCGCGCCGACTGCGCCCCCTGACCCGGGAACACGAACACCGGACCGGCACCGGAACCGGTCGCCGTACCGGAGACGACGTTGCCGGCCGGAGACCCGGCAGCCAGCGCGTCCAACCCGGCCAGCAACTCCTCCGCGCCCGCGCCGACCACCACCGCCCGCTGGTCCAACGTCGACCGGGTCGTGACCAACGACCAGCCGACCGCCGCCACATCGACGTCGCCACGCTCGCGGACGTGCGCGGCGAGCCGGGCCGCCTGACCCGCCAGCGCCGCCTTCGACCGCGCCGACACCGGCCAGACGGTCACGTCCGACGCGATCAGGCCGGGCCGGCGGGCCGACTCGACGGCCGCCTCCCCGTCCACGCTCTCGGGACCGGCGACGCCGGGCCGGTACTCCTCCACGATCACGTGCGCGTTCGTGCCGCTCACCCCGAACGAGGACACGCCGCCACGGCGCGGCCGGCCCAGCTCCGGCCACGGCCGGGCCTCGGTGAGCAGGGACACCGCGCCCGCGGACCAGTCCACGTGCGGGGACGGCTCGTCGATGTGCAGGGTCTCCGGCATGACGCCGTTGCGCACCGCCATCACCATCTTGACCATGCCCGCGACGCCGGCCGCGCTCTGGGTGTGGCCGATGTTCGACTTCACCGAGCCGAGCCACAGCGGCCGGTCGGCGGGGCGGTCCTGCCCGTACGTGGCGATGAGCGCCTGCGCCTCGATGGGGTCGCCGAGGGTGGTGCCGGTGCCGTGCGCCTCGACCATGTCGACGTCGGCGCTGCCGAGCCGGGCGTTGGTGAGGGCCTGCCGGATGACCCGCTGCTGGGATGGGCCGTTCGGGGCGGTGAGGCCGTTGGAGGCGCCGTCCTGGTTGAGGGCGCTGCCCCGGATGACGGCGAGGATCGGGTGGCCGTTGCGCTCGGCGTCGGCGAGCCGCTCCACGACGAGCACGCCGCCGCCCTCGCCCCAGCCGGTGCCGTCCGCGCCGGCCGCGAACGCCCTGCACCGTCCGTCGACGGACATGCCGCGCTGCCGGGAGAAGACGATGAAGACGCCGGGGGTGGCCATCACGGTGACGCCGCCGGCGATGGCCAGGTCGCACTCGCGGCGGCGCAGCGCGTTCGCCGCGAGGTGCAGCGCCACCAGGGACGACGAGCAGGCGGTGTCGACGGTGACGGCCGGCCCGTTGAGGCCGAGCGTGAACGAGATCCGGCCGGACGCGACGCTGGTGGTGTTGCCGGTGCCGAGGTACATGTCGACGCCCTCGGGCACGTACGACAGGCCCATCCCGTAGTTGGACGTGCTCAGCCCGACGAAGACGCCGGTCTGGCTGCCGCGCAGCGACAGCGGGTCGATGCCGGCCCGCTCGATGGCCTCCCAGGACGTCTCCAGCAGCAGCCGCTGCTGGGGGTCCATCGCCAGTGCCTCGCGGGGGCTGATGCCGAACAGGGACGGGTCGAAGTCGCCGGCCCCGTCGAGGAAGCCGCCGACCCGGGTGTAGCTCTTGCCCGGCTTGTTGGGGTCGGGGTCGTACAGGCCCTCCAGGTCCCAGCCCCGGTCGTCCGGGAACTCGGTGAGGGCGTCCCGGCCCTCGACGACCAACTCCCAGAGGTCCTCCGGCGACCGGACGCCGCCGGGGAAGCGGCAGCTCATCGAGACGATGGCCAAGGGTTCCTGCTCGCGCGCCTCGACGGTCTGCAGCTTCCGCTTGGTGTCGTGCAGGTCGGCGGTCACCCGCTTGAGGAAGTACCGAAGCTTGTCGTCGCTCATCGCGTGGCGCCTTCCTCGATCCAGAAGTCGGTCATCTCAGGAGATTCCAAACTCTTTGCTGATGAAGTCGAAGATCTCGTCGTCGCTGGCCGACTCGAGGTCGGGCCGGTCCTCCTCGACGGCGGGCCCGGCGGCCAGGTCGGACGCCTTGGCCAGCAGGTCCCGCATCCGGGCCGTGAACCGGTCCCGGGCCGCCACGTCGAGCGGGATCGTGGTGAGCAGGCTCTCCACCGCGTCGATGCTCTGGAAGATGGGCTGGGTGGAGGGCGCCGCGTCGGCGGCGATCTCGCTGGTCAGCTTCTCGGCGAGCGCCGTCGGTGTCGGGTAGTCGAAGACCAGCGTCGCCGGCAGCCGCAGCCCGGAGAGACCGTTGAGCCGGTTGCGCAGGTCGACGGCGGTGAGCGAGTCGAAACCCAGGTCGGTGAAGAGGCGGCCGGGGTCGATCGCGTCGGCGCTGGCGTGGCCGAGGACCGCGGCGATGTTCGCCCGGACCACGTCGAGGACCACCTTGAGCCGTTCCGGCCCGGCCAGGCCGGCCAGCCGCTGGCTGAGCGGCACTCCGCCGGTGCGGCCACCTGCCGCGTCGACGGAGCGCCGCAGCGGCACCCGGACCAGAGCCCGGAGCATCGGGCCGAGGGACCCGGACTCGGCCTGCGTCCGCAGCGTCCCGACGTCCAGCCGCATCGGTACGACGGTCGCCGCGTCCAGCCGCCACGCCGCGTCGAAGAGGTCCAGTGCCTGCTCGGTGGACAGGCCGGCGGCGCCCTGCTCGGCCATCCGCCGCACGTCCGCGTCGCCCAGGTGACCGGTCATGCCGCTGGCCTGCTCCCACAGGCCCCACGCCAGGGAGATGCCCGCGAGCCCCCGGGCCCGCCGGTGTGCGGCGAGGGCGTCGAGGAAGGCGTTCGCCGCCGCGTAGTTCGACTGGCCGGCGCTGCCGAGGGTGGCCGCCGCCGAGGAGAAGAGCACGAACGCCGCGAGGTCGATGCCCTCGGTGAGCCGGTGCAGGTGCCACGCCGCGTCGATCTTCGGCACGGCGACGGCGTCGAGGCGGTCGGGGGTCATCGACTCCAGCACCCCGTCGTCGAGGACGCCCGCGGCGTGCACGACGGCGGTGAGCGGGCGCCCGGCGGGCACCCCGGCGAGCAGCGCCGCCAGGGCGTCCGGGTCGGCGGCGTCGCAGGCGGCGACGGTCACCGCCGTACCGGCGGCGGCCAGCTCGGCGACGAGGTCGCCGATGCCCTCGGCGCTCGCGCCGCGCCGCCCGGCCAGCAGCAGGTGTTTCACGCCGTGGGCGGTGGCGAGATGCCGGGCCAGGAGGCGACCCAGCACGCCGGTGCCGCCGGTGATCAACACGGTGCCGTCCGGGTCGATGCCGCCGGGCAGCAGCTCCACCCCGGCCGGGACGCGCCCGAGGCGCGGCGTGCGGACCTGCCCGGCCCGCACGGCCAGCTGCGGCTCGCCCGAGGCGATCGCGGCGGCCAGCACCGCCGCGCTGTCCTGGTCGTCGTCGAGGTCCACCAGTTGCAGCCGGCCCGGGTGTTCGAGCTGGGCGGTGCGCAGCAGACCCCACACCGGGGCCTGGCGCAGGTTCACCGCGTCCTGCTCCCCCGCCGCGACCGCGTCGCGGGTGACCAGCACGAGACGGGACTCGGCGAACCGGTCGTCGGCGAGCCAGGTCCGCAACCCCGCGAGCGTACGGTGCGTGGTGGCCCGCGCCTGCCCGGCCAGCGCCGGGTCTGTCGGGTCGCCGGCCCCGCCGACGGGGACGATCACCGCCTCGGGCGCGGGCTCGCCCCCGGCGAGCAGGTCCCCGAGGGAGTCCAGGTCCACGTCGGTACGTACCCGCGCGCCGGCCGCCTCGCAGGCGGCGCTGAGGGCGAGGTCGTCCCCGCCGAGCACCGCCCACCGGGTGGCCGCCGGCACCGGGGCGGTGGGCAGCGGCAGCGCCGGCCAGTCCACCTGGAACAGCGACTCGTGCCGGCCGGAGCGGGCCGCGCCGAGCGAGTCGCCGGAGACCCGGCGCATGATCAGCGAGTCGACGTGCATGACCGGGGCGCCGGTGGCGTCGGCGACCTGGAAGGACACCCCGACCTCGCCGGCCGCGGCGACGCGTACGCGCAGGGCGGTCGCCCCGGCTGCCAGCAGCGTGACCCCGGTCCAGGCGAACGGGAGCCGGGGGACGCTGGCGTCGGCGCCGTCGCCCATCCGGCCCAGGAAGCCGCCGATCGACATGGCCTGCAGGGCGCCGTCGAGCAGCGCGGGGTGCACGCCGAACCGGCCCGCCTCGCTGTGGTGGTCGGCCGGCAGTTCCACCTCCGCGAAGACCTCGTCACCGCGCGTCCACGCGGCGCGCAGGCCGCGGAACGCCGGGCCGTAGCCGAAGACGGTCGCCTCGATGCCGGCGTAGAAGCTGCCGGAGTCGACAGGGGTCGCGCCGGGCGGCGGCCACACCCCCAGGTCGAAGGCGGGCGCGCCGCCGTCGGCCGGGTGGGGACCGAGCAGGCCGGTGGCGTGGCAGGTCCAGGCGACGTCGGCCAGGATCTCGTCCGAGCCGTCCCGGTACGGCCGGGAGTAGAGCTGGACGCCGCGCCGGCCGTCGTCGTCCCGGTCGCCGACCAGGAGCTGGACCTGGAGCGCGCCGAGCTCGGGCAGGACGAGCGGGGCGAGCAGGGTCAGTTCCTCCAGCCTCGGGCAGCCCGCCTGCTCCCCGGCGTACGTGGCCAGTTCCACGAAGGCGGTGCCGGGCAGCAGGATGTTGTCCATCACCCGGTGCTCGCCCAGCCACGGGTGGGTACGCACCGACAGCCGCCCGGTGAAGACCATCCGCTCGTTGTCCGGGAAGGTCAGCGCGGCGCTGAGCAGTGGGTGTCCGGCGTCCTGGAGGCCCGCGGAGGCGACGTCCTGCACCCGGTGCGCGGGCGCGTCGAGCCAGTACCGCTGGTGGTCGAAGGCGTACGTCGGCAGCGGCACGGTGTCGGTCCCCGTCAGGACCTTCGTCAGGTCGACGGGCAGGCCGATCGCGTGCGCGGTGGCCAGGTTCGTCAACAGCCGCGTCGGATCGTCGTCGCCCCGACGCAGGC
>NZ_JBEYTP010000096.1:0-9765 GCF_040643125.1 Micromonospora sp. NPDC047465
GGGTACTGGGTGCGGCATGTGCGGGAGGCGGTCCGGTTCTCCGACGCGGTTGTCACGTTGCACGGGTGTGGGGTGAGTACGTTCCTGGAGGTCGGTCCGGACGCGACGTTGACGGCGATGGCGGCGGACACCCCTGCCGACCGGCCGGTGCAGCAGATTCCCGCGCTGCGTCGGGACCAGTCCGAGGCGACGGCCCTGGTGACGGCGTTGGCGCGGTTGCACGTGACGGGCACGTCCGTGGACTGGGCGGGCTGGTTCACCGGGCAGACCGGCAAGTCGCCCCGGACCGTGGACCTGCCCACCTACGCCTTCCAACGCCAGCGCTACTGGCTCGACGCCGGCCCGGCCGGGGGTGGCGCGGATGCCTCCGGACTCGGCGTACGCAGCGGCCGGCACCCCCTGCTGAACGCCCAGCTCGTCTCAGCCGCCGACGACGTACGCATCCACGGCGGCCGGCTCTCGGTGCGGACCCAGCCGTGGCTCGCCGACCACGTGGTCTGGGGCTCTGTCGTCGTCCCGGGCACCGCACTGGTCGAGATGGCGCTGCACGCGGGCGGGCAGGCCGGCTGCGACGCGCTCGACGAACTGACCCTCGCCGCCCCGCTCGTGCTGCCCGAGCAGGGCGCCCGTGCCGTGCAGCTCACCCTCGCTCCCGACGAGCACGGCCGCCGTCGGGTCGCCATCCACTCCCGCCCGGCCGACGACCCACGCGGCGACTGGACCCGGCACGCCGAGGGCATCCTCGCGCCCGCAGCCGCCGACGCCGCCGAGGCGCTGACCGAGTGGCCGCCGCCCGACGCCGCCGCCGTACCGGTCGAGCCGATCTACGAGCAGCTCGGCCGGCTCGGCGTCGACCACGGGCCGACGTTCCGCGGGCTGCGCGCCGCGTGGCGTACCGGCGAGGCGGTCTTCGCGGAGGTCGCGCTGCCGGACGGCGCCGCCCCCGGGGCGTTCGCCATCCACCCGGCGCTGCTGGACGCGGCGCTGCACGTCGTCGGCCTCACCGACGACGCCGACGCCGACGCCTCCGGAGCCCGGCTCCCGTTCGCGTGGTCGGGCGTCGCGCTCTCCGCCGTCGGCGCCACCACCCTCCGGGTACGCGTCGAACGGGCCGGCTCGGCGGTGTCGCTGACCCTCGCCGACGGCACGGGCGCCCCCGTCGCCCGGGTCGCCTCGCTGGTCTCCCGGCCCGTCGGCGCCGACCAGCTCGACGCCTCCGGGTCCGCCGACGTACCGCTGTTCGACCTGCGCTGGACCGCCCTGCCGCTGCCGTCGCGGCGGGCCTCCGGGATCGTGGCGCTCGGCGAGGCCGCCGCCCTCGCCGACGCGGCGGTGCCCGGCGGACTGGCCGACCTCGCCGAGGCCGTCGACGCCGGCCTGCACGCCCCCCGGCTGGTGCTGCTCCCGACCGGCGCCGCCCCGGCGGGCGAGCCGCTCGGCCCCACCCGGGACCGCCTCGCCGACATCCTGACAACGATGCAGCGGTGGCTGGCCGACGACCGGTTCGCCGACCGGCGACTCGTGGTGCTCACCCGGGGCGCGGTCCCCGCCGACGACGCCGACACCGTGCCCGACCTGCCCGCAGCGGCCGTCTGGGGCCTGGTCCGCGCCGCGCAACTGGAACACCCGGGCCGGTTCGTCCTCGTCGACGTCGACGAGCACACCGACGCCGAACTGCTCGGCCGGGCGTTGGCCGGCGACGAACCCCAGCTCGCGCTGCGGGACGGCCGGCTCCTCGTACCCCGGCTGGCGCCCGCCGAGCCCGACCCGACCGGCGCGGTCGACCTGCTGCCGGACGGGACGGTGCTCGTCACCGGCGCCACCGGCACCCTCGGCGGCCTGCTCGCCCGCCACCTGGTCGCCGCCCACAAGGTGCGCCACCTGCTCCTGGTCGGCCGGCGCGGCGCCGACGCCCCCGGCGCGGCCGACCTGCTCGCCGACCTCGCCCGGCTGGGCGCCCAGGCCCGGCTCGTCGCCTGCGACGTGGCCGACCGGGAACAGCTCGCCGCGCTGCTGGCCGACATTCCGGCCGAGCACCCGCTCACCGGGGTCGTCCACGCCGCCGGCGTCCTCGACGACGCCGTCGTCACCGCGCTGACCCCCGAGCGGACCGCCGCCGTGCTGCGCCCCAAGGCGGACGCCGCCTGGCACCTGCACGACCTCACCCGGCACCTGGACCTGCCGATGTTCGTGCTGTTCTCCTCGATCGCCGGCCCGCTCGGCGGCCCCGGTCAGGGCAACTACGCCGCGGCCAACGCCTTCCTCGACGGGCTGGCCCACCACCGGCGCGCCGCCGGGCTCGCCGCCACCTCCCTTGCCTGGGGGCTGTGGGAGGAGAGCAGCGGCATGACCCGCCAGTTGGGCGCCGCGCGGCGGGAACGGATGGCCCGCCAGGGCATCGCCCCGCTCGGCACCGAGCAGGCGCTCGCCCTGTTCGACGCGAGCCGGCGCAGCCGGAGTCCCCTGCTGCTGCCCGTACGCCTCGACCTGGTCGCGCTGCGGGACCTCACCACCGTCGACCACCTCCCGGCTCCCCTGCGCGGCCTGCTCGGCGTGCGACCGCGGCGCGCCGCCGCCAGCGGGGCGGTGCCCGCCGGGGCCCTGCGCGACCGCCTGGCGGGGGCGTCCGACGAGGACCGCCGGCGCATGGTCGAGGAACTCGTCACCGGGCAGGTCGCCGAGGTGCTCGGCTACTCCTCGCCGGCCGCGGTCGGCGCCGGGCAGTCCTTCACCGAGCTGGGCTTCGACTCGCTGACCGCGGTCGACCTACGGAACCGGCTGACCACCCTCACCGGCCTGTCGCTGCCGGCCACCCTGGTCTTCGACCACCCCACCCCGGACGCCCTCACCGGGCACCTGATGGCGCAGCTCGGCCCCGGCCGGGCCGCCCCCACGCTCCTCGACGAGCTGGAGCGGCTGGAGGCGGCGTTCGCCGCGACCCCGCCGGAGGCCCTGGAAGAGCTGACCTCCGACGAGACGACCCGGTCGGCGGTCGCCGCCCGGCTCCGGGCGCTGCTCAGCCGCTGGGACGGCGACACCGGCGCGGCGGGCGCCGCCGCCCAGGTCATCGACGACGCCAGCGACGACGAACTCTTCGACTTCATCGACAGCACGTTCGGTCGTAACTGACCGTCGTACCGCCCGCTTGCCGACCAACGCGACAGGTGAATCCCCGATGGCCAACGAAGCCAAGCTCCGTGAGTACCTCAAGCGCGTCACCGCCGATCTCGCCGAGACCAGCGAACGCCTGAAGGCCGTCGACGCGAAGAACCACGAGCCGATCGCGATCGTCGGCATGAGCTGCCGGTACCCGGGTGGCGTCCGCTCGCCGGAGCAGCTCTGGGAACTGGTCGCCGCCGGCGGCGACGGCATCACCGGCTTCCCCGTCGACCGGGGCTGGAACATCGACGAGGCGTACGACCCGACCGGCGAGCGGCGGGGCAGCACGTACGCCCGCGAGGGCGGGTTCCTGCACGACGCCGGGGACTTCGACCCGGAGCTGTTCAAGATCTCGCCGTACGAGGCGCTGGCGATGGACCCGCAGCAGCGGCTGATGCTGGAGGCGTGCTGGGAGGCCATCGAGGACGCCCGGATCGACCCGCTGTCCCTGCGCGGCAGCCGCGTCGGCGTCTTCGCCGGCATGATGTACCACAACTACGCCGCCGGGCTCGGCGAGGTGCCCGAGACCCTGGACGGCTTCATCGGCGGCGGCACCGCCAGCAGCGTGCTGTCCGGGCGGGTCGCGTACACGTTCGGGTTCGAGGGGCCCGCCCTCACCGTCGACACGGCCTGCTCGTCGTCCCTGGTGGCGTTGCACCTGGCGGTGCAGTCCCTGCGGTCCGGCGAGTGCACCCTCGCCCTGGCCGGCGGCGTCACCGTGATGACCACGCTGGAGACGTTCATCGACTTCAGCCGGCAGCGCGGGCTCGCCCCGGACGGGCGGTGCAAGTCGTTCGCCGAGGGCGCCGACGGCACGGGCTGGTCCGAGGGCGTCGGCATGCTCCTCGTCGAGCGGCTGTCCGACGCGCAGCGCCTGGGCCACCGGGTGCTCGCGGTGGTACGCGGCTCGGCGGTGAACCAGGACGGGGCGTCGAACGGGTTGACGGCGCCGAACGGTCCGTCGCAGCAGCGGGTGATCCGGCAGGCCCTGGCGAACGCGCGGTTGTCTCCGGCCGACGTGGATGTGGTGGAGGCGCACGGCACCGCCACGACATTGGGCGATCCGATCGAGGCGCAGGCGCTGCTCGCGACGTACGGCCAGGGGCGGCCGGGGGACCGTCCGCTGCTGTTGGGGTCGGTGAAGTCGAACCTGGGTCACACGCAGGCCGCCGCGGGTGTGGCGGGTGTGATCAAGATGGTCCTCGCGATGCGGCACGGTGTGGTGCCGGCGTCGCTGCATGTGGATGTGCCGTCGTCGAAGGTGGACTGGTCGTCGGGTGCGGTGTCGTTGGTGACGGAGTCGACGCCGTGGCCGGTGGTGGGTCGGCCGCGTCGGGCGGCGGTGTCGTCGTTCGGGATCTCGGGGACGAACGCGCATGTGATCGTGGAGCAGGCGGAGGCGGTTTCGGTCGAGGCGTCGGCCGTTGTGGGTCTGCCGGTGGTGCCGTGGTTGGTGTCGGGGCGGTCGGCGGAGGCGTTGTCCGGTCAGGCTGCGCGGTTGGCGGAGTTCGCCCGGCGCGGGTCCTCGGATGTGGTGGAGGCGGGCTGGTCCCTGGCCACCTCCCGGGCGGCGTTGGAGCACCGGGCGGTGGTCCTCGGCGCCGATCGGGACGAGTTGCTGGCCGGGTTGGATGCTCTGGCTGTTGGGGCCGGGGTCGGCAATGTCGTGTCGGGCGAGGTGGTGTCCGGGCGGCGGGCGGTGTTGTTCACGGGTCAGGGTTCGCAGCGGGTGGGGATGGGTCGTGGGTTGTACGACGTGTTCCCGGTGTTCGCGGAGGCGTTCGACGGGGTGTGTGCCCGGTTCGAGGGCCGGTTGCCGCGCTCGTTGCGGGACGTGGTGTTCGTTGAGCCTGAGCTGTTGGACCAGACGGTGTTCACGCAGGCGGGGTTGTTCGCGGTCGAGGTGGCCCTGTACGAGCTGTTGTCCTCGTGGGGTGTGAAGCCGGACTACCTTGCCGGTCATTCGATCGGTGAGGTGACCGCCGCGTACGTGGCCGGGGTCCTGTCGTTGGATGACGCGTGCGCTCTGGTTGCCGCTCGTGGATCTCTGATGCAGGCGTTGCCGTCGGGTGGCGGGATGCTGGCGGTGGGCGCGTCCGAGGACGAGGTCCGCGAGTTGGCCGGTGACAGCGTGGATGTCGCGGCGGTGAACGGGCCTCGGTCGGTGGTGCTGTCCGGTGCGGAAGTTGACCTTGAGCGGGTCGGGCGGCTCTGCGTCGAGCGGGGTTGGCGGGTCAAGCGGTTGTCGGTCAGTCACGCGTTCCATTCGCGGTTGATGGAGCCGATGCTGGACGAGTTCCGGGCGGTCCTGAACACGCTGACCTGGCAGGCGCCGAAGCTGCCGATCGTCTCCAACCTGACCGGCCAACTGGCCGATCTGGCCGAGATCGGCGGCCCGGAGTACTGGGTGCGGCACGTCCGGGAGACGGTCCGGTTCTCCGACGCCATCGCGACGCTGCACGGGTGTGGGGTGAGCACGTTCCTGGAGGTCGGCCCGGACGCGACGCTGACCGCGATGGCCGCGGACACCTCCGCCGACCGGCCGGTGCACCACGTTCCCGCCCTGCGGCGGGACCAGCCCGACACGACCGCCCTGGTCACGGCGTTGGCGCGGCTGCACGTGACGGGCACGCCGGTGGACTGGGCTGCCTGGTTCACCGCGCAGACCGGCCAGCCGCCCCGGACCGTGGACCTGCCCACGTACGCCTTCCGTCATCAGCGCTACTGGCTGAACGCCCGCACCCGCCCGCACGGCCCCGAAAGCGGACCCGGCGCCCCCGACGACGCCACCTTCTGGCAGGTCATCGAGAACCAGGACGTCGAGGCCCTCGCCGCCACGCTCGCCGTCGACCCCGAGGCGACACTGGGCGACGTGCTGCCCGCCCTGTCGGCGTGGCGCCGCCGCCGGGAGGCGGAATCGACGCTCGACTCGTGGCGGTACCGGGTCACCTGGCAGCCGCTCCCCGACGCCCCCTCCCACCGGGAGGTCACGGACCTGCTGCTCGTCGTACCCGACAGCGCCGGCGGGACGGTGGAGGAGTGGACGACGGCGCTCGCCGCGCCCGGCGTACGGGTGCTGCGGGTGGCCCCCGGCCAGGGCCGCGAGGCCCTCGCCCACGATCTCGCCGAGGCGTACGCCGAGCAGCCGCCCAGCGTCGTCCTGTCGCTACTCGGCCTCGCGCCCGGCCCGCACCCCGCGTCCCCCTCCGTGCCGGCCGGACTCGCCGACACCGTCACACTCGCCCAGGCGCTCGGCGACGTCGGGGCCGGCCCCCGGCTCTGGATCGCCACCCGGAGCGCGGTCGCCGTCGGCCCCCGCGACCAGCACGTCGACCCCGACCAGGCGCTGCTCTGGGGCTTCGGCGGCGCGCTGCGCGCAGAGCACCCCCAGCGCTGGGGCGGCCTCGTCGACCTCCCCGAGGCGGCCGACCCGCGCGGCGTACGGCTGCTGCGCCGGCTGCTCGGCGGCGAGCGTGCGGAGGACCAACTCGCCGTCCGCGCCACCGGCGCGCACGCCCGCCGGTTGGTCCGCGCCGGGCAGCCGGCGGGCCCCGACCGCGAGTGGACCCCGCGCGGTACGGCGCTCGTCACCGGCGGTACGGGCGCCCTCGGCGCACACGTCGCCCGCGCCCTCGCGGCAGCCGGCGCCGACCACCTGCTCCTCGTCAGCCGGCGCGGCCCCGACGCCCCCGGCGCCGACGCGCTGACCCGGGAGCTGACCGCGCTCGGCGCCCGGGTGACCGTGGCGGCGTGCGACGTCGCCGACCGGGACGCCCTGCGTGACCTGCTCGCGGCGGTACCCGCCGACCTGCCGCTCAACGCCGTCGTGCACACCGCAGCGGCGCTCGACGACAACGTCGTCGACGGCCTCACCGTCGGGCAGCTGGCGACGGCCCTGCGCGCCAAGGTCGACGCCGCCCGCCACCTCGACGAACTGACCCGCGACCACGACCTGTCGGCGTTCGTCCTGTTCTCCTCCCTCGCCGGCACCATGGGCGGCCCGGGCCAGGCCAGCTACGCCCCCGGCAACGCCTGGCTCGACGCCCTCGCCCACCGCCGGCGTGCCGAGGGGCTGCCCGCCACGTCCATCGGTTGGGGCCTGTGGGCCGACGGCGGGGTCAGCGCGGGTGACTTCGAACGCCGGATGGCCCGCAACGGCTTCGGCGCGATGGACCCCGCCACCGCCGTGCGGGCGTTCGCTCGCGCCCTCGACCACGACGAGACCCACCTGGTGGTCGCAGACGTCGACTGGGACCGGCTCGCCGGCAACGCCGCCGGGCCGCGCCCCGACCCGCTGATCCGCGACCTGCTGACCGCCCCGCAGGTCACCGACGCCGCCACGGCCGACCGGGCCGCCGGGGCCGGCGCGCTGCGACAGCGGCTCGTCGGGCTCTCCGAGCCCGAGCAGCTCGACGTGCTCCGTGACCTCGTACGCGGCGAGGTCGCGGCGGTGCTCGGCCATGCCAGCGCCGACCAGGTGCCGGCGGAGCGCGCGTTCCGGGACCTCGGCTTCACCTCGCTCACCGCCGTCGAACTGCGCAACCGGCTCGACGCCGCCACCGGGCTCACGCTGCCCGCCACGCTGGCGTTCGACCACCCCAACCCGACCGCCCTGGCCGCCCACGTCCGTACCGAACTGCTGGGCGGGCACGCGCTGCCCGCGGCGCAGACCCCGACCGTACGTCCCGTCGACGACGACCCGATCGTCATCGTCGGCATGGGCTGCCGCTTCCCCGGCGGCGCCGGGTCGACGGAGGAGTTCTGGCGGCTGCTCGTCGACGGCGTCGACGCCATGTCCGACTTCCCCGTCAACCGGCACTGGGACCCCGAGGAACTGGCGTCGTCGTACGTGTCCCAGGGGGCGTTCCTGCACGACGCGGGCGCGTTCGACGCGGAGTTCTTCGGAATCTCGCCGCGCGAGGCCACCGCCATGGACCCGCAGCAGCGCCTGCTGCTGGAGGTGTCCTGGGCGGCGATCGAGGACGCCCGGATCGACCCGCTGTCGCTACGGGGCGGCCGCGTCGGCGTCTTCGCCGGCACCAACGGGCAGGACTTCGACACCCTCATCCGGTACGGCGGCGAACGCCTCGCCGGGTACGGCGCCACCGGCGCGTCCGCCAGCGTGCTGTCGGGGCGGGTGGCGTACTCGTTCGGGTTCGAGGGGCCGGCGGTGACCGTCGACACGGCGTGCTCGTCGTCGCTGGTGGCGTTGCACCTGGCGGCGCAGGCGCTGCGGTCGGGGGAGTGCGATCTGGCCCTGGCCGGTGGCGTGACGGTGATGGCCACCCCGGGCGCGTTCGTGGAGTTCTCCCGCCAGGGGGGCCTGGCGGCCGATGGCCGCTGCCGGTCGTTCGCCGAGTCGGCGGACGGGACGGGCTGGGGTGAGGGCGTGGGCGTGCTGGTGGTTCAGCGCCTGTCCGACGCCCGGCGGGACGGTCGGCGGGTCCTCGCGGTGGTACGCGGCTCGGCGGTGAACCAGGACGGGGCGTCGAACGGGTTGACGGCGCCGAACGGTCCGTCGCAGCAGCGGGTGATCCGGCAGGCGCTGGCGAACGCGCGGTTGTCTCCGGCTGACGTGGATGTGGTGGAGGCGCACGGGACGGGTACCACGCTCGGTGATCCGATCGAGGCGCAGGCGTTGTTGGCGACCTATGGGCAGGGTCGTGACGGGGCTGAGCCGTTGTTGTTGGGGTCGGTGAAGTCGAATCTGGGCCATACGCAGGCTGCCGCCGGGGTGGCGGGTGTGATCAAGATGGTCCTCGCGATGCGGCACGGTGTGGTGCCGGCGTCGCTGCATGTGGATGTGCCGTCGTCGAAGGTGGACTGGTCGTCGGGGGCTGTCGCGCTTGCTACCGAGTCGATGCCGTGGCCGGTGGTGGGTCGGCCGCGTCGGGCGGCGGTGTCGTCGTTCGGGATCTCGGGGACGAACGCGCACGTCGTCATCGAGCAGGCGGAGGCGGTCGAGGCCGAGGCTACGGTGGTTGCCGATCTGCCGGTGGTGCCGTGGTTGGTGTCGGGGCGGTCGGCGGAGGCGTTGTCCGGTCAGGCGGGGCGGTTGGTGGAGTTCGCTCGGCGGGAGTCGGGTGTGCCGGCGGTGGAGGTGGGCTGGTCGCTGGCGACGTCGCGGGCGGCGTTGGAGCACCGGGCGGTGGTGCTGGGCCGTGATCGTGGTGAGCTTCTGGCGGGGCTGGAGGCTCTGGCGGGCGGTTCAGCGGTTTCCGGTGTGGTGACGGGTCAGGCGTCGCAGGGTCGGGTCGCCGTGTTGTTCACGGGCCAGGGTTCGCAGCGGGTGGGGATGGGTCGGGAGCTGTACGACTCGTTCGCGGTGTTCGCGGAGGCGTTCGACGGGGTGTGTGACCGGTTCGAGGGCCGGTTGCCGCGCCCGTTGCGGGAGGTGGTCTTCGCCGAGCCCGAGCTGCTGGATCAGACCGTCTACACGCAGGCGGGGTTGTTCGCGGTTGAGGTGGCTCTGTATGAGTTGTTGTTGTCGTGGGGTGTGAGGCCGGATTACCTGGCTGGGCATTCGATTGGTGAGGTGACTGCCGCCTATGTGGCGGGGGTGTTGTCGTTGGAGGATGCCTGCAAGCTGGTGGCGGCGCGTGGGTC
>NZ_JBEYTP010000097.1:0-9550 GCF_040643125.1 Micromonospora sp. NPDC047465
CCGCCTGGCAGGGCCGGGGCGTGCGGACGCGCCGACTGCGGGTCAGTCACGCGTTCCACAGTCCGTTGATGGAGCCGATGCTGGCCGAGTTCCGGGCAGTGCTGGAAGACCTGACGTTCTCGGCGCCGCTGCTGCCGGTCGTGTCGAACCTGACCGGCGCGCTCGCTGACGGCGACGAGATCCGCACCGCCGACTACTGGGTGCGGCACGTCCGCGAGGCCGTCCGGTACGCCGACGGCGTCACCACGCTGCGCAAGGCCGGGGTGGGCACGTTCCTGGAGATCGGCCCGCAGAGCGTGCTGACCGCGATGACGGCGGACGTGCTGCCCGGCGACGAGACCGCGCTCGCCGTGGCCGTCCAGCGCAGGGACCGGTCCGAGGTTCAGGCGCTGCTGGCGGCCCTGGCCGAGCTGCACGTCCACGACGTGCCGGTCACCTGGGCGCAGTGGTTCGCTGGGGCGGGCGCGCGCCGCGTCGACCTGCCGACGTACGCGTTCGAGCACCAGCGGTACTGGCCGGCTTCGGGTCGCCCCCGTGTCGGCGACGTGTCCGGCGCGGGGCTGGGCGACGCCGGGCACCCGATGCTCGGCGCGGCCGTGGACCTGGCCGGCGACGACGAGGTGGTGCTCACCGGCCGGCTGTCCCTGGCCACGCACCCCTGGCTGGCCGACCACGCGGTGTCGGGCGTGACGCTGGTGCCGGGCACCGCGCTCGTGGAGCTTGCCGTGCGGGCCGGCGACGAGGTCGGCGCCTCCCGGCTGCGGGAGCTGACCGTCGCCGCGCCGCTGGTCGTACCCGAGACGGGGGGCGTGCGCGTCCAGGTACGGGTGGAGGCGTCCGACGGCTCCCCGCAGCGTGCCGTCGCCATCTACTCCCGACGGGACGACGACCCCGAGGCGGGCTGGGTCCGCCACGCGGAAGGCGTCCTCGAAGCGTCCTCGCCGGACGAGCCGACCGTGGGCACCTGGCCGCCGGCCGGCGCGTCCGAGGTGGACCTGACCGGCTGGTACGCGACGCTCGCCGAGCACGGCCTCGCGTACGGGCCGGTGTTCCAGGGACTGCGGCGGGCCTGGACGGCCGACGGTGAGGCGTACGCCGAGGTCGCCCTGCCCGACGACGCGGCGGGCGAGGCGGTGCGCTTCGGCGTCCACCCGGCGCTGCTGGACGCCGCCCTGCACGCCGTCGGGCTCCTGCTGACCGACGAGGCGGCCGGGCCGCGGGTGCCGTTCGCGTTCGAGGGCGCGCAGGTGCACGCCTCCGGCGCCTCGGTGCTGCGGGTACGGCTGACCCGGGCCGGCTCCGGGGTGCGGCTGGTCGCCTCCGACGAGTCGGGCACGCCGGTCGTGTCCGTCGACTCCCTCGTCCTGCGCGAGATGACGGGTCTGCCCGCCCCAGGCGCGGCAGCCCGGTCGCTGTTCGAGGTGCGCTGGCAGGCCGACCCGGCCCCGGCAACCCGGCAGCCGTCCGGCTGGGCGGTCCTGACCGGCGGCGCGGACGAGCTGGTGGCCCGGGCCGGGCTGCCGGCGTACGCGGACGTGGCGGCGGCGCTCGCCGTCGTCGAGGCGGGCGCGGACGCGCCGCAGGTCCTCGTGCTGCCGGTCCTCGGCGCGTCCGAGCCGGCCGGCAACCTGCCGGAGGCGGTCCGGTCGGTGACGTCGGACGTGCTGCGGGCGGTCCAGGCGTGGCTGGCCGCCGATTCCCTGGCCGGCTCGCGGCTGCTGGTGCTGACCCGGGGCGCGACGGCGGCCCGGGACGCGGACCGGGTCGGCGACCTGGCGGGCGCCGCCCTCTGGGGCCTGCTGCGGTCGGCCCAGTCGGAACACCCCGGTCGGATCGTTCTCGCGGACCTCGACACCGACGTCGAGCCGACGCTGCTCACCGCGCTCGCCGGCTTCGTGGGCGAGGGCACGGACGACCAACTGGCCGTCCGGGAGGGCCGCGTGTTCGTGCCGCGGCTGGTGCGGGCGTCGGCTGGGGCCGTGCCGGCTCTGGGTGAGGGCACGGTGCTGGTGACCGGTGGTACGGGTGCGTTGGGTGCGCTCGTGGCGGAGCATCTGGTGGCGGCGTACGGGGTGCGGTCGCTGGTGCTGGTGTCGCGGCAGGGTCCGGGCGCTTCGGGTGCGGGTGCGCTCGTGGAGCGGCTGTCGGGTCTGGGTGCGTCGGCGCGGGTGGTGGCGTGCGACGTGACGGACCGGGAGCAGGTGGCCGGGCTGGTGGCCGAGGTGACCTCGGCGGGCCGGCTCGCGGGCGTGGTGCACACCGCTGGCGTGCTGGACGACGGCGTCGTCGAAGGGCTGACCGCCGAGCGGCTGGCGGGTGTGCTGGCGCCGAAGGTCGCCGCCGGTTGGTGGCTGCACGAGGCCACGCTCGGTCTGGATCTGGATTTGTTCGTGGTGTTCTCGTCGGTGGCGGGTGTTCTCGGTTCGCCGGGTCAGGCGGCGTACGCGGCGGGGAATGCGTTCCTGGACGCGCTCGCGGCGTATCGGCGGCAGGTGGGTCTGCCGGCGGTCAGTCTGGCGTGGGGCATGTGGGACACCGGTGGCATGGCGGCGTCGGTGTCGGAGGCGGATCGGGTCCGGTCGGCGCGGGCCGGCTTGACGCCGATGAGCGTCGAGGTCGGGTTGGAGCTGTTCGACGCCGCCCTGGCCGCGGACCGGGTTGCGTTGGTGCCCACGGTGATCGACCTGCCCGCCCTGCGGGCGGCGGCCACCGGCGGGACCGTGCCGCCGATGCTGCGTACCCTCGTCGGGCCGACCGCGACCCGCCGACAGGCGGGACAGGGCGGCGGTGGTTGGGCCGGGCGACTCGCCGGGCTCACCGAGGACGAGGGGCGGGCACAGGTCGCGCTGCTGGTCCGGGGTCTGGTCGCGCAGGTGCTCGGTCACGGCGGGGCGGAGGCGGTGCCGGCGGACCGGGCGTTCCGGGAGTTGGGCTTCGACTCGCTGACGGCGGTGGATCTGCGTAACCGGGTCAACGCGGCCACCGGGCTGCGGTTGGCGTCGACGCTGGTGTTCGACTACCCGACCCCGGCCGTGCTCGCCGAGCACCTGTACGAGCAGGTTTCCGGCCAGCTCAGTGTGCGGCGGTCGGCCGTGCGGGCCGTTGCCGCCGACGAGCCGATCGCGATCGTCGGCATGGCCTGCCGGTACCCGGGCGGGGTGGACAACCCGGATCAGCTGTGGGAGCTGTTGACCACGGGCGGGGACGGGATCTCGGAGTTCCCGGCGGACCGGGGCTGGGACCTGGAGTCGTTGTTCGATCCGGACCCGAACAGCAGCGGTACGTCGTACACGCGGCACGGTGGCTTCCTGTACGACGCAGCGGAGTTCGACCCGGCGTTCTTCGGGATCTCGCCACGGGAGGCGCTGGCGATGGACCCGCAGCAGCGGCTGCTGCTGGAGGCGTCCTGGGAGACGTTCGAGTCCGCCGGCCTGGACCCGGCGCGGCTGCGGGGCAGCCGCACGGGCGTGTTCGCCGGCGTGATGTACCACGACTACGCGACGCGACTGATGGACCAGCCGGCCGAGGTCGAGGGTTACGTCGGCGTGGGCACGTCGGGCAGCGTGCTGTCCGGTCGGCTGGCGTACACGTTCGGGCTCGAAGGGCCGGCGGTCACGGTCGACACGGCGTGCTCGTCGTCGCTGGTCGCGTTGCACCTCGCGGCGCAGGCGCTGCGCTCCGGTGAGTGCGACCTCGCCCTCGCGGGCGGCGTGACCGTAATGGCGACGCCGGGGACGTTCATCGAGTTCTCCCGCCAGCGTGGGCTGGCCCAGGACGGCCGGTGCAAGTCCTTCGCGGCCGCCGCCGACGGCACCGGCTGGTCTGAGGGCGTGGGCATGCTGCTCGTGCAGCGGCTCTCCGACGCCCAGCGGGAGGGCCGGCGCATCCTGGCGGTCGTACGCGGGACCGCCGTGAACCAGGACGGGGCGTCGAACGGGTTGACGGCGCCGAACGGGCCGTCGCAGCAGCGGGTGATCCGGCAGGCCCTGGCGAACGCCCGCCTGACCACGCTCGACGTGGACGCGGTGGAGGCGCACGGTACGGGCACCACCCTGGGTGACCCGATCGAGGCGCAGGCGCTGCTGGCCACCTATGGGCAGGATCGGCCGGGTGACCGGCCGCTGCTGCTGGGGTCGGTCAAGTCGAACATCGGGCACACGCAGGCCGCGGCCGGTGTGGCCGGTGTGATCAAGATGGTCCTGGCCATGCGGCACGGCATCGTTCCGCCGACGTTGCATGTGGACGAGCCGTCGCCGCACATCGACTGGACGGCCGGGGCGGTCGCGTTGGCGACGGAGGCGACGCCGTGGCCGGTCGTGGACCGGCCGCGTCGGGCGGCCGTGTCCTCCTTCGGGATCTCGGGGACGAACGCTCATGTGATCGTCGAGCAGCCGCCGGTCGAGGTGGTTGAGGGCGAGATCGTGGAGCGTCAGGTGCCGGCGGTGGTGCCGGTGGTGTTGTCGGCGCGGACCGACGCGGCGCTCGCCGGGCAGGCCGGCCGGTGGGCGCGCTGGCTCGCCGCCGACGAAACGCTGCGCCCGCTGGACGTGGCGTGGTCGTCGGTCACCACCCGACCGGCACTGGAACAGCGTGCCGTCGCCGTGGTGACCGACCGGGACAGCCTCCTGTCCGCGCTGCGGGCTCTCGATGGCGGAGACCCGTCCGGCGCCCTGGTCACCGGTACCAGCGGCGAACGCGGCCAGCTCGCGGTTCTCTTCTCCGGTCAGGGCGCGCAGCGCGCGGGCATGGGCCGGGAGCTGTACGAGGCGTTCCCCGTGTTCGCGTCCGCGTTGGACGAGGTGTGCGGGCACCTGGATTCACTCCTGCCACAGCCGCTGAAGGCGGTGCTCTTCGCCGAGGCGGGCACGGCCGACGCGGGGCTGCTGGACCAGACCGTGTTCACCCAGGCGGGGCTGTTCGCGGTCGAGGTGGCGTTGTTCCGCCTGGTGGAGTCGTTCGGGGTGGTGCCGGACTTCGTGGGTGGGCATTCGGTCGGTGAGATCACGGCCGCGTACGTGGCCGGGGTGCTCACGTTGGCTGATGCGTGTGCGTTGGTGGCGGCGCGGGGTCGGTTGATGCAGGCGTTGCCGGCCGGTGGCGGGATGCTGGCGGTGAACGCGGCCGAGGTCGATGTGTTGTCCACGCTGGACGGGTTGGCCGACCGGCTGGGCGTCGCGGCGGTCAACGGCCCGACCTCGGTGGTGGTGTCCGGGGCGGTCGACGCGCTCGACGAGGTGGAGCAGGTCTGGACGGCGCGTGGCGTCCGGACGCGCCGGTTGACCGTCAGCCACGCGTTCCACAGTCCGCTGATGGAGCCGATGCTGGCCGAGTTCCGGGCCGTCCTGGAGGGCCTCGCCTTCCGGCCGCCGCTGCTGCCGGTCGTGTCGAACCTGACCGGCGCGCTCGCCGACGCCGACGAGATCCGCACCGCCGACTACTGGGTGCGGCACGTCCGCGAGGCCGTCCGGTACGCCGACGGTGTCACGGCGCTGCGCGTGGCCGGGGTGGGCACGTTCCTGGAGATCGGTCCGCAGAGTGTGCTGACCGCGATGACGGCGGACGTGCTGCCCGGCGACGAGACCGTGCTCGCCGTCGCCGCCCAGCGCCGGGACCGGCCCGAGACCGCTGCCCTGGTCGCCGCCCTCGGCGAGCTGCACGTCCACGGCGTACCGGTCACCTGGGCGCAGTGGTTCGCCGATTCCGGCGCCCGCCGCGTCGACCTGCCGACGTACGCGTTCCAGCACCAGCGGTACTGGCCGGAAGCGGCACCGCGACCGCAGGCCGCCCCCGAGAACGGGGACGCCGAGTTCTGGGCCGCCGTCGAGAGCGGCGACCTCGCCGCCCTCGCCGGCCAGCTCGGCGACGACGCCGTGGACGCCCTCACCCCGGCTCTGCCCGTGCTCTCCACGTGGCGTCGCGGCCGGGACCGGGGAACGGCGCTGGACGGTTGGTCGTACCGGATCGGGTGGGAGCCGGTGCGGCCGGCCCCCGCCTCGGGGCTCTCCGGCCGGTGGCTGGTCGCCACGGTAGGTGGCGGCGCCGACGCGGGCGTGGCGAAGACGCTCGCCGAGGCCGGCGCGCGGGTGGACACGGTGACCGTGTCGTCCACCCTCGGCCGGCGGGAGCTGGGCGAGCGGCTGCGCCCGATCAGTGGCGAGGGCTGGGCCGGGGTGCTGTGCGTCCTGCCCCGGCAGGACCGGCCGCTCGCGAACGGGTCGGCCGTCCCCGCGGGTACGGCCGGGCTGCTCACCCTCATCCAGGCGCTGACCGACACCGGCCTGCCCGGACGGGTGTGGGCGCTCAGCCGTGCCGCCCTGCCGGTCACGGCCGGCGAGCCGGGCGGCGACGTGTGGGCGGCGCTGACCTGGGGCCTCGGCCGGGCCGTGGCCCTGGAACAGCCCGACCGCTGGGGCGGGCTGATCGACCTGCCCGCCCGCGCCGACCGGGGCACCCGGGCCGCGCTCGTCGCGGTCCTCGCCGACGGCGCCCTCGACCAGGTGGCGGTGCGCCGCAACGGCGTGTTCGGGCGGCGGCTGCTGCCGTCCGTCCCGCCCTCCGGGGCGGGCTGGCGGCCGCGCGGGACGGTGCTGGTCACCGGCGGCACGGGCGCGCTGGGCCGGCACGTGGCCCGGTGGCTGCTGGCCAACGGCGCCGCCGAGGTGGTGCTCGCCTCCCGGCGCGGCCCGGACGCCCCCGGCGCGGCCGACCTGGTCGCGGAGCTGGGCGCCGTGCGGGTGCTGGCGTGCGACGTCACCGACGCCGCCGCCGTCACCGACCTGGTGGACGATCTGCCGGAACTGACCGCCGTGGTGCACACGGCCGGCGCGTCCGGCGGGACCGCACCGGCGTACGAGCTGACCGACGCCGACCTGGCGGAGACCCTCGCCGGAAAGGTGCTCGGGGCCGTCCACCTGGACGGCGCGTGCCGGGACCGGGACCTCGACGCGTTCGTGGTCTTCTCCTCCGTCGCCGGCGTGTGGGGTGGCGGCGGCCAGGCCGGTTACGCGGCCGGCAACGCCCTGCTCGACGCGCTCGTCGCGGCCCGCCGCGCGGCCGGGCTGCCCGCCACCGCCCTGGCCTACGGCCCGTGGGCGGAGGACGGCATGGCCGCCGGGGAGACCGCGGACGGCCTGCGCCGCCGCGGATTCGCCCCGCTCGCGCCCGACGCCGCCGTCGCGGCGCTGGGCCGCTGGGTGAACGCCCCCGAGCCGGCGCCGGTGATCGTCGACGTGGACTGGTCCCGGTTCGTCGCGGCGTTCACCGCGGCGCGGCCCAGCCGCCTGTTCGACCGGGTCGCTCCGGCCGTCGCGGCGGAACCGGAGCGGCCGGAGACCGGGGCGGGCACCGACGGGCTGCGCGCCCGGCTCGCCGCGCTGCCGGCCACCGGCCAGGAGAACCTGCTGGTCGACCTGGTCCGCGCGGAGGCGGCGGCGGTGCTCGGCCACGACTCCACCGACCAGGTGCCGGCCGGACGCGCGTTCCGCGAGCTGGGCTTCGACTCCCTCGCGGCGGTGCAGCTGCGGGACCGGCTGGGCCGGGCCACCGGGCTGACCCTGCCGTCGACCGTGGTCTTCGACCATCCGTCGGCGGCGGAACTGGCCCGCTTCCTGCGTACCGAACTGGTGGGCGGCGCGGACGACGGCCCGGTGGCCGTCACCACCGTGGTCCGGCCGCCCGTGGACGAGCCCATCGCCATCGTTTCGATGGCCTGCCGCTTCCCCGGTGGGGTGTCCTCCCCGCAGGAGCTGTGGCAGCTGCTCGCCGACGGCGTGGACGCGGTGACGCCGATGCCCACCGACCGGGGCTGGGACCTGGACGGCATGTTCGACAGCGACCCGGAGCGGGTCGGCACCAGCTACGCCCGCAGCGGCGGCTTCCTGCGCGACGTGGCCGGCTTCGACGCGGCGTTCTTCGGGATCAACCCGCGGGAGGCGCTGGCGATGGACCCGCAGCAGCGGCTGCTGCTGCACACCACATGGGAGGTGTTCGAGCGCGCCGGCATCGACCCGCAACGGGTACGCGGATCCGAGACCGGCGTCTTCATGGGCACCAACGGGCAGGACTACGCGACCCTGCTGCTGGGCGCCCGGTCCGAGGTGGAGGGTTACCAGGCGACCGGTAACGGAGCGTCGGTGGTCTCCGGTCGGCTGGCGTACTCGTTCGGCCTGCAGGGCCCCGCGGTCACCGTGGACACGGCGTGCTCGTCGTCGCTGGTCGCGCTGCACCTGGCCGCGCAGGCGCTGCGCTCCGGCGAGTGTGATCTCGCGTTGGCCGGCGGCGTCACGGTGATGTCGACGCCGGGTGCGTTCCTCGAGTTCTCCCGGCAGCGTGGGCTCGCCGCCGACGGGCGGGTCAAGGCGTTCGCCGCGGCGGCGGACGGCACCGGCTGGGGCGAGGGCGTCGGCGTCCTCTTGCTGCAACGCCTCTCCGACGCCGAGCGGGAGGGCCGGCGCGTCCTGGCCGTGGTGCGGGGCAGCGCCGTCAACCAGGACGGCGCGTCCAACGGGTTGACCGCCCCCAACGGGCCCGCCCAGCAGCGGGTCATCCGGCAGGCCCTGGCCAACGCCGGCCTGGCCCCGGCCGACATCGACGCCATCGAGGCGCACGGCACCGGCACCACCCTCGGCGACCCGATCGAGGCGCAGGCGCTGATCGGCGCGTACGGGCCGGACCGGCCCGCCGACCGGCCGCTGTGGCTCGGCTCGGTGAAGTCGAACATCGGCCACACCCAGGCCGCGGCCGGCGTGGCCAGCCTGATCAAGATGGTGCTGGCGCTGCGGCACCGGACGCTGCCGGCGACCCTGCACGTCGACGAGCCGTCCCCCCACGTGGACTGGGCGTCGGGCCCGCTGGCGCTGCTCACCGAGGCGCGCCCGTGGGACGCCGACAGGGGCCTCCGCCGGGCCGGCGTCTCGTCGTTCGGCATCAGCGGCACGAACGCCCATGTGATCCTGGAGGAGGCGCCCGCCGACGTCGCCGTCGACGCGGGGCCGGCCGACGGGACCGACGTCGCCGACACCGCGCTGCCGTGGCCGGTCGCCGCCGCGACGTCCGCCGGCCTGCGGGAGCAGGCGGACCGCCTGGCCCGCCGGCTCGCCGACCCGGCCGACGGGGACGCGGTGGGCCGGCCCGAGGCGGTGGCCTGGGCCCTGGCCGACGGCCGGGCGCACCTGGCCCACCGGGCGGTGGTCGTCGCCGCCGATTCGCAGGCCCGGCTGGCGGCGCTGCGGGCCCTCGCCGCCGGGGACGCGCACCCGGCACTCGTCCCGGCCGGCTCGGCCGTCTCGGGCGGCACCGCCGTCCTCTTCTCCGGTCAGGGCGCGCAGCGTGCCGGGATGGGCCGGGAGTTGTACGGCGTGTTCCCGGTGTTCGCCTCGGCGTTGGACGAGGTGTGTGGGCACCTGGATTCGCTGCTGCCGCAGCCGCTTCGTGACGTGTTGTTCGCTCCGGAGGGCTCGCCGGAGGCGGGGCTGCTGGACCAGACCGTGTTCACGCAGGCCGGGCTGTTCGCGGTCGAGGTGGCGCTGTTCCGGCTCGTGGAGTCGTTCGG
>NZ_JBEYTP010000098.1:0-9141 GCF_040643125.1 Micromonospora sp. NPDC047465
CGGGCGGGGCCGCGCGGCGCGGGGGGGCCCCCCCCCCCCCGCCGGCGCCGCCCCCCCGCCCCTACCATCGAGGCAGCCCGCGGTCGTGAGCCACCAGCGGCCGACCGGGACCTCGATCGACGGCCGGTGCGACGGGTGCCGGCGTACCCGAATCGCCTGGTGGGTGGCTCTCACCAGGGACACGCGCGAGTGTCGAGCAGCACGCAGGGCAGGATGGGCGGGTGACTGCCCCCACTCGCCCGCCGTCGGCCGTGTTGGACGCGGTGCTCGAACGACTGACCTACGTCAACGAGGAGACCGGCTACACCGTCGCCCGGGTGTCCACCGACCGCAGCGGCGACCTGCTCACCGTGGTCGGGGCGCTGCTGGGGGCCCAGCCCGGCGAGAGCCTGCGGCTGTCCGGCCGCTGGTCGTCGCACCCGCAGTACGGCCGGCAGTTCGAGGTCCACTCCTACACCACGGTCCTGCCGGCCACGATCCAGGGCATCCGGCGCTACCTCGGCTCCGGGCTGGTCAAGGGCATCGGCCCGGTCTTCGCCGAGCGGATCGTCGCGCATTTCGGCCTCGACACCCTCCAGGTGATCGAGACCGAACCGAGCCGGCTGGTCGAGGTGCCCGGCCTGGGACCGAAGCGCACCGCGAAGATAACCGCGGCGTGGGAGGAGCAGAAGGCGATCAAGGAGGTGATGGTCTTCCTCCAGGGCGTCGGCGTGTCCACCTCGCTGGCCGTACGGATCTTCAAGCAGTACGGCGACGCCTCCATCACGGTGGTGAAGAACGAGCCGTACCGGCTGGCGGCCGACGTGTGGGGCATCGGGTTCAAGACCGCCGACACCATCGCCCAGGCCGTGGGGATCCCGCACGACAGCCCCCAGCGGGTCAAGGCCGGCCTCCAGTACACCCTCTCCGAGGCCACCGACAACGGGCACTGCTACCTGCCCGACGGTCAACTGGCCGTCGAGGCCACCAAGATCCTCAACGTGCCCGCCGACCTCGTCACCACATGCCTCGACGAACTCGTCGGCGAGGAGGGGGTGGTCCGCGAGACCCTGCCCGGGCCGAACGGCGAGCCGACGGCGGCGGTGTACCTGGTGCCGTTGCACCGCGCCGAGCAGTCCCTGGCCGGGTCACTGCTGCGGCTGCTGCACCACCGCGCCGACCGGCTGCCCCACTTCACCGGCGTCGACTGGGGCAGGGCGCTGGCCTGGTTGAAGGCCCGCACCGGCACCGACCTCGCCCCGGAGCAGGAACAGGCGGTCCGGCTCGCCCTCACCGCCAAGGTCGCCGTGCTGACCGGCGGACCCGGCTGCGGCAAGAGCTTCACCGTCCGCTCGGTCGTCGAACTCGCCACCGCGAAGAAGGCGAAGGTCACCCTCGTCGCGCCGACCGGCCGCGCCGCGAAGCGACTGTCGGAGCTGACCGGCCATCCCGCCGCCACCGTGCACCGGCTGCTCCAGCTTCGCCCCGGCGGAGACGCCTCCTACGACCGGGACAACCCCCTCGACGTCGACCTCCTCGTCGTCGACGAGGCGTCCATGCTCGACCTCGTCCTCGCCAACAAGCTCGTGAAGGCCGTCCCGCCCGGCGCGCACCTGTTGCTCGTCGGCGACGTCGACCAGCTCCCCTCCGTCGGCGCCGGGGAGGTCCTGCGGGACCTGCTCGCCGCCCCGGCCATCCCCCGGGTCCGGCTGACCCGGATCTTCCGGCAGGCCGCGGAGTCCGGGGTGGTCACCAACGCCCACCGCATCAACGCCGGCAAGCCGCCCCTGCTCCAGGGGCTCGGCGACTTCTTTCTGTTCGCCTGCGACGACACCGAGGCCGCCGCCGCCCTGACCGTCGAGGTCGCGTGCACCCGCGTGCCCGCCCGCTTCGGCCTCGACCCGCGCCGGGACGTGCAGGTCCTCACCCCCATGCACCGCGGCCCCGCCGGCGCCGCGGCCCTGAACACGCTGCTCCAGCAGCGCCTCACTCCCGCCCGCGACGGGCAGCCCGAGCGCCGCGTGGGCGGGCGGGTGTTCCGCGTCGGCGACAAGGTCACCCAGATCCGCAACAACTACGACAAGGGCCAGGCCGGCGTCTTCAACGGCACCGTCGGCATCGTCACCGCCCTGAGCGCCGAGGAGCAGACCCTCACCGTACGCACCGACGAGGACGAGAGCATCGACTACGACTTCGACGAACTCGACGAGCTGGCCCACGCGTACGCCATGACCATCCACCGCTCGCAGGGCTCCGAGTACCCCGCCGTCGTCATCCCCCTGACCACCAGCGCCTGGATGATGCTGCAACGCAACCTGCTCTACACCGCCGTCACCCGCGCCAAGCAGCTCGTCGTCCTGGTCGGCTCCCGGCGCGCCCTCGCCGCCGCCGTCCGCACGGTCGGCGCCGGGCGCCGCCACACCGCCCTCGACCACCGCCTCGCCTGACCCGCTCGGTCCTTACCAGCGCCGAGGCCCTCGTCGCCGAGGACGTTCCGTGCCGGAGTCAGTCCGGCAGGACGTACGCGAGGCGGGCGAGCGCCGACTTGATCTCGGGCACCGTTCGCCCTCGGTCGTGGCGCTGGTACCGGTACACCTCGGGGGCGAGTGGCGCGAGCAGGACGTCGGCGAGGGCGTCTTCCTGCCAGCCGGCGTCGCGGATCAGGGACATGACGAACGTCCGCCAGAAGCCGTAGGCCCCGGTGGCGAAGCGGCTGGCACCCAGTTCGGCGCCGAGGGCCAGCGGCAGGTGTCGTTCGAGCAGATCGATCATGGAGTCGTAGAACGCCTCGAGGCGGCGGCGGGGCGACGCGCCCGGCCCGAGCGGCGGCGGGCCGGCGAGGATCTGCTGCTGCAACCGCTGCTCGTGCACGTCGAGGAGGGCGACAGCCACGGACGTGACGTCCGGGTAACGGCGGTAGAGCGTCGCGCGGCCGACGCCGGCGGCGGTGGCCAGGTCCGTCATGGAGATCTGCGGGCCGCGCTCGGCGAACAGGCGTTCCGCGGCCGCGAGGATGCGTCGCCGGTTGGCCGCGGCGTCGGCCCGTTCCGCGGGGGCCGGGGCCAGAAGGTCATCCGCCATCCCGACAGCCTAACCGGACACCCCGTCCGGTTGCGACGGCCCCCGCACGCCCGAACCGGCTAAGTGGACATGGCGTCCACTTAGCTGCTAGCGTCGAGAACAACCGGACATCGTGTCCGCTTCCTTCGACGAGTAGGGACGAGAGTCATGGCCCACCTGCTGCACCTGGACGCCAGCGCCCGTCGGGCATCACACTCCCGCACGTTGAGCAGGGCGTTCGCCGACGAGTGGCGGGCCGCCCACCCGACGGGGACCTACACCTACCGCGATCTCGCCGCCGACCCCGTGCCCGTCATCGGCGAGGCGTGGACCGAGATCTGCGACTACGCGCTGCGGCACGCCATCACCGAACCCGGCCGCCTCGCCGAGGGGGTGCGGACCCCGGCTCAGCGGGAGGCATGGGCGGTGGTGGAGCCGTTGCTCACCGAACTGGTCTCCGCCGACGTGCTGCTCATCGGCGCTCCCATGTACAACTTCTCGATCCCTGCGAGCCTCAAGCTGTGGATCGACCAGGTGACGTTCCCGCACGCCAGGCTGAACCTCAAGGTCGTCGTCACCGGCGCGCGAGGCGGTTCCTACGCCCCCGGGACCCCGCGCGAGCCCGTTGACCACCAGGAGCGTTACCTGCGGGACTTCTTCCTCGGTCACTTCCAGGTCGACGACGTCACCGTCATCAACACCGAGTTCGTCAACTCCACCGTGGACCCGACGCTGGGACGGTGGCGCGAGTCCTACCGCAGGTCGTACGCCGATGCCCGGCAGGCGGCGGTCGACGTGGCCCGCGCCGTCGCCGCCGGGGCCCTGGCACCCTCGGGAGCGCAGGCATGAGCTGGCTCGTCCTGGCGCTCGCCGGCCTGGTCGAGATCATCTGGTCGCAGACGATCAAGCCGACGCAGAACTTCACCAGGCCGGCGCCGACCCTGCTCTGCTTCGCGCTCGGAGCCGCCGCCGTCTACCTGCTCTCCCGGGCGATGCAGGACCTGCCGGTCGGCACGGCCTACGCCGTGTTCACCGGCATCGGCGCGATCGGCGCGATCTCGCTGGGCATCGTCGTGCACAAGGATCCGGTCGGTGTCGGCCGCTTCGCCGCACTGGCCCTGATCGTCTGCGGCATCGTGCTGGCCCGGGTCACCGATCCGGAATGAGCGCGGCGAGCAGGTTGCCGCCGTCCTCCAAACAGAGCCGACGTCAGCACACGTCGAGGCGGAACAACTCGGCGGCGTTGCGCCAGGCGACCCGCTCGGCCAGTTCCGCGTCGAGGTCGGCGGCGAGCACCGCCCCGAAGGCCGCCGCGGGGTCGATGAGCGTGGCGTCGGTGCCGAAGAGCAGCCGACGCGGGTCGACCGCCGCCGCCACGGCGGCGAACCGGCCCGCCTCGGTGTGCGAGAAGCACGGCTCCAGCCAGAGCCGGTCGACCGAGTTGGCCGCCTCGACGGCGTGCCGCCAGCCGTTCGCGCCCATGTGTCCGGCGATGGCGCGCAGCCCGGGGATGTCCGCGACGGCCTGGGCCAGGTCGAGCGGCGTCGCGTCCCAGGTGTGCACGAGGGCGGGCAGGTCGTGCGCGGCGACGAGTTCCAGCGCCGCGCGGGCCTGCGGGGAGTCCGCCGGGGAGCCGGTGTAGTCGGTGTGGATCTTCACGCCGACGAACCGGCCGGTGGGGAGCAGTTCGCGCAGGTCCCGTTCGGCGTCGTCGAGGCGGCGCGGGTTGATCGTCAGGTAGCCGAGCAGGCGGTCGTTGGTCTCCAGGACCCGGGCCATCGCCCGGTTTCCGGCGGTGACGTCGTAGATGACGGCCTCGGTGGCGGAGACGACGGCGAGGTCGATGCCGTAGCGGTCCATCACCGCGAGGTTGGTGGCGACCGCCCCGACGTCCATGCTGAAGAACCAGGGTCCCCAGTGGGCGTGCACGTCGATGATCATTCCTGGCCCTCCAGGATCCGGCGGGCGTTGCCGCCCGCCACGGCGGCCACCTCGGCCGGCCCGAGGCCGCCGCGGGCCAGCCGCAGTCGCGGCACGACCGGCTCGTAGAACGGGGTGCGGGAGCCGTAGAGCAGCCGCCCGACGCCGACGTGGGCGACGACGGTCTCCAGCGCGTCGGGCGAGTTGAGCAGCCGGGTGGAGGTGTGGAAGCCGGGCTCGTCGCGGGCCGCCACCACGAAGTCGCCCAGGTGGTAGAAGTGCGTGTCCAGGAAGACCACGGTCGCGCCGCGCAGCGGCCGCCAGAACCGGCGGACGTCCCCGCCGGTCAGGATGACCAGGCCGGCCTCGGCGGCCCGGCGGGCGACGTGCCGTACGGACGGGAAGTCCGGCTCGACGCGCTGCTCGTCGGGGAAGAGCCGCACCGCCCGGAAGCCGCGCTCGGCGAGCCGGACGACCTCCCGCTCGGCGCCGAGCGGGTCGCGCAGGTCGAGCGCACCGACGGGCAGCACGGTGGGGCCGGCCAGGGCGGCGGCCTCGTCGTTGCCGCTGGCCACGTCGAACAGCGCCGCCCGCAGGCTGGCCACGGCCGCCCGCGCGATGCCGTTCGCGCCGAGGGTGGCCGCGACGTCGCGGGGGTCGCCGGTGGGGCCCGGCCGGTCGGCGTACCGGCCGACGAGGACGTCGACGTCGAAGGTGACCGGGGGCAGGTCAGCCGCGACGAACGGGTTGCCGCTCACCGCTGCCTCGCCACCGCGAGCACGCCGTCCCGGTCGCCGTCCGGCAGCGCCGGAGCGTACGGGTCGACCGCGTGGGAGGCGGGGATCCGCCCCTCGTCTGCGGCGATCTGGAGCATGCGGTGCACGTACCCCTCCATCGGGTCGGTGAAGGTGACCTCGGCGAGCCGGTCGAGCCGGGCGGAGGCGGCGACGAAGTCGTCGTGCTTCCCGTCGGCGTACGCCCGCAGCACGGCGGCGGTGACCGGCACGGCGGCGGCGGCGAGGCCGACCAGGGCGGCCTGCGCGCCCCACATCAGCGACGGCCCGAACATCCGGTCCTCGCCGGTGACCGCCAGCCGGTCGGCCCGGTGCGCGGCGGCCAGGGCGGCCTGGCAGGCGAGCGCGTCGTGCAGCCGGGCCACCTTCACCCCGGCGACGCCGGGGTGTTCCAGCAGGGCGGCCAGCCGCGACGCGGAGTACGGCCGGGTGTAGAGGTCGAACGCGAGCATCGGCAGGCCGGCGGCGCGCCAGACGGCGTCGTGGTGGGCGAGCACGTCGCCGTCGACGGGGAAGACCAGGACGCCGGCGGCGCCGAGGTCGGCGGCCCGGGCGGCCTGCGCGGCGACCTCGTCGGTGTGCTCCCCCGGCCGGCCGCCCACGCCGACGACCACCGGCACCCCGGTGTCGACGGCGTGGCGGACGACCAGGTCGCGGGTCGCCGGGTCGAGGAAGGGGCCGCGGCCGGTGTGGGCGCAGACCGCGAGGGCGTCCGCGCCGTCGGCGACCAGGCCGCGCAGGTAGCGGTCGAGCACCGCGGCGTCGACCGTCCGGTCCGCGTCCATCGGGGTGGCGGTGGCGGCGACGAGTCGCCAGCGCAGCCGGTCGCGCAGCGCGGCGGCGGCGGGCGCGATCACGGGGTCACCGCGGCCCGGACGGCCTCGGCGATCTCGTCGACGTGCGCGTCGGTGTACCGCTCGTTCCAGTCGATCACCAGCAGCGTCTCCGCGATGAGCCGCTCGGCGACCGGGAACGCGCCGGGCCCGTAGGCCGGCAGCCGGTCGGCCGGCGGCACGGTCAGCGGGAAGCGGGAGGTGCCGTAGACGGGTGCCTCGGTCAGCGCCGGGGCGCAGTGCAGCGGCTGTTCGAGGTAGCCAGCGCGGGCGGGGATGCCGGCGGCGGCGAGCTTGCCGGCCACCTCGTGGTTGGTCAGCGGCGGGTCGAGCACGATCGGGAACAGCCACCACGCGTGCGCGTCGAGGTCCGCCGGCAGGCGCACGCCGGGCAGGTCGGCCAGCGCGGCGGCCAGCCGGCGGGCGGTGCGCCGCCGGTCGGCCAGCACCCCGGGCAGCTTCGCCAGTTGGGCGCGGGCGACGGCACCGGCCAGCTCGGTCATCCGGTAGTTCAGGCCGAGGCCGACGTGCCGGCGGGCCTCGTCGCGCGGCCAGCCCTTGTCGGCGAAGAGCCGCATCCGGCGGGCCAGCACGGCGTCGTCGGTGAGGGTCAGGCCGCCGTCGCCGCAGGTGATGTGCTTCCACTGCTGGAGGCTGAAGCAGCCGATCGCGCCTGCGGTGCCGGCGAGGGTGCCGTCCGGGTAGCGGGTGAGCCACGCCTGGGCGCAGTCCTCGATCAGCGGCACGCCGGCGGAGTCGGCGACCGCGCGCAGGTCGGCGGCCGCGCCGAACAGGTGCACCCCGAGGATCGCCCGGGTGCGCGGCCCGATCGCGGCGGCGACCGCCGCCGGATCGAGATTGCCGGTGTACGGATCGACGTCGGCGAACACGGGCACGGCGTTCTGCGCGAAAATGGGCGCGACCGTGCCGAAGTCGCTGATCGGAGACGTGATGATCTCGTCGCCCGGATCCGGCGCGACGGCCGCGACGGCCAGATGCAGCGCCGCGGTACCCGAACTGGCGGCCACGGCGTGCGACACTCCGTGGAGGTCGGCCATCTCGCGCTCCAGGGCGCGGACCTCCGTGCCCCAGACCGAGCTGAGCATGCCCGACTGGAGCACCCGGCCGACGGCGGCCAACTCCTCTGCACCGATGGTCCGGCCGCTGGCGTCGGCCATGCTGGGGAACGACACGCACCCTCCCAGGGCTTCAGTAATACCGGGCCTGACCGTAATCTTGTGCTGCGAACAATGCAACCCTGACAGGAGGCAGCGGTGACCATTGAGATCGGGGTCGTCGGTCCGCACGACCTGGTCGACGACGTGGCCGCCACCTGCGAGGAGCAGCCCGGCGTCACCGCCAGGCGGCTGCACTACGACCACGAGTCGCAGGCACCGGCGATCGTGGAGGCGCACGCCGGCCAGGTCGAGGCGTGGCTGTTCACCGGCGTCGTGCCGTACACCCTCGCCCGGGAGGCGAACCTGCTGCACCGGCCGGCGGTCTTCGTCGACTACACGGGCGCGACCCTGCTCCAGGCCGCCGTACGGCTGCTGCGCGACGGCCGCGACGTCACCCGCATGTCGATCGACACCGTCACCGGCGCCGACGTCGCCGGCACCTTCGGCGAGGCCGACCTGCCGGTGGACCGGGTCCGGTCGCTGCCCTACCGCAGCGGCCTGGGCTCCGACGACGTGGTCGCCTTCCACCGCCGGCAGCGCAAGGCCGGCGCGGACGTCGCCGTCACCTGCATCAGCTCGGTCTACGAGGTGCTGCGCCACGAGATGCCGGCGTTCCGCCTCGCCCCGTCGAACCACTCGGTGCGCGCCGCGCTGCGCCAGCTCCTGCTGCACGTGGGCAGCCAGGCCCAGGAGGACGCCCAGATCGCGCTCGGGCTGGCCAACCTGTCCGACGGCGACGACGGGCTGCTCAAGGAGGTGGCCGGGCTCGGCGGCACCGTCGCGCGCTTCGCCCCCGACACGTACCTCATCGTCACCACCCGAGGCCCGCTGCACGACGCCACCGGCGGCTTCACCGCGCTGCCGATGCTGCGCCGCCTGGCCGACCGGCACGAGACCGTGCAGATCGGGTTCGGGCTGGGCCGCAGCGCCGCCGAGGCGGAGAACCTGGCGCGCCGCGCGCTGAGCCGGGCACGCCGGGTCGGCCCCACCACGGCCGTGCTGTCGCTGCGCGGCGAGACCGACATCGTGCTGGAGTCCACCACGCCGGCCCCGCCGCCGGCGGAGGTGAACCTGGCGGTCATCGCCCAACGGGTCGGCCTGTCCGTGCCCACCCTGCTGCGGCTGCGCGAGGTGCGTACGACCCTCGGCGACGAGCCGTTGACCAGCCGGGAGGTCGCCGACCAGCTCCGGGTGCAGCAGCGCACCGCCCGGCGCATGCTGCACCGCCTGGAGCTGGCCGGCCTGGCCGAGCGGACCGGCAACCTCGCCTCCGGCACCAGCGGCCGCCCGCTGACGCTCTACCGCCTGACCCTCTGACCGCCCGCCCGCCCCTGTCCCGGGCGGGCGGTAGCGAGGCCGGCGGCGGGGACGCTGTCC
>NZ_JBEYTP010000099.1:0-9047 GCF_040643125.1 Micromonospora sp. NPDC047465
CTCCGGGCGGTCAGGCTTGATCCCTGCGCCGGGCACGGCGGGCCACACCCCGTCGGTGGTCGTGCGTCGTCCGTGCCTGGATGTCGGTTGTGCGGTTACGACTGTCGCGGGGCGTCCGCAGAGCGCGTCCGCGAAGCGTCTGTGTGGCGTCGGCGTGGGGTCGGTGAAGGCGTCGGCATGGGTCGGCGTGGGGGCGTCTGCGGGGTGGCGACCCGTTGACCCGGTTTTCGACAAGGTTTGGCGGGGTTGGGTGGTGTGGGCCGCTGTCGAGCTGCCCCATCTGTGGGCCACCGGTCACATCAGGCTCGGTCGTCTGCCGGGGCACGTGTGTCCCGTCTGTGAGGGCAGCTCGACAGGGGCGAGGCGGCGGCACCGGTGGGTGTGGCTGTGGGGTGTGACCGGGGGCATCGTGGGGGCGGAATCGTGGGCGGGGCGGGGGCCTTACACCCTGCGTACGGCCGAGCAAGGCGACCCCGCCCCCGGGCTGGCGTGCAGGCCCCGGTCCTGGAATGTTGGTGGGCCGCCGGTCGTTACACATGGTCCCGGCCAAGGGAGGGGCGACCCCCTCGCCCCGCGTGAATGGCCGCGTGCTGCGGTCTTCCATGGCCGGTCTGATTCTTCCCGGCGGCACGCGCCGGATCCCCCGTAGTTTGTTGAGCGCCGGACGGTGCTTGCGCCCCGCTGAACCCCCCTTTCGGCGTGTGGTGCCAACCCCCGAATGGAGCATCTGATGAACACGATCATGCGTAAGAGCGTTCTTGGTATTGCTGGTCTGGCTGTTGCTGGTGGTCTGGCTGCTGGTCCGCTGAACCACGCCGACACCACCCCCGTGGCGGCGACGCCGGTCACCGCTGTGGCGGTGCAGGCGGACAAGCCGGCCGTGGACACCGCGAAGCTGGTTCCGCATGGTGTGCAGGGTGCGCAGTCGCGGATCGACCTGTCGGACGAGCAGGTGGGTAACGTGAAGGCGATCATCGCGGCGACGAAGAAGGCCGGGATGGACGAGCGGGCCGCGGTGGTGTCGATCGCGACGGCGTTGCAGGAGTCGAAGCTGGAGAACCTGGGGCACCTGGGTGACCGCAACGACCACGACTCGCAGGGCCTGTTCCAGCAGCGCCCGTCCAGCGGTTGGGGCACGGTGGAGCAGATCACCGACCCCGAGTACTCGACGATGGCGTTCCTGAAGGGTCTGGAGCAGGTCGACGGGTGGCAGGACATGCCGCTGACCGAGGCCGCGCAGACGGTGCAGGTGTCGGCGTACCCGGACCACTACGCCCAGTGGGAGCAGCAGGCCGCCGATCTGGTCGCCGAGCACTGGAACAACTGACGATATTCGCATGACGCCGCTGGCCGGTACCCCTGTGCGGGGTGCCGGCCAGCGGCGTCTTCGCGTCACGAGCGGGCGGGCACGCACCGGGTCCGCGGCTGGGGCGGTTCGCGTGCGGGTGCGGCGGTCAGCGGCGCTGGCCGAGGGCGACGTCCACCAGGGCGGCGACCAGCGCCAGCGCGATGACCGCGGCGGCCAGCAGGAGGGAGTGCCGGAAAGCGAGGGCGTAGTCGCCGTCGCTGCCGGCCAGCGACGAGAAGAAGACCGAGCCGACGGCGGCGATGCCGGCGGCGGAGCCGATGCGTTGGCCGGTTTGCAGCATGCCCGCGCCGCTGCCCGCCTGGGGCACCGGCACCTGGGACAGGGTGAGGGTCTGGTTCGGGGCGATCACCAGGCCGCTGCCCAGCCCGGCCACCAACAGCGGCGCCGCGGTCAGCCACGGCACCACGGCGCCGGCGGGCGCCAGGGCGAGCACGCCGACCACCGCGACGAGCCCGACGACCACGGTGAGCAGCCCGACCGCGACCAGCGGCCGGCCGAAGCGGTTGACGATCCGGCCGCCGAGGGCGGACGCCGCGGCCGAGCCCAGCGCGAACGGGGTGATGGCCACGCCGGCGACCAGCGCGCTGTAGCCGAGGCCGTTCTGGAGGTAGAGCGTGAAGACGAAGAAGATCGCGGTGAACCCGCCGAAGTAGACCAGCGCGATCAGTGATCCGAGGGCGTACGACCGGAAGCGGAACAGGCGCAGGTCGAACAGCGGATCCCGGCGCCGGGCGTACCACCGTTCCCAGGCCCCGAAACCGGCCAGGGCGAGCAGCCCGGCCGGCACCAGCAGCCACTTCGCGCGGTTCTGCCACTGCTGCTGCTGTACCAGCGGCAGCAGCACCAGCAGCACGCCGAGCCCGAGCAGCAGCACTCCGACGGGGTCCAGCCGCCGGTGGTCCGCGGGGCCCGCCCGGCGGCCGGGGAGCAGCCGCCACCCGAGGACCACCGCCACGATCCCGACGGGCACGTTGACGAAGAACACCCAGCGCCAGCCGTGCTCCTCGCCGCCGATGGCGATCAGCAGGCCGCCGAGCAGCGGGCCGACGGCGGTGGAGATGCCGATGGTGGCGCCGAGCAGGCCGAACGGGCGGCCCCGCTCGGGCCCCCGGAACAGCTCCTGGATCAGGCCGGTGACCTGCGGGTTGACCAGCCCGGCGGCAGCGCCCTGGAGCAGTCGGGCACCGACCAGCCACGCGGGGGAGGCGGCCAGCCCGGCGAGGGCGCTGGCGAGCGTGAACAGGGCGATCCCGAAGACGAACGCGGTGCGCCGGCCGCGCGCGTCGCCGAAGCGCCCGGCGGGAACCAGCACCAGCCCGAACGTCAGGGCGTACCCGGAGAGCACCCACTGCAGGTCGCTGGGGGAGGCCCCGAGGGCGCGGTCCATCGAGGGGACGGCGACGTTGACGATGCTCACGTCGAGCAGCGTCATGAAGGCGGCGACCAGCCCGACGCCGAGGGCCTGCCAGCGCCGCCGGTCGTCCGGGGAGGCGGTGGCGTCGGCCGGTCGCGGCGTACGCGCCGCGCTCATCGTGCCTCCCGTGGACCGGTGGTCGGGCATCGCTGTCCGCTACCCCGGTCCCCGGGAGGCGAATCGTGGCGGGCCGCCCGCCGGGTCACGCCAACTGTTGGGCGCAGAACCGGGGGCCGAAGTCCAGACCGGCCATTGGCGAGTCCTCGCGGTGCAGCAGGTTCTTCTCGGTGAGCAGGTGCAGTGGCGCGCGCAACTGCTCCTCGGTCAGCCCGGCCTCCTGGGCGATCAGGTCCGGGTACGGCACCTGCCCGCGCGCCTCCAGGGCCGCGACGGCGTCGTACACCCGTTCCTCGACGTCCGACAGTTGGACCTGCCGCATGATGTCCTCCTTCGCCTTGCCCGCCCCACGGGCGGTTGCGCCGCGCGGTTACCCCGTGTCCGGCCGAAGATGCCCACCCGATCGGGCGGTGATCCGGTCGCGCCGACGCCCCCGGAACCGGCCTCCTGGCATACGCTGCACCGGTGATCATCTGGGATCTCGCCGTCGTCGGCGCCGGCCCCGCCGGCCTCTCCGCCGCCCATGCCGCCGCCCGCGCGGGCCTGCGCACACTCGTGCTGGAACGGGCTGCCCACCCCCGCTACAAGACCTGCGGGGGCGGCCTGATCGGCACCTCGCTCGCGGTGGTCGCCGACCGGATCGACGTCCCGGCGCACGACCGGGTGGACCAGGTCACGTTCACCCGGGACGGGCGACGCCGGTTCACCCGACGGCACCCCGACAGCCCGCTGGTGACGATGGTGCGGCGTGAGGAGTTCGACGATCGGCTGCGCGTCGCCGCGGCCGCGGCCGGCGCCGAGGTCCGCGAGCGCGCCGCGGTCCGCGCCGTCGAGCAGGACCCCGAGGTCGTACGCCTGCGGCTGGCCGACGGGGAGACGGTACGGGCGCGGGCCGTGGTCGGCGCGGACGGCTCCTCGGGCGTGACGGCCCGGCACGTGGGGGTCCGCCACCGGCAGGTCGACCTGGGACTGGAGTTGGAGCTGCCGGTGCCGCCGCGGGAGCAGGACCGCTGGCGGGGCCGCGTGCTGCTGGACTGGGGCCCGCTGCCCGGCTCGTACGCCTGGGTCTTCCCGAAGGGCGACCGGCTCACGGTCGGTGTGATCGCCGCTCGGGGCGAGGGGGAGCGGACCCGGGCCTACCTGCGCGCGTTCGTCGACCGGCTGGGTCTGTCGGGGGTGGAGCCGGCGCACGACTCGGGGCACCTGACCCGCTGCCGCGTCGAGGACTCCCCGCTGCGTCGGGGCCGGGTGCTGGTGGCGGGCGACGCGGCGGGGCTGCTGGAGCCGTGGAGCCGGGAGGGCATCAGCTACGCGCTGCGCTCCGGCGAGCTGGCCGGCGCCGCGGTCGCCGCGGGTGACCTGGCGGGCTACGAGCGGGCGGTGGCGCGGGACCTGGTGCCCTCGATGCGCGCGGGGCACCGGCTGCTGGACGTGTTCGCGCGTCGGCCGGAGGTCTTCCACGCGCTGCTGGCGACCCCGCCGGGCTGGCGGATGTTCGTGCGGTTCTGCCAGGGGCGGGCGAGCTTCGACGAGACGTTGGGCCGGGCCCCGGTGCGGGCGGCGCTGGCGCTGCTGGACCGGCTGCCGGCCCCCCGCGCGCCGCTGGCGAAGCTGCCGTCCTGACCGGGCGGACGGAGGTCACCGGCCCCGTCTTTCCACCCAGGATCCTAGGATGCCCTAGGGGTGGTGACGCCGGGCGCCCTGGGCGGAGAATGACGGCGTCGAGGGGGAGAGCAGATGGCAGAGGACCGCTCCGAGTCGCCGTTCACCGACGACGAGTACGCCTTCCTGCGGCACGTGCGCTTCGGCGAGATGCCGCCGGCGGTCCCGCCCGAAGAGCGGGTCGCGCTGACCGAGACCGAGCCGCGCCGGGACCGACCGGATTCGGAGGCTTCGGACCGGTGGGACCTGCGGCACGGTGCCTGACGGCAGGTCGCGCGCGGCGAACGTCGCCTCGTCCGCGCGCGACCTGCCCGGGATGCGGCCCGGTACGCGGACGGGCCGCGGGCGATCCGCCCACGGCCCGTCCGGTGATCGTCGGTCAGAAGACCGGCACGCCCTCGCGCACCAGCTTCCAGTTCGGCTGGTAGAAGTCGGCCGGGTCGATCGCGCCCTTGGCCTGCGCCCAGTCGATCAGCAGTTGACGGATCTCCTGCTGCTCGTTGTAGACCTGGGTCTTCACGATGCCGGGGAAGTTGCCGCCGCCGCTGCGGCGGTAGTTGTTCACCGCCACCACGAACTGCGCGTTGTCCGCCACCGGGGTGTCGGTGCCGGGCAGCACCAGGCGGGTGATGCGCTGGCCCACCGGCCGGGAGATGTCGATGTCGTACTCCAGGCCGGAGAAGACGTCGTAGTTGTAGTCCGGCACCGCCGGGTCGCTGATCGTCTCCGGGTCGACCGGGGCGCCCGGGGCGAGGGTCCGGAAGTACTTCGCCGAGTACTCCAGGTAGGCCCGCACCTCGGCGCCGCTGAGCACGACGGCCTCGAGGGTGTTGTCGAAGACGTACAGCCCGGCCACGTCGCGGATCTTGACGTCGCCGGCGGGGAAGACCGCCGTGCGGCTGAACGGCGCCGCGATCGACAGCACCGGCAGGGTCGCGTACGACGTGCCGGCGAGCGCCTGGCCGACCACCTCGGTCTGGACGTGGTTGATGAAGTCCAGGATCGGGGTGTCCTTGTACCGGCTCTCCGCCGCCGACAGTTCCACGGTGGAGCGCGCCACGACCTGGTTGACGTACGCGACGGTCTTCTGGTGCTGGGCCCGCACGGCGGCGAGGACCTTCGGGTCCTCCACCACGGTGTTGGTGTTCAGCAGGGCGGCGGTCTTCTTGGTGATCTTCCACCGGCCCTTCTCGCGGGCCAGCGTGAAGTCCATCCGGCTCAGCCGTTGGCCCCACTTCGACGGCTCGGTGAGCAGCACCTGCTCGCCGGTCCGCGCGTTGGTCACGAACTTCTCGGCGACCTCGGCGTGGGCGTGGCCGAAGAGGATCGCGTCGATGCCGGGGACCTGCTCGGCGATGAGCGCCGTCGGGTTCTCGTTCGGCAGCTCCGGGCCGTAGCTGGAGGTGCCGCTGTCGCCGCCGTGCGCGGAGATCAGCACGATGTCGGCGCCGCGCTCCCGCATGATCGGGACGTACTTCGCGGCCGTGGCGACCATGTCGTCGAACCGCAGCCGGCCCTCGACGTTGGCCTTGTCCCAGATCGCGCTGCCCGGGTTGGTCAGGCCGAGGATGCCGACCCGCAGCGGCGGCGCGGCGAAGCCGACGGAGACCTTCTTGATGACGAACGGCAGGAAGGCCGGCTTGCCGGTGGCGACGTTGACGGCGTTGGCGGCCAGCGCCGGGAAGCCGAGCTGGGAGATCCACTTGGCCAGCAGGGGCAGGCCGTAGTTGAACTCGTGGTTGCCCAGCGTCACGGCGTCGTACCCGAGCACGTTCATCGCGTTGGCCATCGGGTGCGTCGCCCCGGTGGTGGTGATCGGCTCCTGCTTGGCGTAGAAGGTCGCCAGCGGCGTGCCCTGGATGGTGTCGCCGGCGTCGAGCACCAGCGTCGCCTTGCCCCGCCGCTCGGCGCGGATCTGGTTGACGAGGGTGGCCAGCTTGGCGACGCCGACGTCGTTGTGCTTGCTGTCGTCGTACTCGGCGTCCTTGTAGTAGTCCCAGTTGTAGACGTTGCCGTGGGTGTCCGAGGTGCCGAGGATCGTGAGGTCCCAGGTCCGCGACCGGGCCGCGCCGGCCGCCTGGGCGGGGGTGGCGGCGATCAGCGGGACGCTCGCCGCCGCGGCCGCGGCGGCGAGCACCGTCCGACGCGACGGGCCGGAGGGAGAGGTCATGACGTGCCCTTCCATGGGGTCGGGGCGCCTGGTGGGCGCCGAGCGCACCCTAACGAGCGGCCGTCACTCCTGCCACAGCAGCCCGAGGTGTCCCACACCACCAGCGTCCGTGGGCCGCTCGGTGTAACACCGCCCCGGCTGTTTCCGCCCGCCGGTTGCGGGTAGGGCGGTGGGATACCAGGAACCCGAGCAGGTGCGCGAGGAGACGTCGGTGAGCGAGGACCAGCACACCCAGCAGGACCCCACCAGCCAGTACGGCCAGCAGGAGGGGCAACCGGGGCAGCAGCAGACGCCGCCCGGCGCGACCGGCAGGATGACCCCGAAGCCGGACCACGGCGAGGAGTCGTACCACGGCAGCGGCAAGCTCGACGGCAGGCGGGCCGTGATCACCGGTGGCGACTCCGGCATCGGTCGCGCGATCGCCATCGCGTACGCCCGGGAGGGCGCCGACGTGCTCATCTCCTACCTGGGTGAGGAGGAGGACGCCGACGCCCGGGAGACCGTCCGGCTGGTCGAGGAGGCCGGCCGCAAGGGCGTCGCCGTACGCGGCGACATCACCGACCAGCGGCACTGCGAGGAGCTGATCGCGCGGGCCGTGCGGGACCTCGGCGGGATCGACATCCTGGTCAACAACGCCGCCTACCAGATGGCGCAGGAGAAGGGCATCCTCGGGATCAGCGACGAGCAGTTCGACCGGGTGCTCAGGACCAACCTGTACGCCATGTTCTGGCTCTGCAGGGCGGCGGTGCCGCACATGTCCGAGGGCTCGACCATCATCAACACCTCGTCGATCCAGGCGTTCGACCCGTCGCCGCAGCTGTTGGACTACGCCACCACCAAGGCGGGGATCGCCAACTTCACCAAGGCGCTCGCCGCCGACCTGGCGGAGCAGGGGATCCGGGTGAACGCGGTGGCGCCCGGCCCGATCTGGACGCCGCTGATCCCGGCGACCATGCCGCAGAAGAAGGTCGAGCAGTTCGGCCAGGACACCCCGGAGGGGCGCCCCGGCCAGCCGGCCGAGCTGGCCCCGGCGTACGTCTTCTTCGCCTCCCAGGAGTCCAGCTACGTCACCGGCGAGGTCCTCGGCGTGACGGGCGGCCGCCCCACCAAGTAATCCCCGCGCCCCTGCCCGAGGTCAGCGGGGCCAGACGGCGAGGCGGGCGCGGACGCGGGCGACGGCGGCGGCGTCCAGGCCGTAGCGGGCGAAGCGCCGGTCCGGCAGCCGGTCCAGGTAGCGGCCGGCGGCGCGGACGTCCGACGGATCCAGGGCCGGGTCGAGCTGGCGGGCCAGCTCCAGCAGCTCCGCCACGTCGTGCTGCTCCAGGGCCGCCGCCACGTCGATGTAGTCCCGGACCTCCCGCCGGTTCACCAGCGCGGCGGTCTTGTTCGCCATCAGGTCCCGCACGTCCATCACCGGGCCGAGGTCCATCACCACCGGGCTGCGGTGCCGGTCGAGGCGGGCCAGGCTGAGCCGGATCCGCCGCCCGTCCCGGCTCACCACGAAGTCCTTCAGGTCCCGGTCGAACCCGTCGAACAGCTCGGCCAGCTCGCTGTCCGGGTCGGCGTCGCTCACCTCGAAACCGGCCCGCTCCAGCGCCGCCCGCACCCCGTCCGCCGCCGCGGCCGCCGCCCCCTCGACGTCGGCGAAAAGGTCCACGTCCTCGGTCGGGCGGGTCACCAGCCCGTGCGCCGCCCAGGCCACGCCGCCACCGAGCACGAACCGGTACGGCCCGGCGGCGGACAGGGCGACGCGGGCCACCTCCCGGTAGAAGTCGTGCGGGTGCGCGGCGCTCACGCCGTACGCAGACCCCGGTGGCGGATCTCCCACGCCTGGCGTACGCCCCGGGGGAGGTTGAGCAGTCGCCACACCCGGCGCAGGGTGCGCCCGTTGATGAGTACGCGGAGGTCCTCCGCGCGGGTGGTCTCCCGCAGGACGTTCTCGTACATCCAGAGCAACTCGTCCGGGTCGCCCAGGTCGAACGTGCGGTCGGCGTTCCACATCAGCCGCACGGGCAGCTCCACGACGCCGCGGGTGGGGCCGGCGAGCTCGGTGAGCGTCCGGGTCACCACGGCGGGCCGGCCCGGGCGGGCCAGGGGGGCCACGCGGGTCGCGGTGGGGGAGAGGCCGTGCATGCTGTCAGGGTAACGCCAGGTCCGCGGTTTGTCGGTGCTGGCTGTGCTGGGGTTGTCGGGTGGCGTGCGGTGGTTGGTGCGGGTTCGCGGTGGGGTGGGGTGTTGGGTTGCGGTGCGTGGTGGTGGGGGTGTGGCCCGCCGTGCCCGGCTCCGGGCGGTCAGGCTTGATCCCTGCGCCGGGC
>NZ_JBEYTP010000100.1:0-8519 GCF_040643125.1 Micromonospora sp. NPDC047465
GCCGACATCCTGCCCGGCGACGACGGTGTGCTCGCCGTCCCCGCCCAGCGCAAGGACCGGCCCGAGGGGCACGCCCTGCTGGCGGCCCTGGCCGAGCTGCACGTCCACGGCGTCCCGGTCACCTGGGCGCAGTGGTTCGCCGGCACCGGCGCCACCCGGGTCGACCTGCCCACGTACGCCTTCCAGCACCAGCGCTACTGGCCGGAGGTCGACGGCGCAGCCGCCCCGTCGGGCGAGCGCGCCGACGGCGCCGAGGGCGACTTCTGGGCCGCCGTCGAACGCGGCGACCTGCCCGCCGTGGCGTCCCACCTGGCCGTGCAGGACGACCCGGGCGCCGTGGCGGCCCTCGCCCCGGCCGTACCGGTGCTGTCCTCGTGGCGCCGGGCGAGGCTGCGCGACGCCACCGTGGACGCCTGGTCGTACCGCATCACGTGGCACCAGATCCACCCCGCCCCCACCCCGTCCCTCCCGGGCCGCTGGCTCGTCGTCACCCCCGCCCCTCACCCCGCCGATCTTGCGGTTTCGGCCCCCGAGTCGGGTGGCATGTGGCTTTCGTCGGGGCCGGAAGTGCACGATCGCGGGGAGTGGGGCGGGGTTGTCGACGCGCTCCGGCGGGGTGGGGGAGACGTCGACGTCCTTCGGGTCACGCCGGGTGTGGAGCGGGGGGCGCTGGGCACGGCGCTGCGGGAGCGCGGCGACGGCGGCTGGAGCGGTGTGCTCTGCCTGCTGCCCGAGCGGGACGAACCGCTGCCGGACGCGCCCGCCGTACCCGCCGGGACGGCACTGCTGCTCACCCTCGTCCAGGCCCTGGCCGACACCGGCCTGCCCGGCCGGCTGTGGTGCCTCACCCGGGGCGCCGTGTCCGTCGGCGGCGGCGAGAACGTCGCCGACCCGTCGTCCGCCGCGGCCTGGGGCCTCGGCCGCGTCGTCGCCCTCGAACAGCCGGACCGCTGGGCCGGCCTGATCGACCTGCCCGCCGCCGAGCCCGCTCAGCCCGCCGCCGGCACCGCCGCGCCCGGCCGGGCCGGCCGCCTCGACCGGGCCGCCGGGGACGCGCTGCTCGCCGTCCTCGCGGACGCCGGCCACGACCAGGTGGCGATCCGCCCGCAGGGCGTGCTCGAACGGCGGCTCGTCCCCGCCGCCCCGCCCGCCGGGGCGGCCTGGCGGCCGTCCGGCACCGTGCTCGTCACCGGTGGCACCGGCGCGCTGGGCCGGCACGTGGCCCGCTGGCTGCTGGCCAACGGCGCCGCCGAGGTGGTGCTCGCCTCCCGCCGCGGCCCGGACGCCCCCGGCGCGGCCGACCTGGTCGCGGAGCTGGGCGCCGCCCGGGTGGTGGCCTGCGACGTCACCGACGCCGACGCCGTCACCGCCCTCGTCGCCGGCCTGCCCGCGCTGACCGCCGTCGTGCACACCGCCGGGGTGGTCGACGACGGCATCCTCGACGGCCTCGACCTGGCCCGGATGCAGACCGTCCTCGACGGCAAGGTCCGCGCCGCGCGGGTGCTCCACGACGCCACCGCCGGCCGGGACCTCGACGCGTTCGTGCTCTTCTCCTCCCTCGCCGGCGTCGTCGGCAGCGCCGGGCAGGGCAACTACGCGGCGGCCAACGCGTACCTCGACGCCTTCGCGGCGTGGCGGCGCGGCCAGGGGTTGCCCGCCACATCCGTCGGCTGGGGAGCCTGGGCCGAGGACGGCATGGCGGCGGCCACCGCCGCGCTGACCGCCCGGCTCGCCCGGGGCGGCATCAACCCGCTGCCCGCCGCCGAGGCGGTCACCGCGCTGGGCCGGCTGGTCAACGCCGGCGACCCGGCGGTCACCGTCGCCGACGTCGACTGGGGACGTCTCGCCGCCGCGTGGGGCGGTCCGACCCCGCTGATCGCCGCCCTGCCCGGGGTGCCCACCGGACCCGTCGGGCCCGTTCGCGCCGTCGTCGTCGGCCGGTCCCTGTCCCAGCTCACCGAGCTGGTCCGCACCCAGGCCGCGGCGGTGCTCGGCTACCCCGCCGGCCAGCCGCTGCCCGACCGCGCGTTCCGCGACCTCGGCTTCGACTCGCTCACCGCCGTCGAGCTGCGTAACCGGCTGACCGCCGAGACGGGCATGACCCTGCCCGCCACCCTCGTCTTCGACCACCCCACCGTCGCCGAGCTGGCCGCCCACCTGCACGGCCTGACCGCCGGTCACGCCCCCGGCGAGGTGGTCGCCGACGGCGCCGGCCTGCACCGGGAGCCCATCGCCATCGTCGCGATGAGCTGCCGCTTCCCCGGCGGCGTGTCGTCGCCCGAGCAGCTGTGGGACCTCGTCGCCGCCGGCACCGACGCGATGACCCTGATGCCCGGCGAGCGCGGCTGGAACCTCGCCGAGCTGTACCACCCCGACCCCGAGCACCTCGGCACCAGCTACGTCCGCGAGGGCGGCTTCGTCGCCGGGGCCGGCGAGTTCGACCCCGCGTTCTTCGGCATCAGCCCCCGCGAGGCGGTGGCCATGGACCCGCAGCAACGGCTGCTGCTGGAAACCACCTGGGAGGCGTTCGAACGGGCCCGGATCAACCCGACCGCGCTGCGCGGCAGCCGCACCGGCGTGTACGTCGGCACCAACGGGCAGGACTACGGCTCCCTGCTGATGGCCGCCGGGGACGTCGACGAGAACTACCTCGCCACCGGCGTCTCCGCCAGCGTCCTCGCCGGGCGGCTGGCGTACACGTTCGGGCTGCACGGCCCGGCCGTCACCGTCGACACGGCCTGCTCGTCGTCCCTGGTCGCGCTGCACCTCGCCGCCCAGGCCCTGCAGGCGGGGGAGTGCGACCTCGCCCTCGCCGGCGGCGCCACCGTCATGGCCACCCCCGGCATCTTCGTCGGCTTCTCCCGGCAGCGCGGCCTCGCCGCCGACGGCCGGTGCAAGCCGTTCGCCGGGGCCGCCGACGGCACCGGCTGGGGCGAGGGTGTCGGCCTGCTGGTGCTCCAGCGGCTCTCCGACGCCCGCCGCGACGGCAACCCGGTCCTCGCGATCGTCCGTGGCAGCGCCGTCAACCAGGACGGGGCCTCCAACGGGCTCACCGCTCCCAACGGGCCCGCCCAGCAGCGGGTCATCCGACAGGCCCTCGCCAACGCGCGGCTCACCCCCGTCCAGGTCGACGCCGTCGAGGCGCACGGTACGGGCACCACCCTCGGCGACCCGATCGAGGCGCAGGCGCTGCTCGCCACGTACGGGCAGGACCGGCCCGCCGACCGGCCACTGTGGCTCGGCTCCATCAAGTCGAACATCGGGCACACCCAGGCCGCGGCCGGTGTCGCCGGGATCATCAAGATGGTCCTCGCCATGCGGCACGGCGTGCTGCCGCCCACCCTGCACGTCGACGAGCCCACCCCGCACGTCGACTGGTCGGCCGGCAGCGTCGAACTGCTCACCGAGGCCCGGCCCTGGGAGCCGGTCGACGGCGTACGCCGCGCCGGGGTGTCCTCGTTCGGGATCAGCGGCACCAACGTGCACACGATCCTCGAACAGGCCCCCGACGAGGAGCCCGCGCCGGAGACCGACGGGCCGGCCGGCGAGCTGCCCTGGGTGCTCTCCGGGCGTACCGCCGACGCCCTCGCCGACCGCGCCCGGGAGCTGCGGGACCACCTGGAGGAGGTGCCGGACGCCGCGCTCGGCGACGTCGGCTGGTCGCTGATCGCCACCCGGGCGTCCCACGACCACCGGGCGGTGGTCTTCGCCTCCGGTCGGGACGAGTTGACCGGCGCGTTGGACGCGCTCGCCGACGGCCGGCCGGCGTCGCAGGTCGTCGCCGGGGTCGCCGGCACTGCGGGTGAGGTGGCTTTCGTCTTCCCTGGTCAGGGTTCGCAGTGGGTGGGCATGGCCGCGGAGCTTCTGGACACGGCTCCGGTGTTCGCGGAGAAGTTGGCGGTGTGTGCGGAGGCGTTGCGTCCGTACGTGGACTGGTCCCTGCTCGACGTGGTGCGTGGTGTGCCGGGTGCGCCGTCGTTGGAGCGGGTGGATGTCGTCCAGCCGGCTTTGTTCGCGGTGGGTGTGTCGTTGGCGGCGTTGTGGGAGTCGTACGGTGTGCGTCCGTCGGCGGTGATCGGGCACTCGCAGGGTGAGATCGCCGCCGCGTGTGTCGCGGGGGCGTTGACTCTGGACGACGCGGCGGCGGTGGTGGCGTTGCGTAGCCGGGTCATCGCCGGCATCGCCGGTGACGGTGGCATGGTGTCCGTGGCCACGACCGCCGACGAGGTCACCGCGACGATCGCCCGGTGGGACGGCCGGGTCGCGCTCGCCGCAGTCAACGGGCCGACGTCCGTCGTCGTGTCCGGCGACAGCGCCGCCCTCGACGAGTTGGTCGCCCTTTACGAGTCCCGTGAAGTCCGCGTCCGCCGTGTTCCGGTGGACTACGCGTCGCATTCGGCGCACGTCGAGCCGTTGCGGGAGCAGTTGCTGGAACTGCTCGCCGGGCTGCGTCCGCGTACGAGTGAGGTGCGGTTCCGGTCGACGGTGGTGGGTGACTGGCTGGACACCGCTGGCCTGGATGCCGACTACTGGTACCGCAATCTGCGGCAGACGGTGCGTTTCGACGAGGCGGTGCGCAGTCTCGTTGCGGCCGGTTACTCCACGATCGTGGAGGTCAGTGCGCATCCGGTGTTGACGATGGCGGTGCAGGAGTCCGTCGAGGTGGCTGCTGCCGATCCGGCGGCGGTGACCGTGACGGGGAGTCTGCGTCGTGGTGAGGGTGGTCTGGGTCGGTTCCACCGTGCGCTGGCGGAGGTCTACGCCGGTGGCACGTCGGTGGATTGGCGGCCCGCGTTCGCCGGCCGGCCGGGACGTCTGGTCGATCTGCCCACCTACCCGTTCCAACGACAGCACTACTGGCCGCAGCCGGCCGCCGCGCCCGCCCCGGCCGCCGGACTCGCCGGCCCCACCGTCGAGGACGAGGTCGACGCCCGGTTCTGGGCCGCCGTCGAGGCGGAGGACCTGACCGCGCTCACCGCCGAACTCGCCGACGTCGCCGACGCCGACGCGGTGCCCGAGGCGGCCTTCGCCGACGTGCTGCCCGTGCTCGCCGCCTGGCGGCGCCGGCACCGCGACCAGGCCGCCGTCGACTCGTGGCGGTACCGGGACTCCTGGCTGCCCGTCGCCGACGACGACGAGCCCGCCGTCACCGGCACGTGGTGGCTCGTCACCGGCCCCGACGACACCGCCGCCGACCAGGCCGCGTTCTGCCAGGACGCCCTCGAACGGCGCGGCGCCACGGTCGTCGCCGTGGAACTGGACGCCGAGCGGACCGACCGCGTCGCCCTCGCGGCCCGGGCCCGCGACCTCGCCGCGGTCGGACCCGTCGCCGGGATCGTCTCCCTGCTGGCGCTCGACGAGACGCCGGACCCCGCGCACCCGTCGGTGCCCGTCGGCTTCGCCGGCACGGTCACGCTGACGCAGGCCCTCGGTGACGCCGGCGTCCGCGCGCCGCTGTGGTGCCTCACCCAGGGTGCCGTCTCCACCGACCCCGGCGACCCGCTGCCGCACCCCGTGCAGCAGCTCGCCTGGGGCTTCGGCCGGGTCGCCGCCCTCGAACACCCCGACCGCTGGGGCGGCCTGCTCGACCTGCCCGACGAGTTGGACGACGCCGCCGGCCGGCGGCTCGTCCGCGTCCTCGCCGGCACCGACGGGGAGGACCAGGTGGCGCTGCGGCGCGTCGCCGCGTTCGCCCGCCGGCTGCTGCGCGCCCCGCTGGGCGACGCCCCGGCCGTCCGCACCTGGCGGCCCACCGGCACCGCCCTCGTCACCGGCGGGACCGGCGCCCTCGGCGGGCACATGGCCCGCTGGCTCGCCGCCAACGGCGCTCCCCACCTGGTGCTGCTCAGCCGCCGCGGCCGGCAGGCCGAGGGGATCGCCGAGCTGGAGGCCGAGCTGGTCGGGCTCGGCGCCCAGGTCACCGTGGCTGCCTGCGACGCCGCCGACCGGTCGGCCCTCGCCGCCGTCATCGACGGTCTGCCGGCCGAGTACCCGCTGACCACCGTCGTGCACACCGCCGCCGTGCTCGACGACTCGGTGATCAGCTCGCTCACCCTCGACCAGGTCGACTACGCGCTGAGGGCCAAGGTCACCGCCGCGTTCAACCTGCACGAGCTGACCCGTGACCGGGACCTCGACGCGTTCATCCTGTTCTCCGCCATGGCCGGCACCGTCGGCAGCTCCGGCGTGGGCAACTACGCCCCCGGCAACGCCGTCCTCAACGCGCTCGCCGAGCACCGGCGCGGCCTCGGCCTGCCCGCCACCTCGATCGCGTGGGGCGCGTGGGGCGGCGGCGGCATGGCCGAGGGCGAGTTCGGCAGGATGCTGCACCGCCACGGCGCCCCCGAGATGCACCCGAGGCTCGCCGTCGCCGCGCTGCACCAGGCCGTCGAGCACGACGAGACGTTCCTGACCATCTCCAACATCGCCTGGGACCGGTTCTACGTCGCGTTCACGGCCACCCGGCCCGGGCCGCTGATCGCCGAGATCCCCGAGGCGCAGGCGCTCGCGGCCACCAAGGGCGTCGCCGAAGCCGGGGAGGCCGACGAGGGCAACCCCGGCGCGTCCCTCACCCGGATGGGCGCCGCCGAGCGCCAGCAGGCGCTGCTCGACCTGGTCCGCGAGCAGGCGGCCACCGTCCTCAAGTACGCCGGCGGCGAGGCCGTCGACCCGCACCACGCGTTCCGGGACCTCGGCTTCGACTCGGTGACCGCCGTCGAGCTGCGCAACCGGCTCGCCACCGCCACCGGGCTGCGGCTGCCGGTGACCCTCGTCTTCGACTACCCGACCCCGACCGTGCTCGCCCGGCACCTGCACGAGGAGTTGGGCGGCGGGGCCGAGGCGGCCGTCGTCGCCGCACCCGTGGTCCTCGCGGACGACGAGCCCGTCGCCATCGTCGCCATGTCGTGCCGGTTCCCCGGGGGCGCCAACGACCCCGAGCGGTTCTGGCAGATGCTGCACGCCGGCCGGGACGCCGTCTCCGACCTGCCCGGCGACCGGGGCTGGGACATCGACCGGCTGTACGACCCCGACCCCTATTCCAACGGCACCTCCTACGTCCGTAGCGGCGCCTTCCTGTACGACGGGGCGGACTTCGACCCGGGGTTCTTCGGGATCAGCCCGCGTGAGGCCCTGGCGATGGACCCGCAGCAGCGGTTGCTGCTGGAGACGTCGTGGGAGGCGATCGAGCGGGCAGGGGTTGTTCCAGGGGTGTTGCGGGGTTCGCGAACAGGGGTGTTCGTGGGCACGAATGGTCAGGACTATGGGGCCCTGTTGTTGTCGGCCGGGGACGAGGCGGAGGGGTTCGGCGCGACGGGGAACGCCGCGAGTGTCTTGTCGGGTCGGGTGGCGTACGCGTTGGGGTTGGAGGGGCCTGCGGTGTCGGTGGACACGGCGTGTTCGTCGTCCCTCGTCGCGTTGCACCTGGCGGTGCAGGCGCTGCGTCGGGGTGAGTGTGATCTTGCCCTGGCCGGCGGTGTGACGGTGATGGCGACGCCGGGCCTGTTCGTGGAGTTCTCGCGGCAGCGCGGGTTGGCGGCCGACGGACGGTGCAAGGCGTTCGCGGCGGCGGCGGACGGCACCGGCTGGGGTGAGGGCGCCGGCGTCCTGCTGGTGGAGCGGTTGTCGGACGCCCGACGGTTGGGGCATCCGGTGCTGGCGGTGGTGCGGGGCAGCGCGGTGAACCAGGACGGGGCGTCGAACGGGCTCACCGCGCCGAACGGTCCGTCCCAGCAGCGGGTGATCCGGGAGGCCCTGGCCTCGGCGGGACTCGCCGCCTCCGACGTGGACGTGGTGGAGGCGCACGGCACCGGCACGACGCTCGGTGACCCGATCGAGGCGCAGGCGCTGCTGGCGACGTACGGGCAGGACCGGCCGGGTGACCGGCCGCTGCTGCTGGGGTCGGTCAAGTCGAACATCGGGCACACCCAGGCCGCCGCCGGCGTCGCCGGCGTCATCAAGATGGTCCTCGCCCTGCAGGAGGGCGTCGTCCCGGCCACGCTGCACGTGGACGCCCCGTCGCCGCACATCGACTGGACGGCGGGCGCGGTGGAGTTGGCGACCGAGGCGCGGCCCTGGCCGGAGACGGGGCGGGTACGGCGGGCGGCGGTGTCGTCGTTCGGCATCTCGGGCACGAACTCGCACGTCATCATCGAGCAGGCGGACGAGGCGGCCGGGCCTGCCGTGGAGGCGGCTCCGGGGCTGGTGGTCTCGGACGTGGTGGTGTGGCCGGTGTCGGCGCGGTCGAAGGCGGCCCTGGCGGGTCAGGCGGCACGGCTGGCGCGGCACGTCCGCGAGCGCGGCGGGCTCGACCCGGCGGCGGCGGGCTGGTCCCTGGCGACGATCCGGTCGACGTTCGACCACCGGGCCGCCGTCGTCGGCGCGAGCGTCGAGGAACTGCTTACCGGGCTCGACGCGCTGGCGTCCGGTTCCCCGGCCGGTAACGCGGTCACGGGCGTGGCGTCGGGTCACGGCGCGGGTCCGGTGTTCGTGTTCCCGGGTCAGGGGGCGCAGTCGGCGCG
>NZ_JBEYTP010000101.1:0-8075 GCF_040643125.1 Micromonospora sp. NPDC047465
TTGGTGTGTGGTTTTTACCGGGTGTAGAGCGCCCTCGCGGGGGTTGGTCCGCCCCCCCTCGGGGGGGGGGCGGCCGGCGGGGGGGGGGGGGCGCGCTCGACGGGGACCGACGCTGGGCCGGGTCAGACGTTGAAGCCGAGGGAGCGGAGCTGGTCGCGTCCCTCGTCGGTGATCTTGTCGGGGCCCCACGGCGGGAGCCACACCCAGTTGATCCGGATGTCGTCGACCAGGCCGCCGCCGGGGCCGGTGGTCAGCGCCTGGCGGGCCTGGTCCTCGATCACGTCGGTCAGCGGGCAGGCCGCCGACGTCAGCGTCATGTCCAGCGTGGCGACGTTGTCGTCGCCGACGTGCACCCCGTACAGCAGGCCGAGGTCGACCACGTTGATGCCCAGCTCGGGGTCGACGACGTCCTTCATCGCCTCCTCGATGTCGGCGACGGCGGCCCGGGCACCCGCGGCCTTGCCGCCGTCACCCGAGGCCGGCGCGGCGGTGTCCGTGGCCGGCGTCGCCGTGCCCTCGGCCGCCGGCGTCGCCGCGGTGGCGGTGTCCTCGCTACTCATGCCTTAACCTCCGAAGGGCTCACGCCCACGCCGGCGCGTGCCGCGGCGTCCTTGAACGCCATCCACGGCAACAGCGCGCACTTCACCCGGGCGGGGTAGCGGGCGACGCCCGCGAACGCGACCCCGTCACCGAGCACGTCCTCGTCCGGCGTGACCTGACCACGGCCGGACATCAACTCCACGAACGCCTCGTGCACCTGGAACGCCTCACCCGCGCCCCGCCCGACCAGCAGCTCGTGCAACACGCTCGCCGACGCCTGGCTGATCGAGCAGCCCATGCCGTCGTACGAGACGTCGTGCAGCACGTCGCCGTCGGTCGCCACCCGGACCGTGACCTCGTCGCCGCAGGTCGGGTTGACGTGGTGCGCCTCGGCGACCCGGGCGCCCGGGTCGTCCGCGTCGCGCAGGCCACGGCCGTGCGGGTGCTTGTAGTGGTCCAGGATGATCTCCTGGTAAAGAGATTCAAGCTGCATCAGGCTGAACTCCCGTCGATCCGCGGGCTCCTGCGTCGCCGCTCACTCGAACACCTTCCGCGCCTGCTCCAGGCCCGCCACCAGGGCGTCGATCTCCTCGGTGGTGGTGTAGAGGTAGAACGACGCCCGCGTCATGGCCGGCACGCCGAACCGGGTGCACACCGGCCGGGCACAGTGGTGTCCCACCCGCACCTGCACGCCGAGCGAGTCGAGCACCTGCCCGACGTCGTGCGGGTGGATGTCGCCGAGGGCGAACGAGATGGTGCCGCCCCGGCCCACCGGCACGGTCGGCCCGAAGATCCGCAGGCCGCGCACCGTGGCGAGGGCGTCCAGCGCGTACGCCGTCAGCTCCTTCTCGTGCCACTGGATGGCCCGCATCCCGATGCCGGTGAGGTAGTCGACGGCAGCGCCGAGCGCGACCGCCTCGGCGATCGGCGGGGTGCCCGCCTCGAACCGGGCCGGCGGCGCGGCGAACGTCGAACGCGCCATCGACACCGTCTCGATCATCGAACCGCCGCCGAGCACCGGCGGCATCACCGCCAGCAGCTCGGCCCGGCCCCAGAGCACCCCGATGCCGGTCGGGCCGCACATCTTGTGCCCGGTGAACACGACGAAGTCGGCGTCGTAGTCGACCACGTCCATCGGCATGTGCGGCACCGACTGGGAGCAGTCGAGCAGCAGCAGCGCCCCCACCTCGCGGACCCGCTCGGTGATCCGCGCGGTGGCGTTGACGGTGCCGAGGATGTTGGACATGTGCACCAGCGAGACGATCTTCGTCCGCTCGGTGACCAGGTCATCCAGCCCCGACTCGTCCAGGCGCCCGTGCTCGGTGACCGGGAACCAGCGCAGCGTCGCGCCGGTCCGCTCGCAGAGCAGCTGCCACGGGACGATGTTCGAGTGGTGCTCCATCTCGGAGATCACCACCTCGTCACCGGGGCCGAGCCGGAACCGCGGGTCGGCGTCGGGCCGCAGCGAGGCGTTGGAGAAGGCGTACGCGACGATGTTGATCGCCTCGGTGGAGTTCTTGGTGAACACCACCTCGTCCGGGCTCGACGCGTTGACGAACGCGGCGACCTTCGCCCGGGCGCCCTCGTACGCCTCGGTGGCCTCCGTGCCCAACGTGTGCACCGAGCGGGAGACGTTGGCGTTGTGCATCGCGTAGTGCTCGGCGAGCACGTCGAGCACCTGCCGCGGCTTGTGCGAGGTGTTGGCGCTGTCGAGATAGACCAGCCGGTGCCCGTTGACCTCCCGGTCGAGGATCGGGAAGTCGGCGCGCACCTTCGCCACGTCGTAACGCGGCACGTCGTCGTACTGCGGCATCCCCGGCGGGATCGCGATGGTAGTCATGTCGACCGGCCCACCCATTCTCCGAGAGGAATCAGGCCCGCGCCGAACCGGCCCCGGCGACGTACCGCTCGTAGCCCTCTTCCTCGAGCTTGTCGGCCAGCTCCGGGCCGCCCTGCTCGACGATCCTGCCGGCCACGAACACGTGCACGAAGTCCGGCTTGATGTAGCGCAGGATCCGGGTGTAGTGGGTGATCAGCAGCAGGCCGGTGTCGCCGGTGTCGCGGACCCGGTTCACGCCCTCGCTGACCACGCGCAGCGCGTCGACGTCGAGGCCGGAGTCGGTCTCGTCGAGGATGGCCATCTTCGGCTTGAGCAGCTCCAGCTGCACGATCTCGTGCCGCTTCTTCTCACCGCCGGAGAAGCCCTCGTTGACGTTGCGCTGGGCGAACGCCGGGTCCATCTGGAGGCGCTCCATGGCCCCGCGCAGCTCGCCGCCCCAGGTGCGCAGCTTCGGCGCCTCGCCGTCGATGGCGGTCTTGGCGGTACGCAGGAAGTTCGCCACCGAGACGCCGGGCACCTCGACCGGGTACTGCATGGCCAGGAAGAGGCCGGCGCGGGCCCGCTCGTCGACGGACATGGCCAGCACGTCCTCGCCGTCGAGGGTCACCGAGCCGCCGGTGATCTCGTACTTGGGGTGGCCGGCGATCGAGTAGGCCAGGGTGGACTTGCCGGAGCCGTTCGGCCCCATGATCGCGTGGGTCTCGCCCGAGCGGACGGTCAGGTCGACACCGGCCAGGATCGGCTTGAGCTCACCCTCGGGCAGCTTGACCGACACCTTCAGGTCGCGGATCTCCAGGGTGCTCATTATCGGGTCACTCCATTGCTCGGCGTGAGGCTGACGTAGATGTCGCCGTCGCGGACTTCGACGGGATAGACGGGAACGGGTTCGGTGGCGGGCAGCCCGGTCGGCTCGCCGGTCCTCAGGTCGAAACGGGAACCGTGCAGCCAACATTCCAGCGTGCAGCCGGAGACCTCCCCCTCGGAGAGGGCGACCGCGGCGTGCGAGCACTCGTCGTAGACGGCGTAGAAGGCGTCGTCCTCGCCGTGCACGATCGCGATCTGCGTGCCGTCGACGTCCGCGGCGATCGCGGTGCCCTTCGGCACGTCCTCGGTCGAGCAGATCTTGATCATCAGGCGCCGGCCTTGCTCAGCCGGGCCTCGATCGCGTCGCCGAGCCGCTCGCGCAGCTCCTCGACCGGGATCTTGTTGATCAGCTCGGCGAAGAAGCCGCGGACCACCAGGCGCCGCGCCTCGGCCTCCGGGATGCCCCGGGCCATCAGGTAGAACAGCTGCTCGTCGTCGAAGCGGCCGGTCGCGCTCGCGTGGCCGGCGCCGGCGATCTCGCCGGTCTCGATCTCCAGGTTGGGTACGGAGTCGGCCCGCGCGCCGTCGGTCAGCAGCAGGTTCCGGTTGATCTCGTACGTTTCGGTGCCGGTCGCCTCGGCGCGGATCAGCACGTCGCCGACCCAGACGGTGCGCGCGCTCTCGCCCTGCAGGGCGCCCCGGTAGCCGACGTAGCTGCGGCAGTCCGGCACGCTGTGGTCGACCATCTGGCGGTGCTCCAGGTGCTGCCCCGAGTCGGCGAAGTAGAGGCCGTACAGCTCGGCCTCGCCGCCCCGGTCGGTGTACTCCACCGAGGTGTACTGCCGGACCAGGTCGCCACCGAGGGAGACCTGGACGTGCACCACCCTGGCGTCCCGACCCAGCTTCACCTTCAGGTGCTGGGCCTGCACGGCGTCGTCGGCCCAGTCGGCGACGGTGACCAGGGTCAGCTTCGCCCCGTCGGCCACCGCCACCTCGACGTTGTCGGCCAGCGTTGCCGAACCGGCGTGCTCCAGCACCAGGGTCACCTTGGCGAACCGGCCGACCTCGACGAAGGTGTGCCCGAAGGCGACACCCTCGGCGCCGTCGCCGACCACCCGCAGGGTCACCGGGTCGGCGACCACGGCGTCGCGGGCGACCTGGACCAGCAGCGCCTGCCCGGCCCCGCCGTAGGCCAGCGCGCTGACCCGGTCGACGGGGGTGAGCACGCTGCCCAGCCGGGGGTCGTCGGAGCCGATCCGCTCGACGGTCACGCCCTCGGGCAGGTCGCCGTACTCGTGGCGGACCGTGCCGGTGGCGGCCTGCGCCCCGCCGACCAGGCCACGCAGGCGCTTGAGCGGGGTGAAGCGCCACTCCTCCTCCAGGCCCGTGAGGGCCGGGAAGTCGGCGACGTCGTACGAGCGGAGCGCCTGCGACTTGGTGCTGGGCGGCGCGGAAGCCTGGGTAGTCATCTCTTCCTTGGTCTGTTTCGCGACGACGGTGTCATTGATCGGAGGGTGGGTCGGGCTGGTCGCGGCCCGGCGCGACGGGTCGGCGTCGCGCCGGGAATCAGCCGCGGGTCAGCCGACCGCGCCCTCCATCTGCAGCTCGATCAGGCGGTTGAGCTCCAGGGCGTACTCCATCGGGAGCTCCTTGGCGATCGGCTCGATGAAGCCGCGCACGATCATCGCCATCGCCTCGTCCTCGCTCAGGCCCCGGCTCATCAGGTAGAAGAGCTGGTCCTCGCTGACCTTGGAGACGGTGGCCTCGTGCCCCATCGACACGTCGTCCTCACGGATGTCGACGTACGGGTAGGTGTCGGAGCGGGAGATGGTGTCGACGAGCAGCGCGTCGCACTTGACCGTGCTGCGGCTGTTGGTCGAGCCCTCCAGCACCTGCACCAGGCCACGGTACGAGGTGCGGCCGCCGCCCCGGGCGATCGACTTGGAGACGATGGTGGAGGAGGTGTGCGGCGCGGCGTGCACCATCTTGGCGCCGGCGTCCTGGTGCTGGCCCTCGCCGGCCATGGCCACCGAGAGCACCTCGCCCTTGGCGTGCTCGCCGGTCATGTAGACCGCCGGGTACTTCATGGTGACCTTGGAGCCGATGTTGCCGTCGATCCACTCCATGGTCGCGCCCTCGTGGCACACGGCGCGCTTGGTGACCAGGTTGTAGACGTTGTTCGACCAGTTCTGGATGGTCGTGTAGCGGCACCGGGCGTTCTTCTTGACGATGATCTCCACCACGGCGCTGTGCAGCGAGTCCGAGGAGTAGATCGGCGCGGTGCAGCCCTCGACGTAGTGCACGTACGCGCCCTCGTCGACGATGATCAGCGTCCGCTCGAACTGGCCCATGTTCTCCGTGTTGATCCGGAAGTAGGCCTGCAGCGGGATCTCCACGTGCACGCCCTTCGGCACGTAGATGAACGAGCCGCCGGACCAGACGGAGGTGTTCAGCGCGGCGAACTTGTTGTCGCCGACCGGGATGACGGTGCCGAAGTACTCCTTGAACAGGTCCTCGTGCTCCTTGAGGGCGGTGTCGGTGTCGAGGAAGACGACGCCCTGCTCCTCCAGGTCCTCACGGATCTTGTGGTACACGACCTCGGACTCGTACTGCGCCGCGACGCCCGCGATCAGCCGCTGCTTCTCCGCCTCGGGGATGCCCAGCTTGTCGTAGGTGTTCTTGATGTCCTCGGGCAGGTCCTCCCAGCTGGTGGCCTGCTTCTCCGTGGACCGGACGAAGTACTTGATGTTGTCGAAGTCGATCCCGGTGAGGTCGGCGCCCCAGGCCGGCATGGGCTTGCGGCCGAACAGCCGCAGGCCCTTCAGCCGCAGGTCGAGCATCCAGGCCGGCTCGTTCTTCTTGGCCGAGATGTCCCGCACCACCGCCTCGTTGAGGCCGCGCTGGGCCACCGCCCCGGCGACGTCAGGGTCGGCCCAGCCGTACTCGTAGCGACCCAGGGCGGCGAGCTGCTCTTCCTGGGTCAGGGGCTGGACGATCTGCTCGGTCATCTATCTGTCCTCACAGTGGTGACGGTCTTAGCGGACTGGGCGCGCCCCGGCTGGGCGGGAATGTGCGTGGTGCACACCCCGTCGCCGTGCGCGATGGTGGCCAGGCGCTGCACGTGGGTGCCGACCAGGCGGGAGATCACCGCGGTCTCGGCCTCGCACAGCTGGGGGAACTCGGCGGCCACGTGCGCCACCGGGCAGTGGTGCTGACAGAGCTGGCCGCCGGAGGCGATCGTGGACGCGTTGGCAGCGTAGCCCTCGGCGGTCAGTGCCCCGGCGAGCGCCTCGGCCCGCGCGAGGGGGTCGTCGCCGGCGTCCTCCATGGCGGCCCGGCAGCGGGCCTCCAGGGCGGCGACCTGGTCGGCGGCGAACGCCTCGACCGCGTCGGCGCCGCCGTTGCGCGCGATCCAGCGCAGCGCGGCGGTGGCCATGTTGTCGTAGTGGTGGGTGCCGCAGCGGCCCCGGGCCGCGTCGGTCAGCAGGAACACCTTCGCCGGGCGGCCCCGGCCCCGGTGACCGCGGACCGTCTGGTCGCGGGCGACCACGTCACCGTCGGCGAGCATCGCGTCGAGGTGCCGCCGGATCGCGGCCGGGCTGAGCCCGAGCGCCGAGCCGAGCTGCGCGGCGGTGGTCGCCCCCCGCTCCAGCAACAGGTGGGTGACCCGGTCCCGGGTGGAAAGGTCGCTGGCGGACACGGGCTGACCGGCGGCCGGGGCGGCCGCCGGCTGGTGCCCGGAGAGCGCCGCCGCGTTTTTCACAACGACCACGTTACGTAATTCGTCGGGGGGCCGCAAACCCGGGTCCCGGTGATCCGAACCACCGCGCCGGCGGAGTCGCACGAACCTCGATCACTACGGTGCGTAGGATTTGCGCCGTGACTCCATCCGTCCGGTTCCCGGTCTCCACCGCCCTGCTGCGCCGTCTCGCGCTCGCCTCGATCATCGCGAACGTGGGCATCGTCGTCACCGGCGGGGCGGTCCGGCTCACCCAGTCCGGCCTCGGCTGCCCCACCTGGCCCCGGTGCACGGACGAGTCGTACGTGGCAACCGCCGAGATGGGCATCAACGGGGCGATCGAGTTCGGCAACCGCCTGCTCACCTTCGCGGTCGGCGTCATCGCGCTGGCGGTGCTGGTGGCCGTGCTGCTGCAACGCCCCCGCCGCCGGGAGCTGCTCCCCCTCGCGGTCGCCGTGCTCTTCGGCATCCCGGCCCAGGCGGTCGTCGGCGGCATCACCGTGCTCACCGACCTCAACCCGTGGGTGGTGGGCCTGCACTTCCTCGCCTCGATGCTCGTGATCGCGGCCGCGTACGCGCTGTGGCGGCGGATCGGGGACCCGGTCGGCCCGGCGGTGGCCGTGGTGCCGGCGCCGCTGCGGACCCTGGCGGTGATCACCACCGTGGTCAGCGCGGCGGTGCTGGTGATCGGCACCTGGGTGACCGGCAGCGGCCCGCACGCGGGCGACCACGGCGCGGCCCGCAACGGCCTCGACCCGGAATCGATCGCCCAGGTGCACGCCGACAGCGTCTTCCTGCTCATCGGCCTCTCCGTGGCGCTGGTCTTCGCGTTCCGCGCGGTCGGCGCGGAACGGGCCGCACGGGCCGCCCTGGTGCTGGTCGCGGTGGAGCTGGGTCAGGGCCTGATCGGCTTCGTGCAGTACTTCACCAACCTGCCTGCGCTGCTGGTGGGCGCGCACATGCTCGGCTCCTGCCTGGTGCTGCTGGCCACCCTCTCGGTCCAGTGGGCCACCCGCGAACGCCGTCCCGTCGCGCCGGCCCCGGATCCCTCCCCCGCCGAGGACGCCGTCCCCGTCGCCGCCTGACGGGCGTCAGGCGGCGCCCCACGGCGACGTCCGCCGCCGGCGGGCGGGGTGGGCCGCACGGTGCGGG
>NZ_JBEYTP010000102.1:0-6933 GCF_040643125.1 Micromonospora sp. NPDC047465
GGCGTAACGGACGGCCTCGCGGACGTGCCGCACCCAGTAGTCGACCGTCCGGATCTCGTCGCCGTCGGCGAGCGCGCCCGTCACGTTCGACACGATCGGCAGCGCCGGCTCGGCGAAGGTCAGCCGGCCCAGGACGGCCCGGAACTTCGCCAGCATCGGCTCCATCAACGGGCTGTGGAACGCGTGGCTGACCGTCAGCCGACGGGTACGCACACCCCGCTCCCGCCAGGCCCGCTCCACCTCGTCGAGGGCCTCCGCGGCACCCGAGACCACCACAGAGGTCGGACCGTTGACCGCCGCGATGCCCAGCCGGTCGGTGAGCCCGTCGATGGAGGCCAGCACCTCGGCCTCCGGCGCGGCGACGGCCACCATCCCGCCACCGGCCGGCAGCGCCTGCATCAGCCGGCCCCGCGCGGCGACGAGGGCGCAGGCGTGCTCCAGGGTGAGCACCCCGGCGACGTGCGCGGCGGTGATCTCCCCGATCGAGTGCCCGCCGACGAAGTCCGGCACCACCCCGAACGACTCGACCAGCCGGAACAGCGCGACCTCGACGGCGAACAGGCCCGCCTGGGTGAACACCGTCTGGTCCAGCAGGTCCGCCTCCGGCGATCCCGCCTCGGCGAACAGCACCGTCTTCAGCGGGCTCGGAAGCGCCCGGTCCAGGTGCCCGCACGACTCGTCGAGCGCGGACGCGAAGACCGGGAACGCCGCGTACAACTCCCGACCCATGCCCGCGCGCTGCGCGCCCTGCCCGGAGAAGAGCACGGCGAGCTGGCCACGCGCGGAGCCCGTACCGGCGAGGACGTTGCCGGCCGGCGAGCCGGCGGCCAGGGCCCGCAGCCCGGCCACCAGGTCGTCGCGGCCGGTGGCGGCGATCACCGCGCGGTGGTCCAGCACGGACCGGGAGGCCACCGACGAGTACGCGACGTCCAGCGGGCGGGCGTCGCCGTCGGCCAGCCAGGCGGCCCAGCGGCCGGCCTGGGCGGCGACGGCGGCGTCGGAGCGGGCGGAGAGCAGGACCGGGACGACCGGACGGTCCGCGGCGGGAGCCGCCTCGTCCTCGGCGGCCTCCGGCACCGGGGCCTGCTCGATGATGGCGTGCGCGTTGGTGCCGGACACCCCGAACGACGACACCGCCGCCCGGCGCGGCCGGTCCACGGCCGGCCACGGGGTCGCCTCGGTGGCGAGCGCGACCGCGCCGGCGGTCCAGTCGACGTGCGGGGACGGCTCGGCCACGTGCAGGGTCGGCGGGACGACGCCGTGTTGGATGGCCAGCACCATCTTGATCACGCCGGCGACGCCGGCCGCGGCCTGGGTGTGGCCGATGTTGGACTTGATGGAGCCCAGCAGCAGCGGGCCGGCCTCGCCCCGGTCCTGCCCGTACGTGGCGAGCAGGGCCTGGGCCTCGATCGGGTCGCCGAGCCGGGTGCCGGTGGCGTGCGCCTCCACGGCGTCCACCTCGGCGGGGGTGAGCCGGGCGTTGGTGAGGGCCTGCCGGATCACCCGTACCTGGGAGGGGCCGTGCGGGGCGCTCAGGCCGTTGGACGCGCCGTCCTGGTTGACGGCGCTGCCGCGGATCACGGCGAGGACCGGGTACCCGTGGCGTTGGGCGTCGGAGAGGCGGGCGAGCAGCAGCATGCCGGCACCCTCGGACCAGGAGGTGCCGTCCGCGCCGGCCGCGAACGCCTTGCACCGGCCGTCGGGGGCGAGGCCGCGCTGCCGGCTGAAGCCGACGAAGACCGCCGGCGTGGGCATGACCGTCACGCCGCCGGCGAGGGCCAGCTCGCAGTCGCCGTTGCGCAGCGCTTGGGCGGCCAGGTGGATCGCGACGAGGGAGGCCGAGCAGGCGGTGTCGACGGTGACCGCCGGGCCCTCCAGGCCGAGGGTGTACGCGATCCGGCCGGAGATGACGCTGGTGGCGTTGCCGGTGAGCAGGTGTCCCTCGCCGTTCTCGGCGGCGGCCTGCGCGATCACCGCCTCGTAGCCGTGCGAGGCCGCCCCGACGAACACCCCGGTACGGCTGCCGCGCACCGCCGGCAGCGGCAGCCCGGCCCGCTCGAACGCCTCCCAGGAGGTCTCCAGCAGCAGCCGCTGCTGCGGGTCCATGGCCAGGGCCTCGCGGGGGCTGATGCCGAACAGGTCGGCGTCGAAGTCCCCGGCGCCGTAGACGAAGCCGCCCTCGCGGACGTAGCTGGTGCCCGGGTGGTCGGGATCGGGGTGGAAGAGCCGGTCGAGGTCCCAGCCCCGGTCGGCGGGGAACGGGCCGATCCCGTCGCGGCCGTCGTGCACGAGCTGCCACAGCGACTCGGGCGAGTCGACCCCGCCCGGGTAGCGGCAGCTCATCGCCACGATGGCGACGGGCTCGGAGTTCCGCGCCTCCAGCTCCCGCAGCCGCCGCCGGGTACGCCGCAGCTCCGAGGTCGTACGCTTCAGGTACTCGACGTACTTCTCGTCCTCGTTGCTCACCGTGGACCCACCCTCACTCGGCTTGCCGATGTTCTTGCGGCTGGCGGTCACGACGTCTCCAGCTCGCGGTCGATCAGGTCGAAGATGTTCTCGGCGGTGGCCGACTCCAGGTCGTCGTCACCGTCCGCGTCGGACTGCCGCTCGGCCAGCCGGTCCAGCAGACCGTGCAGCCGGTCGGTGATCCGGCGGAACTCGGCGTCGGTCGGGTCGAGCCCGGCGAGCGCCGCCTCCAACCGGTCGAGTTCCCGTCCGGCGCCCGCCGACCGGTCGGGTGCGGTGTCCGCGAGGTCGAACTGCGTCGCCAGGTACGCGGCGAGCGCCGTCGGCGTCGGGTTGTCGAAGACCAGCGTCGCCGGCAGCCGCAGCCCGGTGGCTGCCCCGAGCCGGTTGCGCAGCTCGACCGCGGTGAGCGAGTCGAAGCCGAGTTCGCGGAACGCCTTGGTCGGTTCCACGGCGGCCGAGTCGCCGCGGCCGAGGACCACGGCGACGTGCGACAGCACCAGGTCGCGCAGGGCGCGTTCCCGCCTGTCCACGGGAAGGGCGCGCAGGGTGTCGACGAACGCCTGCCCGCCGGCGGCCTCGGCGGCGACGGCCCGCCGGCTGGCGGGACGGACCAGGGCCGCCAGCAGCGGGTGGACGGGCGCGCCGGACGCCGCCATACCCGTGTTGATCTTCGCCGGCATCAGCACCGCCCGCTCCGACCGCCAGGCCGCGTCGAACAGGGCGAGGGCCTCGTCGTTGCCGAGAGCCACCAGTCCGCTGCGCTCCAGCCGCCGCAGGTCGACGGCGTCGAGATGCCCGGTGATACCGCTGGCCTGCGCCCACAGGCCCCAGATCAGGGAGACCGCCGGCAGGCCGAGGGCCCGCCGGTGTTCGGCGAGGGCGTCGAGGAACGCGTTGCCGGCGGCGTAGTTGCCCTGGCCCGGCCCACCGAACAGGCCGGCGGCGGCGGAGTAGAGCACGAACGCCGTCAGCTCACGGTCGAGCGTGGCCCGGTGCAGGTTCCAGGCCGCGTCGACCTTCGGCCGCAGCACCGCGGCGAGGCGGTCCGGGGTGAGCGACTCGACGGTGGCATCGTCGATGACACCGGCGGTGTGCACGACGGCGCGCAGCGGGTACCGGGCGTCCACCATGGACAGCACGTCGGCGACGGCGTCCGGGTCGGCCAGGTCGGCGGCGACGATCGACACGTCCGCGCCGAGCGCCTTGAGGTCGGCCAGCAGCTCGTCCGCGCCCGCGGCGTCCGGGCCGCGCCGGCTGACCAGCAGCAGGTGCCGGGCGCCGTGCGTGGTGACCAGGTGCCGGCAGAGCAGCGCGCCCAGGGTCCCGGTGGCGCCGGAGACCAGTACCGTGCCGTCGAGGCGCGGCACCTGCGGGATGCTCAGGGTCAGCTTGCCGACGTGTCGGGCCTGGCTGAGGAAGCGGAACGCGTCGGGGGCGCGCCGGACGTCCCAGGTGCGCCGGGGCAGCGGTCGCAGCGCGCCGCTCGCGAACAGCGCCATCAGCTCGTCCAGCATCCGCCTGATCGTGGCCGGGCCGGCCACCATGAGGTCGAAGTCCTGGTAGCTCACGCCGGGGTGGTCGGCCGCGATCCGCCGCGGGTCCCGCTTGTCCGTCTTGCCCATCTCGACGAACCGGCCGCCCGGGGACAGCAGCCGCAGCGAAGCGTCCACGAACTCGCCGCTGAGGGCGTTGAGCACCACGTCGACGCCGCGCCCGCCGGTGCGCTCGCGGAACTCGTCGACGAAGTCGAGGGTGCGCGAGGACGCGATGTGCGCGTCGTCGAAGCCGGTGGCGCGCAGCGCCGGCCACTTGCCGGGGCTGGCCGTGCCGTAGACCTCCGCGCCGAGGTGGCGGGCGATCTGCACGGCGGCCATGCCGACGCCGCCGGCGGCCGAGTGCACCAGCACCGACTCCCCGGACTTCAGCCGGCCCAACTCGACCAACCCGTACCAGGCGGTCAGGAAGACCACCGGCATGGCGGCCGCGTCGGCGTACGACCAGCCGTCGGGGATGCGGGTGAGCATGCGGTGGTCCGTGACCGCGACGGAGGAGAACGAGCCGGAGATGATGCCCATGACGCGGTCGCCGGGGGCGAGGCCGGTGACGCCCGGGCCCACCTGGAGCACCACGCCGGCGCCCTCGCTGCCCAGCACCTCCTGGTCGGGGACCATGCCGAGGGCCAGCACCACGTCCCGGAAGTTGAGCCCGGAGGCGCGCATCTCGACGACGACGTGTCCCTCCGGCACCTCGTCCACCCCGGTGGGGACCGGCAGCAGGGCCAGGTTCTCCAGGGTGCCCGTCTCGGTGACGTCGAGCCGCCACGGCGCCTCGTCGCCGGGCAGCGACAACGCCCCGGCGTCCCGGGCCCGGGCGAGCCGGAGCACCAGGACGGCGCCGTCGCGGACCGCGAGCTGCGGCTCGCCGGAGCCGACCGCGGCCGCGATCGCGGCGCGGGAGGAGGCGGCGTCGTCGGTGTCGAGCAGCGTGAACCGGCCGGGATGTTCGGACTGCGCCGATCGGACCAGTCCCCACAGGGCGGCGTTGGCGAGGTCGCGGGGGGCCTCGCCGGGCGCGGCGGCGACCGCGCCCCGGGTGTGCAGGACCAGGCGGGTCTGCTCCAGCCGCGGCTCGGCGAGCCACCGCTGCACCAGCGCCAGGGCGTCCCGGGTCGCGTCGTGCGCGTCCGCGACGGCCCGGGCCGGGTCCGCGTCCGGACCGGTCCGCAGGTCGACCACGACATCCGGTACGTCGACGCCGCCGTCCAGCGCGGCGACCAGCTCCGCCAGGTCGCGGTGGCCCACCACGGGGTGCCCGGCGGCAGCCAGCGCGTCGGCCAGGCCGAGGGAGTCGTCGCCGAGCAGCGCCCAGCGCGTCGTGCTGCCGGCGGCCGCGTCGGTCGCCGGGAGCGGCGTCCAGTCCAGGTGGAACAGCGAGGTGCGCCGCAGCGCGGCGGCCTCGTCGGCCCGGCCGGCGGCGACCGGTCGGAAGGTCAGCGACTCCACCGTGAGGACCGGCTGACCGGCCGGGTCGGACAGGGTGACGGCGACCGTGTCCGGGCCGAGCGAGCGGAGCCGCACCCGCAGCCGGGTGGCGCCGTGGGCGTGCAGGGTGACCGAGCGGAAGGCGAACGGCAACCAGCCGGTGCCGACGGCGTCCGCCGGGTCGCCGAGCAGCGCGGAGGGGCCGGTGGCCTGGAGGGCCGCGTCGAACAGGGCCGGATGCAGGCCGAACCGGGACGCCTCGGCGGCCACCACGTCGGGCAGCGCCACCTCCGCGTACACCTCGTCGTCGCGGCGCCACACCCGGCGCAGGCCACGGAACGCGGGGCCGAGGCCGAGGCCGCGCTCGGCCGTCTGCGCGTACCAGGCGTCCAGGTCGGCGTCGACCTCGACGGCGTCGGCCGGCGGCCACTCCCCCGCTACGGCCACGGGGGCGGGAAGCTGCGGCAGCAGCAGGCCCTCCGCGTGCCGGGTCCACTCGGCGTCTCCGCCCTCCTCCGGGCGCGAGTGCACGGTGACGCCCCGCTCGCCGGTGGCGCCGGGCGCGCCGAGGCGCACCTGCACCTGGATGGCGCCGGTGGGCGGCAGCACGAGCGGGCTGATCAGGGCCAGGTCGCCCACCTGACCGGCGTCGACCTCGTCGCCCGCGCGGACCACCATGTCGATCAGGCCGGTGCCGGGAACGATCACCGTTCCGCCGACGGCGTGGTCGGCCAACCACGGGTGGGTACGCAGGGACAGCCGCCCGGTGAACACCACCGTCTGGTCGTCGGCGACCGGTACGGCCGCGCTGAGCAGCGGGTGCCCGGCGTCCTGGAGGCCGGCCGAGCTGACGTCCCGCACCCGGTGGGCGGGGGCCTCCAGCCAGTACCGTTCCCGGTCGAAGGCGTACGTGGGCAGGTCGACGGTCGGCGCGGGCGTGAGGACCTTCGTCAGGTCGACGGGCAGGCCGATCGCGTGCGCGGTGGCCAGGTTCGTCAACAGCCGCGTCGCGTCGTCGTCCCCCCGCCGCAGGCTACCCACCGTGTGCCCGGCCGTGCCGGTGTCGTCCAGGATCGCCGTCACCGGCATCGTCAACACCGGATGCGCGGACACCTCCACGAACGTCGTGTGCCCGGCCTCGATCGCCACCCGCACGGCAGTGTCGAACCGCACCGGGTTCCGCAGGTTCTCGTACCAGTAACCGCCGTCCATCGCCGTCGGGTCGGCCCAGTCACCCGTCAGGGTCGACACCATCGGGACGTGCCCGCGCTGCGGGGCCAGACCGGCCAGATCGGCCAGCATCTGCTCGCGGACCTGCTCCACCGCCGGGGAGTGCGAGGCGTAGTTGAACCGGATCGGCCGGGCCCGCACCCCCTCCGCCCGGAACATCTCCACCAGCTCCGCCACCTGCCGCGGCGGACCGGAGATCACCACCGTCGCCGGCCCGTTCACCACCCCGACAACCACCTCCGGGTAATCCGCC
>NZ_JBEYTP010000103.1:0-6147 GCF_040643125.1 Micromonospora sp. NPDC047465
GTCGCCACCAGGCCGGGGCCGGGCCGGCGCGGGGCCCGTTGGGGGCGCCCGGTGCCCCCCCCCCGTGGGGTTGGCGCGGCGGGGGGGGGGGACGCTGTCCCGCGCCGCCGGCCTCGCTACCGCGTGGTCAGGACAGCCAGGTGTCGAGGTGCTCGGCGACGAAGTCGTCGTCGCGCAGGTGCGGGTACGCCTGGTGCACCCGGTCCAGCTCGGCCATCTGCCCCGGCGACAGCTCCTCGGCCGGGTCCAGGCACCAGCGGCCGGCCAGCAGGCCCTGCCGGCGCAGCACCTCGTGGATGCCGGGGATGCAGCCGTGGTAGCCGTTGGCGGAGTCGAAGATGGCCGCGTTGGCGTCGGTCAGGTGGCCGTCGAGGGTGAGCAGCCGGCGCAGCGCGGCGTCGTCGCCGGAGCGGGCCTGGCGGGCCTCGTCGAGCAGGGTCACGGCGGTGTTCGCCCAGACCGCCCACTGTCCGAGCAGCCCGCCGACGAACTCGACCTCGACGGCCCGACCGTCCACGACGACCCGGTGCGGCGCCACGAGGTCGGCGAGGATGTGGTCGTCGTTGCCGGTGTAGAGGGCCAGGTCGCCGGTGCGGCCGGCCGCGACCACGCCGTGCAGCACGTCCAGCGTGCGGTAGCGGTCGAAGGGCGCCACCTTGATCCCGACCACCGACTCGAGGGCGGCCAGCCGGGCCCAGAAGCCCCGCGACAGCCGCCGCCCGCCGACGGCCGGCTGCAGGTAGAAGCCGATCACCGGCAGCACCTCGCCGACCGCGCGCGCCCGCTCGACGAGGGCGTCCTCGTCGAGCGGCGCGTACGGCGACAGCAGCACCATGTCGTAGCCGAGCGAGGCGGCCAGCTCCGCCTCGGCGACCGCCTGGGCGGTGTCCCCGCAGGCGCCGGCGACCAGGATGGCGTCCGAGCCGGCGGCGGTCTCGGCGGCCAACTCCAGCACGGGGGCGAGCAGCCCGACCTTCGGGTCGTGGATGGCGAACTGGGTGGTGTGCACGCCGACGGCGATGCCCCCCGCGCCGGAGGCCAGGTAGTAGCGGGTCAGGGCCCGCTGCCGGCGCTCGTCGAGCTTGCGGTCGGCGTCCAGGGCCAGCGGGTGCGCGGGGATGGCGCAGCCGCGCTGGAACCGGGCCAGGGCCGAGGTCTGTCGGGTGCTCGATGCGGTCAACACGGTCTCTCCTAGAACTTGCCGTCGCGGGTCTGGAACCCGGTCGGCTTGCCGAGCAGGGGCTGGCCGTCGGCGACCCAGTCCGCCGTCAGGTCGATCAGCTCGGCGACCGACACGTCGGGGTAGCCGAAGAGCCGGTGGCAGAGCTGGGCGTTGGACAACAGCGCGGTCGGCGCCTCGGTGCCGGTGAAGACCGGCTCGCGGCCCAGCCGGGCGGCGAGCGCGGTGGCGACCTGACGGACCGAGACCAGCTCCGGCCCGGTCAGGTTCAACACGAACGGCGGTGTCCGCGTGTGGTGCAGGGCGCGCAGCGTGACCTCGTTGGCGTAGCCCTGCCAGACGATGTTGGCGTGCCCCATGGTGAGGTCCACGGGCTCGCCGGCGTGCACGGCGCGGGCGATGTCGACGAGGACGCCGTAGCGCATCTCGACGGCGTAGTTGAGCCGGATCAGGGCCAGCGGGGTCTCGTCGCGCAGCGCGAAGTGGGTGAGGATGCGCTCGCGACCCAGGCAGGACATGGCGTACTCGCCGACCGGCTGGACCGGGATCTGCTCGACGCAGCCGCCGGAGGTCACCGGGACCAGCGGGTAGACGTTGCCGGTGCTCAGCGCCACCAGGCGGGACCCGGCGAAGCGCTGCGCGACGCGCCCGGGCAGGTAGGTGTTGGTGGCCCAGGTGGCGTGCTCCCGGCCGGAGGTGCCGAACTTCGCACCGACCAGGAAGATCACGTTGGCCGCGTCGGGCAGCGCGGCCAGCGCGGCGTCGTCGGTGACGTCCGCCTCGACCACCACCGCGCCCTCGTCGCGCAGCGCGTCGGCCAGTCCCGCCTCCGAGAAGCGGGACACCGCGATGACCTTGGCACCGGTGCCCGCCGCCGCCACGCCCCGCAGCGCCAGCCGGACGAGGCTCGGCCCCAGCTTGCCGCCCGCCCCGAGGATCAGGATGTCCCCGTCGAGCTTGCGCAGATCGTCCACCAGGACGTCCCGCGGGCGGGAGAGCCGCTCCTCCAGGTCCGCCACCGTACGCATGCCACCACACCCCTTCCGAAGTAACGGTCATGACCGTAACCTCCGGCCGGAGGGGCGTCAAGGCACCCGACGCGTGGATCGGGTCGGATTGTCAGGCCACGGCACGCGCCGAGGTGAGAACGTCCAGGACGGCGCGGGTCTGCGCCCACGGCACCGGGCTCGGTGCGCCCCGGACCATGCCGACGAACGCGTCGATGGTGGCCCGGTAGCCCAACTCGTCGGCCCCGCCGCGCAGCACCACCCGGCGCTCCCCCGCGGCGGTGTGCACGGTGACCTCGTACGCCTCGCCCTCGCTGACCCCGAGCACCTCCACCGTGCCGGGCACCCCGTCGTCCCACTGCACGGCCAGCAGCCCCGTGTCCTCCGAGCGCAGGCCCCGGTGCCGGCGTACGGTGCCGGCGGCCCCCACCAGCCGCACGGCCGGCCCGAGCAGCGCGACGAGCAGTTCCACCCCGTGCAGGCCCATCATGACCAGGGTGCCCCCGCCGACCGTCGGGTCGTCCTGCCACGGGTTGTAGCCGGTGGCCCAGATCCCGACGTCGTGCCGGACCGTGGCGCGCACCGACAGCACCTCGTCGCGCGGCACGTCGAACGCGACGAACTCCGGCGCGAAGCGCAGCACCGAGGAGGAGAGCACCAGCTCCGGGGCCCGCGCCACGACCCGTTCCAACCGGCCGAGCTGCCCGACGGTCGCGGCGGCCGGCTTGTTGACGAAGCACGGCAGCTTGCGCTCCAGCACCTGCGCCAACGCCTCGGGCACGTCGGAGGTGGGGACGGTGAGGACCACGCCGTCCGGGTCGGTCGCCAGCAGCGCCGCCAGGTCCGGCGCGACCGCCGCGTCCGGCTGCTCGGCCCGGAACCGCGCCAGCCGCTGCGGGTCGGGCTCCCACACCACGAGCTCCGCGTCGTCACGCAGGGTGCGGGCGTCGGTGTAGGGGTGACTGGTGGCCAGTCCGGCGAGGGCGATGCGCATGAGCGCAGAGGCTACTCATCCGGGCTGCCGCCGCGCCAGGGCAGGTCAGCCGCGCTCAGCCCGTGCGATCGAGGTGCTCCGGTCGCACCTCGTGGCGCAGCTGCTCCCCGCGTAGGAACCGGTCGATCTCGGCGACGACGATGTCGGCGGCCCGCCGCCGCGACCCGACCGTCCCGGCCGCCTCGTGCGGGGTCAGCAGCACGTTCGGCAGTCGCCGGAACGGATGGTCCACCGGCAGCGGCTCGGCGTCGAACACGTCGAGCGCGGCGTCGATCCGCCCGGAGCGCAGCACGGCCAGCAGCGCGGCCTCGTCGACCAGCGCCGAGCGGGCGGTGTTGACCAGCAGCGCGCCGTCGGGCATCAGGGCCAGCTCGCGCGCGCCGATCATCCCGACGGTCTCCGGCAGCACCGGCGCGTGCAGGGACACCACGAGGCTGCGGGCGAGCAGGTCGTCGAGCGTGACCCGCTCGACGCCGAGCGTCGCGGCCTCGGCGTCGGACAGGTACGGGTCGGCCACCAGCACCCGCGCCCCGAGCGCCCGCACCAGGCCGAGGTACGCCCGACCGGTGCGGGACGCCCCGACGACCCCGACCGCCGCCCCGCGCAGCTCCCGCCGGGGCGGCGCCGCCTTCGCGGTCGCCCAGTCGACCCCGGTCCGCAGCGCGTGGTCGAAGCGGTGCAACTGGTGCAGCAGGGCGAGGGTCAGCGCGAGCGCCTGCTCCCCCACCGCGTACGCCATCGCCTCGCCGGCCTGGGTGACACGGACGCTCCGGGCGAAGCTGGCGGGGGTGACGAACGGTTTGACGCTGGCGCCGGTGTGCGCGAGCAGCCGCAGCCGGGGCGCGGCGGCGAGCACCGCCGCCGACAGGGGCGCGGTGCCCCAGCCGGTGACGACCACGTCGGCGTCGGTGAGCAGCCGGGCGAGCACGCCCTCGTCGCCGACGTCGGCGCCGTCGGCCGGCAGCCGCACCTCCCCCAGCCGGCCCAGCGCCGCCCAGGCGTCGGCGTCGAAGAACAGCTCGCGGACCTCCGGCGAGGCCGCCACCGCGATGACGCTCATCCCTTGATGCCCGTCGTGGCGACGCCCTCCTGGAAGTAGCGCTGTCCGATCAGGTACGCCATGAAGATCGGCACGAACGCCACGACCGACCCGGCGAGGAGCATGTTCAACGCCACGTTCTCCTGCTGGAGGGAGGCGATGCCGGTGGTGAGGGTACGCATGTCGAGGCTCTGCCCGACGATGAGCGGCCACAGGAAGTCGTTCCAGTGCCACAGGAAGACGAAGACGCCGAGCGTGGCGAGGATCGGCTTGATCAGCGGCAGCACGATCGAGACGTACACCCGCCACTCGGAGCAGCCGTCGAGGCGGGCCGCCTCGAACAGCGAGTCGGGCAGCGAGGCGATGAACTGCCGCATCAGGAACACCGCCTGGGCGTTGGCCAGGGTCGGCACGATCATGCCCCAGTACGTGTCCACGCCGTTCAGCTCGGAGATGATGATGAACGTCGGGATCATCGTGACGTGGAACGGCACCATCAGCATCGCCAGGAACGACCAGAACATGGTCTCCTTGCCGGGGAACCGCTTCTTGGCGAAGGCGTAACCGGCCATCGAGGCGAACAGCAGCACGCCGACGACCGACACCACCGAGTAGATCACGGTGTTCCACATCCAGCGCAGCACGCTCTTGGCGCCGACCACCTGGTCGTACGCCTCGGTGGAGAACGGCCACGGCAGCAGGCTGTCCGGGAAGGTGACCGGTCCCGTCGGCTTGAACGACAGCACGACCATCGCGTAGAAGGGGAAGAGCGTGACCGCCGCGCCGATCAGCAGCAGCGTGGTGCGGCCGACGATCCAGCCCCTGCCGGGCCGGCCGGGCCGGTACGGCCGGGCGCGCGTGGGCGACGCCGGCGGGGTGGGGACGGCGGTGGCCGCGGGCGTGATCGTGTCCGTCATTCTTCCCTCCCGAGGGTCAGCCGCTGGATCAGCGCCACGATGATCGTCAGCACGAACAGCGCGACCCCGACGGCGCTGGCGTAGCCCAGGTCGAAGTACTTGAAGCCCTGGTCGTAGAGCAGGTAGACCAGGCTGTAGCTGGACCGCACGGGGCCGCCGCCGGTCATCACGTAGATCAGGTCGAAGACCTGGAACGACACGGTGGTCTCGATGATGGCGACGAAGAAGAGAGCGGGCCGCAGCTGGGGCAGCGTCACGTACCGGAAGCGCTGCCACGCCGACGCGCCGTCGGTCAGCGCCGCCTCCTCCAGCTCCGCCGGAATGTCCTGCATCCGGGCGAGCAGGATCAGCATGCCGTAGCCGAAGCGGGACCAGACCGAGACCAGCACCAGCGCGGGGACCACCAGCACGCTGTCGGCGAGCCAGGAGCCGGCCGGCAGGCCGATCGCGCCCATGGCCCGCGACCACGGCCCGTCCTCGGCGAAGACCCAGGCGAAGACCACGCCGGCGAGGACCAGGCTGGTCACCACCGGCAGGAAGAAGATGGACCGGAAGAGCTTCGCGCCGCGGAAGGCACGGCGGGTCAGCAGCGCCATGCCGAGGGAGGCCAGCATCGACAGCGGTACGGACAGCGCGGTGAACAGGACCGTGACGCGCAGCGCCGTCCAGAACGTGGGATCGTCGACGAGCCGGCGGAAGTTCTCCAGCCCGGTGAAGCTGGTCTCGCCACCGATGGTGTAGTCGGTGAAGCCGAGGACCACCCCGGCGATCGCCGGCCCGAACCGGAAGACGACGAAGAGCAGCAGGAACGGCAGGACGAACAGCAGCGCCGTGCCGGCCTCGCGGGCGGAGGGGCGGCGCACGCGTACGCGCGGGCGGCGGGTCCCCGGTAGTGCAACCATCTGACAACCTTTCTCGGCGGCTCGCGGTGGGCGGGCCCGCGCCTGCTCGACCTGGTCGGCGACGCGGGGCTGGGCACCGTGGTCACCACCCATCAGCACATGGACCAC
>NZ_JBEYTP010000104.1:0-5911 GCF_040643125.1 Micromonospora sp. NPDC047465
TTCCGGTGGGTGGGGTGCGGGGTTGGCAGGTGGTGGTGGTGTCGGGGCGGACGCCGTCGGCTCTGGTGGAGGTGGGTCGTCGGGTCGGTGGGGTGCTCGCTTCCGGTGGCGTGGGGTTGGCTGATGTGGCGTACACGTTGCAGGTGGGTCGTCGGCATTTCGAGCGTCGGCGGGCGGTGGTGTGCCGCGACGCCACCCAGGCCGCGGCGGCCCTCACCGGAGCGGACCCCGAGCGGCTGCTGACCGGCCGGGCCGGCGACCTCCCACCCGCCCTGGTGTTCCTCTTCCCCGGCGGCGGCAGCCAGTACGTCGGCATGGGCCGCCAGTTGCACGTCACCGAGCCGGTCTTCGCCGAGCACCTGGACCGCTGCGCCGACCTGGCCGCCCCCCGGCTCGGCTACGACCTGCGCGAGGCGGTGCTCGCCCCTGACGGCGACCGCCGCGCGGCGGAGATCCTCGACACCACGGCGGGCCGGCTGACCGCGCTGTTCGCGGTGGAGTACGCGCTGGCCATGCTCTGGCAGTCGTGGGGCGTACGCCCGGAGGCCATGCTCGGGCACAGCAGCGGCGAGTACGTGGCCGCCTGCCTGGCCGGCGTGTTCGACCTCGCCGACGCCATCGACACCGTGGCCCTGCGCGGCCAGCTCATCGACCGGCTGCCCGACGGCGCCATGCTCGCCGTCAACCTCCCCGAGCAGGACGCCGTCCGGTACGCCGGCGACGACCTCGACGTCGCGGCCGTCAACGGACCCGAGCAGACCGTGCTCTCCGGCCCGGCCGCCGCCGTCGAGGCGGCCCGGGCGGCGCTGGACGCCGACGGGGTCCGCGCCAAACTGGTCCGGGTACGCCAGGCGGCGCACACCCGGATGCTGGACCCGCTGCTCGCCGAGTTCGCGGCGCACATGGCCACGGTCACGTTGCGGCTCCCGCAGGCGCGGGTCGGCTCCAACGTCACCGGCACCTGGCTCACCGCCGCCGAGGCCACCGACCCCGGCTACTGGGTGCGCCACCTGCGGGCCACCGTCCGCTTCGGCGACAACCTGCGCGCCGCCGCCGCCCTGCCGGACGCCGCGTTCCTGGAGGTCGGGCCGGGGCACGCGCTCGGCACGATGGCCCTGGCGATGAGCCGGGCAGCCGGCGCCGAGACCACGACGTCCATCGTGGCCTCCCTGCCCGCCGCCCCCGAGCAGGACGAGAACGAGACGCTGCTGAGCGCGCTGGCCCGGCTCTGGCTGGCCGGGGCGGCGATCGACTGGACCGCCTTCTCCGCCGGCGAGCAGCGGCGCCGCGTGCCCCTGCCGACCTACCCGTTCGAGCGTCGCCGCTACAGCCTGCTCAACGAATCGACGCCCGTCGCCCACGAGGCGCCGCCGACGGCCGGGCCGAAGCACGACCGGCCCGACCTGCCCACCGAGTACGAACCACCGCGCACCGAGATCGAGGAGACCGTCGCGCAGGCGTGGCGGGAACTGCTGGGCTACCGGGAGATCGGCGTCTTCGACGACTTCCTGCTGCTGGGCGGGGACTCGCTGCTCACCGGCCGGCTGGTCGCCCGCCTCCAGGACACCTTCCAGGTCCCGATCACCGTCGCGGAGGCCTTCGCCCGACGCACCGTCGCCCAGCAGGCCGACCTGCTCCAGGACCGGCTCCTCGCCGAGCTCGAAGGGCTCTCCGACGCCGACGCCGAACGGCTGATGAGCGAGGCGGACCCGTCGGAGGCGGGGCGATGACGGCGACCCGCGGCACCACCGCCACCTCGATCCCGCTCCGGCCCCCCGGGCGGCCCGCCCCGCTGTCGTTCCAGCAGCGCCGGCTGTGGTTCCTGGACCGGCTGGTGGGCCGGGACGCCGGCGTGCACAACATGGCGATCACGCTGCGCCTGTCCGGCCCGCTCGACGTCGCGGCGCTGGACCAGGCACTGCGCCTGATCCGTACCCGGCACGAGGCGCTGCGCACGACCATCCACGACGACGGCGACGAGCCGGTCCAGGTGGTCGAGCCGGTCGACGACACCCCGATCGAGACGCTGGACCTGACGGCGGTGCCCGACGACCGGCGCCCGGCGCGACTCGACGAGACCGTCGCCGCGCGCGCCCGGGAACCGTTCGACCTGCGCCGCCCGCTGATCCGTACGCTGCTGGTCCGCCTCGCCGCCGACGAGCACGTGCTACTGGTGACGATGCACCACATCATCGCCGACGGCTGGTCCGGTGGCGTGCTGGCGCAGGAGCTGGCGGAGGGTTACGCGGCCCTGCTGGCGGGCCGGCAGCCGCGGCTGCCCCACCTGCCGTTGCAGTACCCCGACTTCGCGGCCTGGCAGCGCGCGTACCTGACCGGGCCGGTCCTGGAGCGGCAGCTCGGGTACTGGCGGGAGCGGCTGGCCGGGGCGCCGCTGGTGCTGGACCTGCCCACCGACCGGCCCCGGCCGGCCGTGCAGAGCCACCGCGGCGCCACCCTGCGGCTGGACCTGCCCGCCGACCTGGCCGCCGACCTGCAACGGTTCAGCCGCGCCGAGCAGGTCAGCCCGTTCATGCTCGGCCTGGCCGTCTTCGCGGTGGTGCTGTCCCGCTGGTCCGGCCAGCAGGACCTGGTCATCGGCACGCCGGTGGCGAACCGCACCCGACCCGAGCTGGAGCACCTGTTCGGCTTCTTCGCCAACACCCTGGCCCTGCGTACGCGGCTCGACGGGGAGCTGACCCTGCGGCAGTTGCTCGACCGGGTGCGCGGCGACCTGTCGGCCGACTTCGCCCACCAGGACGTGCCGTTCGAGATGCTGGTCGACGCGCTGCACCCGGTGCGTGACCTCAGCCGGCACCCCGTCTTCCAGACCCTGTTCAGCTGGCAGGACGAGCCGATGCGGCCGTTCCGGACCGGCGAGCTGGTCGTCACGCCGATTCCGCAGCACAGCGGCAACTCCCAGTTCGACCTGTCGTTCTACGCCCACCGCACCGGCGACGACGCGGTCTTCTGCATCGTCGAGTACGCCACCGACCTCTTCGACGCCGACACCGTGCGGGGGCTGGCCGACCAGTTCGTCGTCGCGCTGCGGCACGCCGTGGCCGACCCCGACCGGCCGGTGGCCCGGCTGCCGCTGCTGGACACCGCGCAGCACCACCGCGTCACCGTCACCTGGAACGACACCGCCGTGCCGGTGCCCACCGCCTGCGTGCACGACCTCGTGACGGCGCAGGCCGCCCGCACCCCGGACGCGGTCGCGCTGACCTGCGGCGGGCGGGCGCACAGCTACCGCGAGCTGGACGAGCGGGCGGAGCGGCTGGCCCACCGGCTGCGCGCGGCCGGCGCCGGCCCGGGCCGGCTGGTCGGGGTCTGCCTGCCCCGCGGCGCCGACCTGGTGGTGGCCCTGCTGGCGGTGCTGCGCTGCGGGGCGGCGTACCTGCCCCTCGACCCGGCGCACCCGGCCGGGCGGCACGCCGACCTGCTGGACGACGCCGCCGCCGAGCTGGTGGTCACCGCGGACGAGTGGGCCGACCGCTTCCCCGGCCGGCGGACGTGCCCGCCGCACGCCCCGACCGACGACGCGGCGCCCGACACCCCGCTGCCCCGGGTCGACCCCGACGCGCCGGCCTACCTGCTGCACACCTCCGGCTCGACCGGGCGGCCGAAGGGCGTGCTGGTGCCGCACCGGGCCGTCGTCGACTTCCTGGTCGGCGTCCGGACCTGCCCGGGCCTGCTGCCGACCGACGTGGTCCTCGCCGTCAGCACCATCTGCTTCGACATCGCGCTCTACGAGGTGCTCGCCCCCCTCACCGTCGGCGCGCACGTGGTCCTCGCCAACGAGGACGACGTCCGCCAGGGCGACAGCCTGCGCCGGCTCGTCCAGGAGCACCGGGTGACCGTGCTCGACGGCACGCCCTCCACCTGGCGGCTGCTCGTCGGCGCCGGCTGGGCGGGCGGCGACCTGCGGCTGGCGGTCTCCACCGCGGAGGCCCTCACCCCGGAACTCGCCGAGCAACTGCTCGACCGGTGCCCCGAGGTCTGGAACATGTACGGCCCCACCGAGACGACGGTGTGGGCCGCCGGCCACCGCGTCCGGCGCGGCGAGCGGCCCGTCCCGATCGGCCGCCCCACCCCGAACACCCGGCTGTACGTGCTGGACGCCGCCGGCGAGCCGGTGCCGCCCGGCGTGCCGGGGGAGCTGTACGTGGGCGGCGCCGGGGTGGCGCACGGATACCTCGGCGCGCCGGCCACCACCGCCGCCCGCTTCGTGCCCGACCCGTTCGGCCCGCCCGGCGCCCGGTTGTACCGGACCGGGGACGTGGTGCGGCTGCTCCCCGACGGCGTCGTCCAGTACCTCGGCCGCTCCGACAACCAGGTCAAGCTGCGGGGCTACCGCATCGAGCTGGGCGAGATCGAGGCGACGCTGCGCCGGCACCGGTCGGTCGCCGACGTGGCGGTCCTGCTGGAGGGCGCCGACCCGGTGCGCCGGCACCTGGTGGCCTACCTGGTGGGCCGGGCCGACGACGCGCCGGACGCCGCGGAACTGCGGTCGTGGTGCGCGGCCACGCTGCCCGCGTACATGGTCCCCGCCCGGTACGTCGCGCTGCCGGCGCTGCCGCTGAACAGCAACGGCAAGGTGGACCGGCGGACCCTGGCGCAGACGCCCGGCACGGACCTGACCGCCGGCGCCGCCGGGCCGGGCGCGCCGCTGGGGGCCACCGCCCGCCGGGTCGCCGAGGTGTGGCGCGACCTGCTGGGCCGCGACTGCGGCCCGCACGAGAACTTCTTCGACGCGGGCGGCCACTCGCTGCTCGCGGTCGAACTCCAGCGCACCCTCGCCGACCGGTTCGGCGTGGACGTGGCGCTGCTGACCATCTTCGAGGTCCCGACCATCGTCGGGCTGGCCACGTACCTCGACGCGGCGGCCGGTCCGGCCGCCGCCGCGCCGGCCGGTGCCGTACCGGCCATCGACGCGGAGTACGGCCGCCGACGGCGGTCCGCTCACCGGCTCCGGCCACGAACCGGCCCGGCCATCCACCAGCCACCGAGAGGGGAAGCCCATGACGCCGGCCCGAACCGCTGAGACCAACCCGGGCACCACCACCGCGGACCTGCCCGAGGAACTGGAGAACGCCTTGGCGGTGGTCGGCCTGGCGGGCCGTTTCCCCGGGGCGTCGAACGTGGCGGAGTTCTGGCGGAACCTGTGCGCCGGGGTGGAGTCGGTGACGTTCTTCTCGCCGGAGGAGTTGGCGGCGGCGGGCGTGCCGGAGTCGGTGTATTCGCATCCGTCGTATGTGCCGGCGAAGGCGCGGTTGGACGGCGTGGAGTTGTTCGACGCGGAGTTCTTCGGATTCAACGCGCACGAGGCGGAGATGACGGATCCGCAGCACCGGTTGTTCCTGGAGTGCGCGTGGGAGGCGTTGGAGGACGCGGCGTACGACCCGGCGCGTTTCCCGGGCCGCATCGGCGTCTACGCCGGCCAGTCCATGAACACGTACTCGCTCTACAACATGATGCGCAATCCCGCGCTGGCGCAGGCGTTCTACCTCGACTACCTGCCCATGATGATCAGCTCCAACGACGACTTCCTGGCCACCCGGGTCGCGTACAAGCTGGACCTGCACGGCCCCGCGATGACGATCCAGACGGCCTGCTCGACGGGGCTGGTGGCGATCCACCAGGCGTGCCAGTCGCTGCTCGCGGGGGAGTGCGACATGGCGCTGGCCGGCGGCGTCGGCGTGAAGATCCCGGAGAACGTCGGCCACGTCTACCGCGAGGGCACCGGCCTGTCCCCGGACGGGCACTGCCGGGCCTTCGACCGCAACGCGAGCGGGATCGTCGGCGGCAGCGGCGTGGGTGTCGTGGTGTTGCGGCGGTTGGTGGATGCGGTGGCGGCGGGGGATGTGGTGCATGCGGTGGTGCGGGGTTCGGCGGTGAACAACGACGGTGGTGG
>NZ_JBEYTP010000105.1:0-5887 GCF_040643125.1 Micromonospora sp. NPDC047465
CTCCGCATCGGTCGGGCTCAGCGGGTTGACCACACCGCCGTCCCACCCATCGCAATACACGGCCTCAAGTGGCACCACGGCGATGACCATACAGGGCCGTTACCGGTCGTCATGGGCCAACCGAGGTCAGGCGCACGCTGCTGCCGCAGACCGCGCGTCGTGGAGCGCAGCCGGTCGGCGGGTGGCGGCGGGCGGAGCTGCCGCGGACGGCGCGCATCGACTGCGGTACGGCGGGGACCGTTCGTGCGGTCGCGCGAACCAGTTCGAGCAGTCAGCGACCGCGGCCTGGTCCCTCCACAAGTGGCGTCCTGCCCGGAGCGTCGCGCGCCGATCTGCCGCCCATGGCCTACCGCGTCGGGGACGTGCTGCATGTCTCCTGCCCGTTCACGCCAACGGTCGTCATCGGCGTCGACGAGACGTGCGTGACACTGCTTTTGTTCACGTAATGAGGAGGACGACCGCAAGCCTGCCTGGCAGGGTGAACTGGTGCCGGATATCGACCTCACTGACGCGGAGTACCTCCGCGAGATAGAGCTTCTTGCCAATGACGTCGTCGATCGGGCGCTGGACGAGGGCTGGCTGAGCTTTGATCCGGATCCTGACGATGCGACACCTCTGCAGCGTGCCGTCAACGCGCTGGCACGCCAGCTGCGGCATTACCACTTTGAGGATGACGGCTGCGTCGATCCGGACGCCCAGCTGGTCGGCCTGGCCGGAGCCCTCTTGGTTCGTCCCACGACCGTCCTGAGCGAGCAGGAGTACACCGACATCTGCGAGCGGCTGGGCGTTAAGGCACGGCCGCAGGGGTGGGCGTTGTGGCACACCTGGGATCAGAAGGGCCGAGAAATCACCATGGTCACTACCAGGATCAGCACAACTGAAGGAATGCTGCTGGCCTGGTCGAAAGGCCGCCACATGGTCCCGGCCAAACCGCCACGGGCCGCGGTGGCAGCCACCGTCAGGGGCTGGCTTGGACCGGCGGTCCGATCTCCCGGATACGCGGCCGAGACGGGAGTAACGGAAGCGGCCGTCGCTGCTTCCGTGCCACCGTGCTCGACAGGTGGGTCTACAACCGCCCCGTCGAGCAACAGAGAAACGAGCAACAGCGAAGAGGGCATCCAGCCGGATGTGTCGCCCACGTCTCGAGACTGATCCGTAACGCAGGCGCCAGCGCAGGTAGGCCCTGCAGGTCGCGGGCCAGGACGGTGTGGTTGGGGTAGTTGGAGCCGGCCATGGTAAGCCGGCGCAGCGGCCCGAATTGGGCCTCGATCGGGTTCGCCCAGGACGCGCTGGTCGGGGTCAGGCACAGCTCGACTTTGTTCCGAGCGGCCAGGCCCGGATCGCTGCGGTCTGTTCGGGTCGGTGGACTCCTTCCACGTACGGGTGCGCTGGAAGAAGATGTCGTTGCGGCGCAGCAGTGGATCACATCGCGCACGGTGTCCACCCCGCCCGCCGTGACGGGCCCTGCAGGGAACCCGTTGGAGCACACACCCACCGCGCGGACTGTCCGAGTATGGGCCGGTCTGGCCTGACAGGCCGAGGCTGACGGGCTTGGCGGGAGGTCGTTGAGTTGGGGTGCCCAGGGCGGTTGAGTATCCGTGACCAGGTGAGGGACTTGCGGAGACTCCTATCGTGGACGCGTGGTGATGACCTTCCTGCGCCAGGGGACGCTGCGGTTCACAAGCTTTGCATTGACCTGGCTCTACACGCTGCACCAGATTCATCCGGCGGTGTGGCGGCTCATGGCGCGGAACTACCGTCCGTACATGGGTCGTTTCGCTCGGCTGCACGCGTGGATGACCTGTCAGTTCGCCGCGATCGACGTGCCCGCGTACGGCGACTTCCTGCGCCGCAACCAATGGCGCTTTCGCTGGTTCGACCTGTCGTCGTACCCGCCGACGGACAAGCAGTCGTACGTGAAGGCATACCCGGAGGCCCAGCGTTGCTGGCACGGTGAGATCGAGATCGCCGGCAGCGTCGTCGACGAGTCCTCGGGATCGTCCGGTCAGCCGTTCAACTGGATTCGCAGCCGCCGCGAACTGCGCTCGGTCCACAAGAACCTGGCCGGCTACGCGACCATGGTGTTTCCGTCGAAGCGGCGGTTCGTCATCAACGCCTACTCGATGGGTGCCTGGGCCACGGGCACCAACACCGGCATCGCCATGTCCAAGATCGCGATGGTGAAGAACACGGGCCCGGACCTGCAGAAGATCGCGGACACGCTGCGGTACTTCGGGCCCGGGTTCGAGTACATCGTCACCGCGTACCCGCCGTTCCTCAAGCACCTGCGCGACAAGCTCGACGCCGAGGGCTTCCCGTGGGGCGAGTACCGCATCAGCGGTCTGGTCGGCGGGGAGGGGATGACCGAGGCGCTGCGTGACTACCTGGAGGAGCGCTTCCTCAAGGTACGCTCCGGCTACGGCGCCAGCGACCTCACCATCGGTATCGCCGGGGAGACCGACTTCACCGTCTGGGTCCGCCGCCGGCTACGCACCGACGTCGCCCTGCGGGCCGCCCTGCTCGGCCCCGACGAGCACCGACTGCCGATGATCTTCCAGTACAACCCGCTTGAGACGTATCTGGAGACCAACGCCGACCACGAGGTGCTCTGCACGATCAACTCGACGGCAGTGCTCAACCCGAAGGTCCGCTACAACATCGGCGACGAGGGCCGGCTGATCGCGTACCCGGATGTGCTGGCCGCGATCGGGGACCCGGCCGCGCGGTCGGACGCCGAACGCGCGGGACGGTCCGACCGGATGCAACTGCCGCTGCTGTTCCTGTTCGGCCGCAAGGACAGCACCGTCTCCTACATGGGTGCCAACATCTACCCGCAGGACGTCGAGTACGGCCTCTACGCCGACAATCCCCTCGCTCACCTGCTGCACAGCTTCTGCCTGGAGCTGGAGGAGCATGCGGACCTGGAGAGCCGGCCGGTCATCAACCTGCAGTTGCGCGAGGATCTCGCGCTCGGCCCCGACGAGCGGCTTGCCCTTGCCGATAAGTGTCGCGGCGGGGTGCTGCGCTACCTCGCCGAGGTCAGCCGGGACTTCGCCGAATCCCTCGTCGAGGACCCGTCCGCAGCCGACCTGCGGGTGAGAGTTCATGACTACGGCACCGGCCCGTTCGCCGGCGCAACGTCCAAAATCAAAAATGTGTACCTGGTGAAGGGCGCGACGACGTGAGGACCTCCGACTTTTCCGCCGCGCCGCCGGTTGGCCAAGCGACCGCCATGTTCGTCGGCGCCACCCGATACCGAGGGCCACGCTCGATCCTCACCCTCACCCGCACCTGGTTCAAGATGGTCAAGCAGATGAAACGGATGGACGGGTACCGGTGGCATACCGTGTACTACCAGTTCCCGTTCACGCTCGGCACCATCGCGTTCTTCAGCGACCGCGACGCGCTGCTGAAGTTCGCGCGCAGCCGCCACCACCGCGACCTCATGTGCTGGGTGACCGACCACGGCACGCAGAACGCGACCGGCGGCTACATCCGGCTGTACAACGCCGAGCCCGAGGGCTACACCAACGGCGTCTGGCGTGCCGAGGCTGACGGCATGGCGCACATCCAGACGTTCACCCCGCTGTCCACCGAGACGGCCGGTCCGCCGGTGCACCGCGCATGAGAGTCTCCGCCGTGAAGTCGCGGGCCGACCTGCGAGCGTTTGTCGACTTCCCACTGCGGCTGCACCCGACCAGCCGGTACGTGCCCCTGCTGTCGTCGGTGATCGCCGCACACCGCCGTACCGCCGAACTGTTCCTGATCCGCGACGGACGCGGCGCGGTGGTCGGGCGGACCAGCGTGCACCGCAGCACCGCCTTCGACGCGAAGGTCGGCCCGCGGCAACTGTTCGGGCACACCGAGTTCGTCGACGACGACGCCGTTTTCGCCGCCATCATGGACACGGTCGAGGCCAGGGCCGACGGCCGGCCACTGTTCGGACCGGTCGCGCTGCTGCCCAACCAGACCGGCGGGGTGATCACCTCCGGCTTCGCCGAGCGTGGCTTCGTGGACTCAGCCTGGAACCCCGCCTACTACCCGGTGATGTATGAGCGGCACGGCTTCCAGCGCCGCTTCGAGGCCGACACCTGGCTGGTCGACCTTGACGGCCGGGACTCCGGGGCCGGCTCGACCCCCGCTGGCGCTCCAGTCAGCACCGACCGTGACCACGGGTTCACCTTTGACGACACCCGAATCCCCGCGGAGCGGCTCATCATCCGGCACGGCTCGCGGCGGCACTTCCGCGAGCAGCTGCCGATCCTGCGGCAGATGCTCAACGCCAGCTTCGCGCAGCTCGGCTACTACACCGAAATCTCCACCGAGCAACTGGCCGAGCAGACCGACGGCCTCGCTTACCTGCTCGACGAGACGTTGCTGCTCTGGCTGGAGAAGGCCGGCCGGCCAATCGCGTTCGTGGTGACCGTGCCGGACATCTCCGAGTTCCTCATGAAGGTCGGTGGCCGGCTCGGCGTGCTCAATCAGCTTCGCCTGCTGGCGACCCGCGCCCGATACCGGCGCGACGCGGTGCTCATCATCAAAGGCACCGTGCCCGAGGAACAGGGCAAGGGGTACCTGACGCTGCTGTCTCGGGAGTTGCACCGCAACCTCGCTGCCGGCGGATACCGGACACTGCGCAGCACCTTCGTCGAGCGGGAGAACGCCGCCTCGGCCGCCCAGTACCGGCGGGCCGGCGGGCGACCGTTGCACGGGCACACATTCTACGAAAAGCGGTCGGCATGACGTGGGTTGAGCAGTTACGGGCGTACGAGGCGACCTGCCGCCGGGCGCCGAGCGCACACAACACACAGCCATGGCTGCCGGAGTACCACGCCGACGAGATCGTCATCAACGTCGACCAGTCCCGCTCCTTGCCGGAGTCTGACCCGACCGGACGCGACCTCGGCCTCGGAATCGGCGCGTTCGTCGAGACGTGCCTCATCGTCGCCGCCGATCTCGGCCTCAACGTCACCGCAGCACCCGGCCCCCGCCTGGTCGCCGCGCCGCACAGATACCCAACCCCGTTCACGATCGCGGACATCGAGTCCCGCCGGGTCGCCCGTGGCCGGTACGCGACCGGGCCCGTCAACCCGGCCGTGCTCGCCGACCTCGAACCTGGCCTCGTCCACCTTCCCGCCCAGGATCTCGCGCGCGAATTGGTGGTCGCCGACCGCTGGCTGTTCGGCACCCCGGCCGTCGCGGCCGAGCTGCGCGACTGGCTGCGCCTCGACCCCCGCCATCCGCGCTACCACCTCGACGGACTCACCGACCGGGCTCTGGTCCTGTCCCGGTTCGAAGCGCGGTTCCTGGCCGCCTCGCTGCGCGCGTACCCCGTCACCCGCCGGTTGGGCCTCGCGGCACTGCTGGCCGTCAGCGGCCGGAGCCTGCTGCGGTACGACGGCAGCATCCTGGTCATGCTGGCGGACGGCGACGATCACATCGCTGCGGGACGTCGCCTCCTGCGCACGTGGCTGGCCCTCGCCAGGCACGGCCTGGCGGTCCATCCGCTCAGCCAGCTCATCGACTGTCCGGTGACCGCCGCCCGGCTCGCGGAACGGGTGGGTGGCCAGCCGCTCGCGTTGTTCCGGGTCGGCCGGCCCCTCGCCGAGCCGACCCGATCGGCCCGGCTCTGACGACCTTGTGCACAGCTGCGGATCGTTGAGTATCGATTATTGTTGTTGGTGCTGCGGTCATGAACGCCTGCCGCGGCCAGGATGCCGCCCTGCGGGCGTTGCCGATGGCCAGGGCGAAGACGGACCCGGCGACGGCCAGGCTGGCCACCGCCGGGCCTTTTGAGGTTCCCCCGGTAACGCGGAGGGCTGGTTAGCAGGTTAGGGCCTGCTCATGGGTGGTGTTCACGGGGTTCGGTGGATCGATGTTCTTTGCG
>NZ_JBEYTP010000106.1:0-5557 GCF_040643125.1 Micromonospora sp. NPDC047465
TGTGGGCACCTCGACGCGCTGCTGCCGCAGCCGCTTCGTGACGTGCTGTTCGCTCCCGACGGCTCGGCCGACGCGGGGCTGCTGGACCAGACCGTCTTCACGCAGGCCGGGCTGTTCGCCGTCGAGGTGGCGCTGTTCCGCCTGGTGGAGTCGTTCGGCGTGGTGCCGGACTTCGTGGGTGGCCACTCGGTCGGGGAGATCACGGCCGCGTACGTGGCCGGGGTGCTGTCTCTTGGGGATGCGTGTGCGCTGGTCGCCGCCCGGGGTCGGTTGATGCAGGCGTTGCCGGCCGGTGGCGGGATGCTGGCGGTGAACGCGGCCGAGGTCGAGGTGCTGGCCACGCTGGACGGGTTGGCCGACCGGGTGGGGATCGCCGCCGTGAACGGCCCGACGTCCGTGGTGGTGTCCGGGGCGGTCGACGCGCTCGACGAGGTGGAGCAGGTCTGGCAGGCGCGTGGCGTCCGGACGCGCCGGTTGACCGTGAGTCACGCGTTCCACAGTCCGCTGATGGAGCCGATGCTGGCCGAGTTCCGGTCCGTCCTGGAGGGTCTCGCCTTCCGGCCGCCGCTGCTGCCGGTCGTGTCGAACCTGACCGGGGCGCTCGCTGACGGCGACGAGATCCGCAACGCCGACTACTGGGTGCGGCACGTCCGGGAGGCCGTCCGGTACGCCGACGGCGTCACCACGCTGCGCAAGGCCGGGGTGGACACGTTCCTGGAGATCGGCCCGCAGAGCGTACTCACCGCCATGGTCGCCGACGTGCTGCCCGACGAGGCGGGCGTGCTGTCCGTCGCCGTCCAGCGTCGGGACCGGCCCGAGACCCACGCGCTGCTGGCCGCCCTCGGCGAACTGCACGTCCACGGCGAGCCGGTGACCTGGCGGACCTGGTTCGCCGACTCCGGCGCCCGCCGCGTCGACCTGCCGACGTACGCGTTCCAGCACCAGCGGTTCTGGCCGGAAGCCGCGCCGCGCCAGCAGGCCACCCCGGACACGGGCGGCGACGCCGAGTTCTGGGCCGCCGTCGAGAGCGGCGACCTCGCCGCCCTCGCCGGCCAGCTCGGCGACGACGCCGCGGTGGAGGCGCTGACCCCGGCCCTGCCCGTCCTGTCCACCTGGCGCCGCGCCCGCACCCGCGACGCGGCGGTGAACGGGTGGTCGTACCAGGTGGGGTGGCGGCGGATCGACCTGGCCGACTCCCCGGCGGCGGTCGGGACCTGGCTGCTGGTCGAGCCCGCCGGCGAGCCGTCGGCCGACCGGATCGCCGCCGCGCTCACCGCGTCCGGCGGGGACGTGCGTCGGGTGACCGTCGACCCGGCCACCGTCACCCGCGCCGGCCTCGCCGAGCTGCTGGGCGGCGCGCCGGCCGACGGGCCGGTCGGCGTGGTCTTGCTGCTCGGCCTGCGCGACGAGCCGCACCCGGACCACCCGTCCGTGCCGGTCGGTACGGCGGCCACCCTGCTGCTGCTCCAGGCGCTGCACGACGCCGGGGCGACCGCCCCGCTGTGGTGCGTGACCCGGGGCGCGGTCGACGCGGGCGACGGCGAACCCGTCCGCAGCGCCGGCCAGGGCGGCCTGTGGGGCCTGGGCCGGGTGGCCGGCCTCGAACTGTCGCAGTCCCGGGTGGGTCTGCTGGACCTGCCCGAGCGGGACGTCGACCCGGCCCGGCTCGTGGCGGCGCTCGTCGCCGCCGGCGACGAGGACCAGCTCGCGGTGCGGCCCACCGGCGTGTACGCCCGGCGGCTGACCCGGGCCACGCCCGCCGACGCGGCGGCGGCCGAGCGGTGGCGGCCCTCCGGCACCGTGCTGGTCACCGGCGGCACGGGCGCACTGGGCGCGCACGTGGCCCGCTGGGCGGCCGGCAACGGCGCCGAGCATCTGGTGCTGACCAGCCGGCGCGGCGACGCCGCCCCCGGCGCGACGGAGCTGCGCGACGAGCTGACCGCCCTCGGCGTACGGGTGACGGTGGCGGCGTGCGACGTGGCCGACCGGGACGCCGTGGCCGGGCTGCTGGCCCGGCTGGACGACGACCCGGCGCCGCTGACCGCGGTGGTGCACGCTGCCGGCCTGAACGACGTCGTCCCGCTCGTCGACACCGACCTGGCCCGGCTCGCCGCCGTCATGGGCGGCAAGATCGCCGGGGCGGCGCACCTGGACGAGTTGCTCGGCGACCGGCCGCTGGACGCGTTCGTGCTGTTCGCCTCGATCGCCGGGGTGTGGGGCAGCGGCGGGCAGGCCGGCTACGCGGCCGGCAACGCCTACCTCGACGCGCTCGCCGAGCGGCGGCGCGCCCGGGGCCTCGCCGCCACCTCCGTGGCGTGGGGGCCGTGGGCCGACGGCGGGATGGCCACCGACGAGGCCCAGCGGGAGCTGGCCCGGCGCGGGCTGCGCGCCATGCCCCCGGCCGACGCGGTCCACGCCCTGCGGGTCGCCGTCGGGCGCGGACGCGCCTGCCTCACCGTCGCCGACGTGGACTGGGCGACGTTCGGCCCCGCGTACGCCTCGACCCGGCCGCGACCGCTGCTGGCCGACCTGCCCGAGGCGCGGCCGGCCGACCGGCCCGCCGAGGACGAGCCGGGCGACGGCGGGCAGCCGCTGCGCGAGCAACTGCTCGCCCTGCCCGGGGACGAGCAGGACAAGCTCCTCACCGACCTGGTCCGCACCCACGCCGCGGCCGTCCTCGGCCACCCCGGCCCGGAGCGGGTCAAGCCGCGGCGCGCGTTCAAGGAACTCGGGTTCGACTCGCTGACCGCGGTCGAGCTGCGCAACCGGCTCACCCGGGCCACCGGCCTGTCCCTGCCCACCACGTTGGTCTTCGACTACCCCGACCCGGCCGCCGTGGCCGGCCACCTGCTCACCGCGCTGGTCCCCGAGGCCGGGCGGCAGGAGGCGGCCGACCCGGCCGAGGTGGCGGTGCGCCAGGCCCTGGCCACCATCCCGCTGGCCCGCATCCGCGAGGCCGGACTGCTGGACCTGCTACTCAAGCTCACCGACGGCGACGACGCCGAGCAGGCCCCGACCGACGAGGACGGCGACTCCATCGACGAGATGGACGCCGACGCCCTCATCCGGCTGGCGCTCGACGGCTCCGAGTCCTGACCCTTGTCCCACGTACGGAGTACATGATGTCCACGTCTGCAGATAAGGTCGTCGAGGCGCTTCGGGCTTCGCTCAAGGAGACCAGCCGGCTCAAGCAGCTCAACCAGCAGCTGACCGCGGCGGCCCGGGAGCCGATCGCCATCGTCGCCATGTCCTGCCGCTACCCGGGCGGGGTGTCCAGCCCCGACCAGATGTGGGACCTGGTCGCCTCCGGCGGGGACGCCATCGGCGGCTTCCCCACCGACCGGGGCTGGGACCTGGACAACCTGTACGACCCGCAGGCCGACCGGGCCGGCAAGTCCACCACCCAGCAGGGCGGTTTCCTCTACGACGCGGCGGAGTTCGACGCCGACTTCTTCGGAATCTCCCCCCGCGAGGCCCTGGCCATGGACCCGCAGCAGCGGCTGCTGCTGGAGACGTCCTGGGAGGCGTTCGAGTCGGCCGGCATCGCCCCGTCGTCGGTGCGGGGCCAGAAGGTCGGCGCGTTCGTCGGCACCGCCGCCAACGGCTACGGCGTCGGGCAGGACGGCGGCGCGGACGGCGCCGACGAGGGCTACCTGCTGACCGGCACCGTCACCAGCGTCGTCTCCGGGCGGATCGCGTACGCCCTCGGGCTGGAGGGGCCGGCCGTCACCGTCGACACGGCCTGCTCGTCCTCCCTGGTCGCACTGCACCTGGCCTGCCAGGCGCTGCGGGCCGGCGAGTTCGACCTGGCCCTGGCCGGCGGCGTCTGCGTCATGGCCACCCCCAGCCCCTTCGTCGGCTTCTCCCGCCAGCGCGGCCTCGCCTCCGACGGGCGGTGCAAGTCGTTCGCCGCCGCCGCCGACGGCACCGGCTGGGCCGAGGGCGTCGGCCTGCTGCTGGTCGAGCGGCTCTCCGACGCCCAACGCAACGGCCACCGCATCCTCGCCGTCATCCGCGGCAGCGCGATCAACCAGGACGGCGCGTCGAACGGCCTCACCGCCCCGAACGGACCCGCCCAGCAGCGGGTGATCCGGCAGGCGCTCAGCAACGCGCGCCTCACCACCTCCGACGTGGACGCCGTCGAGGCGCACGGCACCGGCACCACCCTCGGCGACCCGATCGAGGCGCAGGCGCTGCTCGCCACGTACGGGCAGGAGCGCGGCGATGGCGAGCCGCTGTGGCTCGGCTCGATCAAGTCGAACATGGGGCACAGCCAGTCGGCCGCCGGTGTCGCGGGTGTCATCAAGATGGTGATGGCCATGCGGCACGGCGTCCTGCCCGCCACGCTGCACGTCGACGAGCCGTCCCCGCACATCGACTGGTCGGCCGGTGCCGTCGAGCTGCTCACCGAGGCCCGGCCCTGGCCGGAGGTGGACCGGCCCCGCCGGGCGGCCGTGTCGTCGTTCGGCATCAGCGGCACCAACGCCCACGTCATCCTCGAACAGGCCGACCCCGCGCCCGCCCCGGCCCCCGTACCGGAGCAGCCCGGCCTGCTCGCCACCCCCGCCACCGTCTGGTCGCTGTCGGCCCGGTCCACGCCCGCCCTGCGGGAGCAGGCGGCCCGGCTCGCCCGGTACGTCCGTGACCACGGCGACGTCGACCCGGCCCGGCTGGCCTGGTCGCTGGCCACCACCCGGTCGGCGTTCGAGCACCGGGCGGCGGTGGTGGCCACCGACCCGGCGCAGTTGCTCGCGGGGCTGGACGCCCTCGCCGCCGGCACCCCCGCCGGCACCGTCGTCACCGGTGAGGCCGGCGAGCCGGGGGAGGGCCCCGTCTGGGTGTTCCCGGGGCAGGGCGCGCAGCACGTGGCGATGGCGGCCGGGCTGATCGGTGCGTGTCCGGTGTTCGACGAGGCCCTCGCCGAGTGTCAGGCGGAGTTCGACCGGTGGCTCGATATCGACATCCGCGCGGTGCTGACGGACACCGACGACTCGTGGTTGGGCCGTTCCGAGGTGGCCCAGCCGGCGTTGTTCGCCGTCGGCGTGGGTCTGGCGCGGCTGTGGCGGCAGGCCGGCATGACCCCGAAGGCGGTGATCGGCCATTCGCAGGGTGAGATCGTGGCCGCCCACGTGGCCGGGGTGCTGTCGTTGGCCGACGCCGTCAAGGTCCTGGCGTTGCGGGTCCGGGCGTTGGCCACCATTGCCGGCACCGGGGCGATGGCGGCGATCGACCTGTCCGCCGCCGAGGTGGAGGCACGGTTGCCCGAGGGCGTGACCGTCTCCGTCATCAACGGCCCCGCTACCACTGCGGTCGCCGGGCCGCCGCAGCCCGTCGCCGACCTGGTGGCGGCGTGCGTCGCCGAGGGTGTGCGGGCCCGGCTCGTGGCCGTTGACTACGCCTCGCACTCCCCGGCGGTGCAGCCGGTCTCCGACCGGGTACGCACCGAACTGGCCGGCCTCGCCCCGAGCGACGGCGACGTCCGGATCATCTCGACGGTCACGGGGACCTGGCTCGACGGTTCCCGTATGGACGCCGACTACTGGGCGGAGAACCTGCG
>NZ_JBEYTP010000107.1:0-5207 GCF_040643125.1 Micromonospora sp. NPDC047465
GTTTTTGTTGGAGAGTTTGATCCTGGCTCAGGACGAACGCTGGCGGCGTGCTTAACACATGCAAGTCGAGCGGAAAGGCCCTTCGGGGTACTCGAGCGGCGAACGGGTGAGTAACACGTGAGCAACCTGCCCTAGGCTTTGGGATAACCCTCGGAAACGGGGGCTAATACCGAATAGGACCTTACTTCGCATGAGGTTTGGTGGAAAGTTTTTCGGCCTGGGATGGGCTCGCGGCCTATCAGCTTGTTGGTGGGGTGATGGCCTACCAAGGCGACGACGGGTAGCCGGCCTGAGAGGGCGACCGGCCACACTGGGACTGAGACACGGCCCAGACTCCTACGGGAGGCAGCAGTGGGGAATATTGCACAATGGGCGGAAGCCTGATGCAGCGACGCCGCGTGAGGGATGACGGCCTTCGGGTTGTAAACCTCTTTCAGCAGGGACGAAGCGTAAGTGACGGTACCTGCAGAAGAAGCGCCGGCCAACTACGTGCCAGCAGCCGCGGTAAGACGTAGGGCGCGAGCGTTGTCCGGATTTATTGGGCGTAAAGAGCTCGTAGGCGGCTTGTCGCGTCGACTGTGAAAACCCGCAGCTCAACTGCGGGCCTGCAGTCGATACGGGCAGGCTAGAGTTCGGTAGGGGAGACTGGAATTCCTGGTGTAGCGGTGAAATGCGCAGATATCAGGAGGAACACCGGTGGCGAAGGCGGGTCTCTGGGCCGATACTGACGCTGAGGAGCGAAAGCGTGGGGAGCGAACAGGATTAGATACCCTGGTAGTCCACGCTGTAAACGTTGGGCGCTAGGTGTGGGGGGCCTCTCCGGTTCCCTGTGCCGCAGCTAACGCATTAAGCGCCCCGCCTGGGGAGTACGGCCGCAAGGCTAAAACTCAAAGGAATTGACGGGGGCCCGCACAAGCGGCGGAGCATGCGGATTAATTCGATGCAACGCGAAGAACCTTACCTGGGTTTGACATGGCCGCAAAACCGGCAGAGATGTCGGGTCCTTCGGGGGCGGTCACAGGTGGTGCATGGCTGTCGTCAGCTCGTGTCGTGAGATGTTGGGTTAAGTCCCGCAACGAGCGCAACCCTCGTTCGATGTTGCCAGCGCGTTATGGCGGGGACTCATCGAAGACTGCCGGGGTCAACTCGGAGGAAGGTGGGGATGACGTCAAGTCATCATGCCCCTTATGTCCAGGGCTTCACGCATGCTACAATGGCCGGTACAATGGGCTGCGATACCGTGAGGTGGAGCGAATCCCAAAAAGCCGGTCTCAGTTCGGATCGGGGTCTGCAACTCGACCCCGTGAAGTCGGAGTCGCTAGTAATCGCAGATCAGCAACGCTGCGGTGAATACGTTCCCGGGCCTTGTACACACCGCCCGTCACGTCACGAAAGTCGGCAACACCCGAAGCCGGTGGCCCAACCCCTTGTGGGAGGGAGCCGTCGAAGGTGGGGCTGGCGATTGGGACGAAGTCGTAACAAGGTAGCCGTACCGGAAGGTGCGGCTGGATCACCTCCTTTCTAAGGAGCACCTTCACCTGAAAGGGTGTAAGGAGCCCGCGACCTGCGAATGTCGGGTCGGGGTGCTCAATGGCGGAGACACTGGCGAGTTTTTTCCTGGCAACGGCCGAGGCGCCTAGTACGACCATCTTCGGGTGGTAGGGAACGGATGCTTCTGGTGCGGCTGGGGAGAAATGTAGGGCACCCTGTTGGGTCCTGAAAGAACAACCGGTGGTTGTTTCTTTCGGAGCCTTGTGCGGAGCGGGAGCTTCGTGGGCTGCCAGGCATGGCCTGGTCTCGCATACCGGTCGCTGTGGTGATGCTGGTGTGGGGCTGTGGGTTGTGGGTTGGTCGTTTGTTGAGAATTGCACAGTGGACGCGAGCATCTTTGTGGTCAAGTTGTCAAGGGCGAACGGTGGATGCCTTGGCACCAGGAGCCGATGAAGGACGTGGGAGGCCGCGATAGGCCTGGGGGAGCTGTCAACCGAGCTGTGATCCCAGGGTGTCCGAATGGGGGAACCCGGCATCAGTCATGTGGTGTCACCTGCACCTGAACACATAGGGTGTATGGAGGGAACGCGGGGAAGTGAAACATCTCAGTACCCGTAGGAAGAGAAAACAAATTTAGTGATTCCGTGAGTAGTGGCGAGCGAAAGCGGATTGAGGCTAAACCGGCTGCGTGTGATACCTGTCAGGGGTTGCGTGGTCGGGGTTGTGGGACCCTGCTACACGAGCTGACACTCGTGTGAGGAGTTATAAAGCCAGTTGCTAGCCGAACAGTCTGGAAAGGCTGACCGTAGGCGGTGATAGTCCGGTAGGTGAAAGTGGCTGGTCTCCTGTGGGTGTTCCCGAGTAGCGGCGGACCCCTGAAATCTGCCGTGAATCTGCCAGGACCACCTGGTAAGCCTAAATACTTCCTGGTGACCGATAGCGGACGAGTACCGTGAGGGAATGGTGAAAAGTACCCCGGGAGGGGAGTGAAATAGTACCTGAAACCGTTCGCCTACAATCCGTCGGAGCCTTGCGGGGTGACGGCGTGCCTTTTGAAGAATGAGCCTGCGAGTTAGTGGCATGTGGCGAGGTTAACCCGTGTGGGGGAGCCGTAGCGAAAGCGAGTCTGAATAGGGCGATTCAGTCGCGTGTCCTAGACCCGAAGCGGAGTGATCTAGCCATGGGCAGGCTGAAGCGCGGGTAAGACCGCGTGGAGGGCCGAACCCACCAACGTTGAAAAGTTGGGGGATGACCTGTGGTTAGGGGTGAAAGGCCAATCAAACTCCGTGATAGCTGGTTCTCCCCGAAATGCATTTAGGTGCAGCGTCGCGTGTTTCTTGCCGGAGGTAGAGCACTGGATGGTCTAGGGGGCCCACAAGCTTACCGAAATCAGCCAAACTCCGAATGCCGGTAAGTGAGAGCGCGGCAGTGAGACTGCGGGGGATAAGCTTCGTAGTCGAGAGGGAAACAGCCCAGATCACCAGCTAAGGCCCCTAAGCGTGTGCTAAGTGGAAAAGGATGTGGGGTCGCATAGACAACCAGGAGGTTGGCTTAGAAGCAGCCACCCTTTAAAGAGTGCGTAATAGCTCACTGGTCAAGTGGTTCCGCGCCGACAATGTAGCGGGGCTCAAGCACACCGCCGAAGCTGTGGCATTCACATTTTTACCTCGCTTGGACGTGATTCCTTGTGCAGGTGTGTGGATGGGTAGGGGAGCGTCGTGCCGCGAGTGAAGCATCCGAGTGATCGAGGTGTGGACGCGGCACGAGTGAGAATGCAGGCATGAGTAGCGAAAGAAGGGTGAGAAACCCTTCCGCCGGATGACCAAGGGTTCCAGGGCCAGGCTAATCCGCCCTGGGTGAGTCGGGACCTAAGGCGAGGCCGAGAGGCGTAGTCGATGGACAACGGGTTGATATTCCCGTACCCGCGAAAGAGCGACCCTGATGAACCTCGTTGTGCTAACCACCCAAACCTGGGGCGGTCTTCGGACCTAACTGGGGGAGCGTGGGAACCTGGCGGGTAGTAGTCAAGCGATGGGGTGACGCAGGAAGGTAGCTGAGCCCGGCCGGTGGTTGTGCCGGGGTAAGCGTGTAGGCCGTGCTGTAGGCAAATCCGCAGCACATGTAGGCTGAGACGTGATGCCGAGCCGATTCAGGTGAAGTCAGTGATCCTATGCTGCCGAGAAAAGCCTCTAGCGAGTTCTTAGCGGCCCGTACCCCAAACCGACACAGGTGGTCAGGTAGAGAATACCGAGGCGATCGGGCGAACTGTGGTTAAGGAACTCGGCAAATTGCCCCCGTAACTTAGGGAGAAGGGGGGCCGGAGACGTGAAGCCCCGCGCGGGTGGAGCGTTGTATGGCCGCAGAGAGCAGGGGGAAGCGACTGTTTACTAAAAACACAGGTCCATGCGAAGAAGTAATTCGATGTATATGGACTGACGCCTGCCCGGTGCTGGAACGTTAAGGGGACCTGTTAGCTCTTCGGGGCGAAGCGGAGAACTTAAGCGCCAGTAAACGGCGGTGGTAACTATAACCATCCTAAGGTAGCGAAATTCCTTGTCGGGTAAGTTCCGACCTGCACGAATGGCGTAACGACTTCCCCACTGTCTCAACCACAGGCCCGGCGAAATTGCATTACGAGTAAAGATGCTCGTTACGCGCGGCAGGACGGAAAGACCCCGGGACCTTTACTATAGCTTGACATTGGTATCCGAATTAGCTTGTGTAGGATAGGTGGGAGCCGGTGAAGCTCATACGCCAGTATGGGTGGAGGCAATCTTGAAATACCACTCTGGTTGATTTGGGTATCTAACTTCGGACCGTTATCCGGTTCAGGGACAGTGTCTGGTGGGTAGTTTAACTGGGGCGGTTGCCTCCTAAAGGGTAACGGAGGCGCCCAAAGGTTCCCTCAGCCTGGTTGGCAATCAGGTGTTGAGTGCAAGTACACAAGGGAGCTTGACTGTGAGACTGACAGGTCGAGCAGGGACGAAAGTCGGGACTAGTGATCCGGCACTTGCGAGTGGAAGCGGTGTCGCTCAACGGATAAAAGGTACCCCGGGGATAACAGGCTGATCTTCCCCAAGAGTCCATATCGACGGGATGGTTTGGCACCTCGATGTCGGCTCGTCGCATCCTGGGGCTGTAGCAGGTCCCAAGGGTTGGGCTGTTCGCCCATTAAAGCGGTACGCGAGCTGGGTTTAGAACGTCGTGAGACAGTTCGGTCCCTATCCGCCGTGCGCGTAGGATACTTGAGAAGGGCTGTCCCTAGTACGAGAGGACCGGGACGGACGAACCTCTGGTGTGCCAGTTGTCCCGCCAGGGGCACGGCTGGTTAGCTACGTTCGGAAGGGATAACCGCTGAAAGCATCTAAGCGGGAAGCTCGCTTCAAGATGAGGTATCCCACCACTCTTTGAGTGGGTAAGGCCCCCAGCTAGACGACTGGGTTGATAGGCCGGAAATGTAAGCCCGGTAACGGGTTCAGTTGACCGGTACTAATAGGCCGAGGACTTGACTACTAAGCTGCTACGCGTCCACTGTGCAACTCTCGATGAACGAACAACAGACCCGGTTGGGTGTTGTTTGATATGTCGATAGAGTTACGGCGGTCATGGCGGAGGGGAAACGCCCGGTTACATTCCGAACCCGGAAGCTAAGCCCTCCAGCGCCGATGGTACTGCACTCGGGAGGGTGTGGGAGAGTAGGACACCGCCGGACAATC
>NZ_JBEYTP010000108.1:0-5168 GCF_040643125.1 Micromonospora sp. NPDC047465
CACCGCCTTCGGGGTCATGCCGGCCTGCCGCCACAGCCGCGCCAGACCCACGCCGACGGCGAACAACGCCGGCTGGGCCACCTCGGAACGGCCCAGCCAAGAGTCGTCGGTGTCCGTCAGCACCGCGCGGATGTCGATATCGAGCCACCGGTCGAACTCCGCCTGACACTCGGCGAGGGCCTCGTCGAACACCGCGCAGGCGCCGATCAGCTCCGCCGCCATCCGCACGTGCTGCGCGCCCTGGCCGGGGAACACCCAGACCGGGCCCTCGCCCGGCTCACCCGCCACCCCCGTGACGACGGTGCCGGCCGGGGTGCCGGCGGCAACCGCGTCCAACCCGGCCAACAACTGCGCCGGGTCGGTGGCCACCACCGCCGCCCGGTGCTCGAACGCCGACCGCGTGGTCGCCAACGACCAGGCCAGCCGGGCCGGGTCGACGTCGCCGTGGTCACGGACGTACCGGGCGAGCCGGGCCGCCTGCTCCCGCAGCGCGGACGCGGACCGGGCCGACAGCGACCAGACCGTGGCGGAGGAGGCGAGCAGGGCAGGCTGCTGCGCCACGGGCACCAGCGCGGCGGCGGGGTCGGTCGCCGCCACCGGGGCGGTCTCCCCGGCGGCGGCGCCCGCGCCGGACGCCACCGGGGCGGTGGTGGCGTCCGGGGTCTCCTGGGGTGCCTCCTCAATGATCACGTGGGCGTTGGTGCCGCTCATCCCGAACGAGGAGACACCGGCGCGGCGGGCCTGCTCCCCGCGCGGCCACGGCAGCGCCTCGGTCAGCAGCGACACCGCGCCGGCCGACCAGTCGACGTGGGGGGTGGGCTCGTCGACGTTCAGGGTGGCCGGCAGCGTGTCCTGCCGCAGGGCCATGACCATCTTGATCACCCCGGCGACGCCGGCGGCGGCCTGGGTGTGGCCGATGTTCGACTTCACCGAGCCGAGCCGCAGCGGGCGGTCCGCCGGCCGCCCCTGGCCGTACGTGGCGAGCAGGGCGGTGGCCTCGATCGGGTCGCCGAGGCTCGTGCCGGTGCCGTGCGCCTCCACCGCGTCGACCTGCTCCGGGGAGAGCCGCGCGCTGGCCAGGGCCTGGAGCACGACCCGCTGTTGGGACGGGCCGTTGGGGGCGGTGAGGCCGTTGGACGCGCCGTCCTGGTTGACGGCACTGCCGCGCACCACGGCGAGAACGGGGTGGCCGTTGCGGCGGGCGTCGGAGAGCCGCTCCACGAGCAGCATGGCGGCGCCCTCGCCCCAGGCGGTGCCGTCGGCGCCGGCGGCGAACGCCTTGATCCGCCCGTCGGGGGCGAGCCCGCGCTGGCGGGAGAAGCCGACGAATGCGCTGGGGGTGGACAGGATGGTGGCGCCGCCGGCCAGCGCGAGGGTGCACTCGCCCTGACGCAGGGCGTGGCAGGCCAGGTGCAGCGCGACGAGGGACGACGAGCAGGCGGTGTCGATGGAGACGGCGGGGCCCTCGAGCCCGAGCGCGTACGCGATGCGGCCGGAGACCACGCTGGCGGCGGTGCCGGTGAGGACGTACCCCTCGACGCCGGGCGGGGGCGACTGGAGCAGCGCCGCGTAATCCTGGACGGTGGTGCTGGCGAAGACGCCGACCTGGTGGCCGCGCAACGTGGCCGGGTCGATGGCGGCGTGTTCGAACGCCTCCCACGAGGTCTCCAGCAGCAGCCGCTGCTGCGGGTCCATGCCCAGCGCCTCACGTGGGGAGATGCCGAAGAAGCCGGGGTCGAACTCGGTGGCCGAGTCGAGGAACCCACCCTGTGCCACGTACGAGGTGCCGGGGTGGTCGGGGTCCGGGTGGATCAACCGCTCCAGGTCCCAGCCGCGGTTGGTGGGAAAGTCGGACATGGCGTCGCGGCCGGAGGCGACCAGCCGCCACAGGTCCTCGGGCGAGCGCACCCCGCCGGGAAAGCGGCAGCCGATACCGACGATGGCGATGGGCTCCCGGTGGGCCGCCTCGAGTTCTCCGAGCTTCCTCCTGGTCTGGTGGAGGTCCGCGGTAACCCATTTCAGGTATTCCCGGAGAGTGTCTTCAGTCGCCATTAGCGCCACCTTTTCGGGCCGGAAAAAGACGACCAGATACCGTCCACAGACGCTTCAAGCCGCGACACCACAGCCCATTCAGCCCGACCACGAATTGCAATAATCAACAGCGTTGCAGTGCCCACCAGGTCCTACTTCCCGGAGGAAGGTAAGTTCCGGCCGGCAGCGGTCACAACCCCTAGCGTCCCCTACGGCCGCCCCTAGCAGGACCACCGCCGGAGCGGTCGCAGGCTGGCCTGCCAACGCCCCGCCGCCGGCCCCGCGGGGCCGGCGGCGGTGGCAATGTCAGCCGCCGCGGCCGGCCCCGTGGGCGCGCCCCACAAATGGGCGACCAATTGTTCAGAAAACCCCGCCGGCATTGCCGCCGGGACCGCCGAGCTCCCGATGGATGAATTCGAAGATCTCGGCGTCGCTGGCCCCCTCGAGCGTCTGCGTCACGGGGGCCTCGGCCGGTGCGGGCCGGTCCTCGCCCCAGCGGGCGATGAACGCCTGCAACTGCACCAGCAGCTTCTGCCGGGTCAGCTGGTCCGGGGCGCTGGCGGCGAACAGGCCGTCCAGTTTCTCCAGTTCCGACAGCAGGCCGGCGGTCGCGGTCGCCCCCTCCTCCACCACGAGGGTGCGCAGGTGGCGGGCCAACGCCAGCGGGGTCGGGTAGTCGAAGACCACGCTGCCCGGCAGGCTCACCCCGGTGGCCGCCCGGAGCCGGTTACGCAGCTCCACCGCGGTCATCGAGTCGAAGCCGACCTCACGGAACGCCCGCGCCGGGCCGAGCTCGCCGGTGCCCGGGTGGCCGAGCACCGCCGCGGCCTGGGTGACCACGAGGTCGACCAGGACGGCGTCCCGCTCCGCGTCGGCGAGCGGCCGCAGCCGCTCGCGCAGCGCGGCGGCGGCCCCGTCGTCGGCCGGCTCGTCGGTGTGCAGGCCGCGCAGCGCCTCCTGCGCCTCGGGAACCTCGCCGAACAGCGGCCGGGCCCGCACGGCGGCGACGGCCGGCACGAACCGGTCCCACCGCACGTCGGCCACGACGAGCTGCGCGCCGTCGGCCACGGCCCGGCGCAGCGCGGCGACCGCCAGCTCCGGGTCCATGCCGGGCAGGCCGCGCCGGCCGAGCTGCTCCAGGTCGGCGTCGGCGAGGCCGTCCGCCCAGGGGCCGAACGCCACCGACGTCACCGGCAGGCCGGCGAGGCGCCGGTTGGCGGCGAGAACCTGGAGCAGGGCGTCGCCGGCCGCCTGGCCGGAACGGCCGCCGGAGCCCCACACCCCCGAGGTGGACGAGCAGAGCACCAGCGCCCCCAGGGCCCGGTTCTCCAGCTCGTCGGCGTACCGGGGGATGTCGCCGACGGTGGCGAGCAGGTCCGCGGCGAGGTCGGCGAGGGTCAGCTCGGCCAGCGGCACGGTGCCGGTGTCGGCCGGTACGTGCACCAGCGCGGTCACCGGCCGCCCGTCGGCGGCGAGCTGCTCCATCCGGTCGGTCAACTTCCCGCCGGCCGGCTGGTCCAGCGGCACCACGGCGGCGCCGTGCCGGTCCAGCCAGGCGGTGGTGTGCCGGGTGACCGCCCCCGCCCCGCCGGTCATCAGGACGGTGCCCTGCGGGGACCAGCCCGTACCCCCGGCCGGGCCGGTGGCCCGCACCAGGCGCCGCACGTGCACGCCGGACGCGCGGACCACGAGCTGGTCCTCCCCCTCCACGTTGGTCAGCGCGGCGACCAGCGCGGCGGAGTGCTCCCCGGTCACGGCGCCGGGCAGGTCGACGAGGCCCCCGACGTGCCGAGGGTGTTCCAGCGCCGCGGCCAGGCCGAGGCCCCAGGTGGTGGCCTGCCACGGCCGCGTCGCCGGCTCGTCGTCGCTGGCGACCGCCCCGGTGGTGGCCAGCCACAGTGGCGCCCCGGCCTCCCGGCCGGCGTGCGCCTGGAGGAGCAGCAGGTTCGCCGCGAGCCCGGACGGCAGCGCGTCCTGCTCGGGGTGCGGCGCCTCGTCGAGGGCGAGCAGCGACAGCAGCGCCGTCGGCTGGTGCTCCGCGCAGGCCCGGTCGAGGTCGGCGGCGAGACCGTCCCGGTGAGCCGTCGCCGGGTCCACCGTGAGGACGTGCACGGCGGCTCCCCCCGCCCGCAGCGCGTCGGCGACCGTTTCCGTGGTTTCCCGCGGCGGCGCGACCAGCAGCCAACGGCCCGGCTCGCCGCCAGTCAACCGCTGCTGCCGCCAGGTGACCCGGTACCGCCACCCGGTGAGCGTGCCGTCCTGCCGCTGCTGGCGCCGCCACGACTCCAGCTCCGGAAGCAGTTCCTTCAGCGGCTGGCTGGCGTCGATACCCAGCCGGTCCAGGTCGCCGTCGGTGACCGCCCGCCAGAACTCGGTGTCGGCCTGGTCCGCGGCCCCGCCGAGCGGCGTGGCCAGGGTCGGCCAGTACCGCTGCGGCTGGAACGCGTACGTGGGCAGCTCCGGCAGGTCGCGCACGGCCGGCCGGGGGCCGGCGAGCGGCGTCAGCACGGCCGCCCAGTCCACGTCCCGGCCGGTCGCGTACCGGGTCGCGACGGCGGTCAGCAGCGCCGTCACCTCCGGCACACCGACCCGCAGGGTGGCGACGGCGGTGGCGCCGTCGGGGAGCACGTCGGCGTTCATCGGCGTCAGCACGGCGGCTGGGCCGATCTCCAGGTAGATGTCCACGCCGGCGTCCCGCAGGGCGTGGATCCCGTCGGCGTAGCGTACGGCCTCCCGGACGTGCCGCACCCAGTAGTCGACCGTGCGGATCTCGTCGCCGTCGGCCAGCGCCCCGGTCAGGTTCGACACGACCGGCAGCAGCGGCGGCCGGAAGGCGAGGCCCTCCAGGACGGACCGGAACTCGGCCAGCATCGGCTCCATCAGCGGACTGTGGAACGCGTGACTGACGGTCAACCGGCGCGTCCGCACGCCCCGGTCCCGCCAGGCAGCCTCCACCCCGTCCAGGGCCGTCAGATCGCCGGACACCACGACGGACGTCGGGCCGTTCACGGCAGCGATCCCCACCCGGTCGACCAACCCGTCCAGCGTGGACAACACATCGACCTCGGCCGCGTTCACCGCCAGCATCCCGCCACCGGCCGGCAACGCCTGCATCAACCGACCCCGGGCGGCGACCA
>NZ_JBEYTP010000109.1:0-5162 GCF_040643125.1 Micromonospora sp. NPDC047465
TTGGCGTTGTCGTCGCATCCGTGGTTGGGCGATCACGTGGTGTCGGGTGCGGTGGTGGTGCCGGGCACGGCTCTGGTGGAGTTGGTGGTGCGGGCTGGCGACGAGGTGGGTTCGTCGCGGGTGCGGGAGTTGACGATCGCCGCGCCGTTGACCCTGCCGTCGTCGGGTGGGGTGCGGGTGCAGGTGCGCGTCGGTGGGATCGACGACTCCGGCGGTCGGGACGTCGCCGTGTACTCGCAGGCAGAGGACGACGTCGAGGGGGAGTGGGTTCGGCACGCCGGGGGTGTGTTGGAGCCGGTGTCGGCCGAGGAGCCGGGCTTGGAGGTGTGGCCGCCGGTCGGCGTGCCGGAGACGGACCTCGCTGGCTGGTATCCGGCGCTGGTGGAGCATGGGCTGTCGTACGGGCCGGTGTTCCAGGGGCTGCGGCGGGTGTGGGCCGGCGACGGCGAGCTGTACGCCGAGGTGGCCCTGCCCGACGACGTGGCGGAGAGCGCCGGCCGGTTCGAGGTCCACCCGGCGCTGCTGGACGCGGCGCTGCACCCGATCGGGCTGCTGCAGACCGCCGAGGCGTCCGGCCCCCGGGTGCCGTTCGCGTTCGAGGGTGTGCAGGTGCACGCCTCGGGCGCCCGGACACTGCGGGTGCGGTTGCGCCGTGCCGGGACGGCCGTCCGCCTGGTTGCGGTGGACGAGTCGGGTGCGCCGGTGGTGTCGGTGGACTCCCTCGTGTTGCGGGAGATGGCCGCCGTGTCCGCCCCGGCCGGGACCGACCGGTCGCTGTTCGAGGTGTCGTGGCAGGCCGAGGACGTCACCCCGGCCGGGGACGCCTCCGGCTGGGCCCTGGTCGGTGACGCGCCGGCCGAGCTGCCGGGTGTCCGCGTGTTCGGGGACGTGGCGACGCTGGTCGCGGCCGTCGACGCGGGCCAGGACGCGCCGAGCATCCTCCTGCTGCCGGTCGCCGCCGAGGGCGACGACCTGCCCGGGCTGGTCCGCTCTCTGACGTCGACCGTGCTGGAGTCCGTGCAGGCGTGGCTGGCCGCCGAGCCCCTCGCCGAGACGCGGCTGGTCCTGGCGACCCGGGGCGCCGTGGCGGCGCGGCCCGGCGACCGGGTCGACGACCTCGCGGGCGCGGCGGTGTGGGGTCTGCTGCGGTCGGCGCAGTCGGAGCACCCGGACCGGATCGTCCTGGCCGACCTCGACCGGGAGCCGGACGCCGACGCGCTGGCCGTCCTCGCCGCCGTGGCCGACGACCCGGCCCCCACCGGCGGTCAGCTGGCGCTCCGCGACGGCGCGGTGCTCGTACCTCGGGTCACCCGGCCGACCGGCGACGCGCTCACCCCGTCCACGGACCTGTGGCACGTCGCGGCGGTCAGCCCCGGCACCATCGACGGTGTCGACCTGGTGTCCGGCAGCGCGACGCCGCTCGCGGCCGGCCAGGTGCGCATCGCCGTACGCGCGGCGGGTGTGAACTTCCGGGACGTGTTGATCGCCTTGGGCATGTATCCGGACTCGTCTGCGGTGATGGGCAGCGAGGGCGCGGGTGTGGTGCTGGAGGTCGGCCCGGGGGTCGCGGATCTGGTGCCGGGTGATCGGGTGTTCGGGTTGTTCGAGCCCGGGTTTGGTCCGCAGGTGGTGGCGCAGCGGGATCGGATTGCGCGGATGCCGGCGGGTTGGTCGTTTGTGGATGCGGCGTCGGTGCCGGTGGTGTTCCTGACGGCGTACTACGCGTTGCATGATTTGGCGGGTTTGCGGGCGGGGGAGTCGGTGCTGGTCCACTCGGGTGCGGGTGGGGTCGGTATGGCGGCGATCCAGTTGGCGCAGCATTTCGGTGCCACCGTGTATGCGACCGCCAGCCCCGGCAAGTGGGGCGTGCTGCGCGGTTTGGGTGTGGCCGAGGAGCGGATCGCGTCGTCGCGGTCGACGGAGTTCGAGCAGGCGTTCGCCTCGGTCAGTGGTGGCGCGGGTGTGGATGTGGTGTTGGATGCGCTCGCGGGTGAGTTCGTGGACGCGTCGCTGCGGTTGTTGCCGCGTGGTGGTCGGTTCGTGGAGATGGGCAAGACCGACGTCCGCGACCCGGAGTTGGTCGCCCGGCAGCACCCCGGCGTGACGTACCAGGCGTTCGAACTCAACAACGCCGGTGGGGAGCGGATCGGGCAGATGCTCGCCGAGCTGCTGGCCCTGTTCGAGCGGGGTGCGCTGTCGCCGTTGCCGGTGCGGGTGTGGGATGTGCGGCAGGCGCGGGCGGCGCTGCGGCACATCAGTCAGGCCCGCCACGTCGGCAAGGTCGTTCTCCGGGTTCCGGCGCCGGTGGACCCGGACGGGACCGTGCTGGTCACCGGAGCGTCGGGCACCCTGGCCGGGGTCGTTGCCCGGCACCTCGTCGCCACCGGTCAGGCGCGCCGACTGCTGCTGGCCTCGCGTCGCCTGCCCGCCGAAGGCAGCGACTACGCGGCGCTGGTCGCGGAGCTGACCGAGGCCGGCGCGACGGTCGACGCCGTCGCGGTGGACGTCGGCGACCCGCAGCAGGTGACGGACCTCGTCGCCGGGGCGCACTCGCTGACCGCCGTCGTGCACACCGCCGGGGTCATCGCCGACGCGACGATCACCTCGCTGGACGCCGACGCCCTCACCGCCGTCATGGCGCCGAAGGTCGACGGGGCGTGGGCGCTGCACCGCGCCACCGCCCACCTGGACCTCGCCGCGTTCGTGGTGTTCTCGTCGATCGCCGCCACCCTGGGCTCGCCCGGGCAGGCCAACTACGCCGCCGCGAACGCGTTCCTCGACGCCCTCGCCCAGCACCGCCGCCAGCAGGGTCTGCCGGCGGCCAGCCTCGCCTGGGGACTGTGGGCCACCACCAGCAGCATGACGGCCCACCTCGAGGCGACCGAGCACCGGCGGGCCATCCGCGCCGGCAGCGCCCCGCTCACCGACACCGAGGGGCTCGCCCTCCTCGACGCCGCGCAGCGGCACGGCGGCGCGCACGTCGTACTCATGAAGGTGCCGGCGGCCACCGAGGCGCCGGACGCCGGGCGGGTCCCCGCGCTGCTGCGCGACCTCGTCCGGCCGCCCCGCGCACGGCGGCGGGCGGCCACCCGGGCCACCGCCGACCTGTCCGTCGGCGAGCGGCTCGCGGCGCTCAGCCCCGTGGAGCGGCGCGGCCAGCTCCTCGAGCTCGTCGCCGGCAACGTGGCGGCGGTCCTCGGCCACCGCTCGGCCGACCACCTCGACCCACAGCGGCCGTTCAAGGAACTCGGCTTCGACTCCCTGACCTCCGTCGAGCTGCGCAACCGGCTCGCCACCGCGACCGGGCTGCGACTGCCCGCCACGGTCGCCTTCGACTACCCCACCCCGGTCGTGCTCGCCGACTTCCTCGACCGGGAGATCGTCGGCCGGGCCGCCCCGGCGACCGCCCAGGCCGCCGCCGCGGCCGGCACCGACGAACCCATCGCGATCGTCGGCATGGCCTGCCGCTTCCCCGGCGACGTGCAGACCCCCGAGCAACTCTGGGACCTGGTGACCGCCGGCGCGGACGTCATCGCGCCCTTCCCCACCGACCGCGGCTGGGACCTCGCCGACCTGCGCACCGACGCCCAGGACGGCACCGCCACCCCGCAACGCGGCGGCTTCCTGTACGACGCCGCCGACTTCGACGCCGCGTTCTTCGGCATCTCGCCCCGCGAGGCCCTCGCGATGGACCCGCAGCAGCGGCTGCTGCTGGAAACCTCGTGGGAGGCGTTCGAGCGGGCCGGCATCGACCCGCTGGCCGCCCGCGGCAGCAGCACCGGCGTGTACGTCGGCCTGATCTACCACGACTACGCCTCCAAGGCCCTCGGCACGTCCGACGAGCTGGACGGGTACGTCGGCAACGGCAGCGCCGGCAGCGTCGCGTCCGGCCGGATCTCCTACCTGTTCGGGCTCGAAGGACCGGCCGTCACCGTCGACACGGCGTGCTCCTCGTCGCTGGTCGCCCTGCACCTCGCCGCGCAGGCGCTGCGACAGGACGAGTGCCGCCTCGCCCTCGCCGGCGGCGTCAGCGTCATGTCCACCCCCGGGATGCTCGCCGAGTTCTCCAGGCAGCGCGGCCTGTCGCCCGACGGGCGGTGCAAGGCGTTCGGCGCCGGCGCCGACGGCACCGGCTTCGCCGAGGGCGTCGGCATGCTGCTCCTCGAACGGCTCTCCGACGCCCAGCGCAACGGGCGACGCATCCTCGCCGTCATCCGGGGCAGCGCCGTCAACCAGGACGGCGCCAGCAGCGGCCTCACCGCCCCGAACGGCCCATCCCAGCAGCGGGTCATCCGCCAGGCCCTCGCCAACGCCCGCCTCGCCCCCGCCGACGTCGACGCCGTCGAGGCGCACGGCACCGGCACCGCCCTCGGCGACCCCATCGAGGCGCAGGCGCTGCTCGCCACGTACGGGCAGGAGCGGCCCGCCGACCAGCCGCTGTGGCTGGGCTCGATCAAGTCGAACATCGGGCACGCGCAGGCCGCCGCCGGTGTCGCCGGTGTCATCAAGATGGTCCTCGCGATGCGGCACGGCGTCCTGCCCCGCACCCTGCACGTCGACGAGCCGTCCCCGCACATCGACTGGTCGGCCGGCTCCGTCGCCCTGCTCGCGCAGGACCGGCCCTGGCCCGAGACGGACCGGCCGCGCCGGGCGGCCGTGTCGTCGTTCGGCATCAGCGGCACCAACGTCCACACCATCCTGGAGCAGGCGCCCGACGCCGCGCCCGCGCCGACCGTGACCGTGCCACCGGCCGTCACCTCCGGCGACCTGACCACCCCCTGCGTGCTCTCCGCCCGCACCGCGGACGCCCTGCGCGAGCAGGCCACCCGGCTGAGCGCGTGGCTGGCCGAGAACCCCGCGGTGCCGCTGCCGGACCTCGGCCACGCGCTGGCCACCGGGCGGTCCGCGTTCGAGCACCGCGCGGTGCTGCTGCCCCGCGACCGGCAGAGCCTGCACGCCGGCCTCGACGCCGTCGCCGGCGACGAGCCGTCGTCCATCGTCGTCCGGGGCACGGCCCGCCCTGGCCGGCTCGCCGTCCTCTTCTCCGGTCAGGGCGCGCAGCGCGCGGGGATGGGCCGGGAGTTGTACGGCGTGTTCCCGGTGTTCGCCTCGGCGTTGGACGAGGTGTGTGGGCACCTGGATTCGCTGCTGCCGCAGCCGCT
>NZ_JBEYTP010000110.1:0-5093 GCF_040643125.1 Micromonospora sp. NPDC047465
GGCCGTGATCTCACCGACCGAATGCCCACCCACGAAGTCCGGCACCACCCCGAACGACTCCACCAGGCGGAACAACGCCACCTCGACCGCGAACAACCCGGCCTGCGTGAACACGGTCTGGTCCAGCAGCTCCGCCTCGGCCGAGCCGTCGGGAGCGAACAGCACGTCACGAAGCGGCTGCGGCAGCAGCGGGTCCAGGTGCCCGCACACCTCGTCCAACGCCGAGGCGAACACCGGGAACACGCCGTACAACTCCCGGCCCATGCCGGCGCGCTGCGCGCCCTGCCCGGAGAAGAGGATCGCGAGCCGGCCGCGCGCGGCCCCCGTACCGGTGACGACCCCGGCGGCCGGGGAGCCGGCGGCGAGGGCGCGCAGCCCGGCCAGCAACTCGTCCCGGTCGCCGGCGGTGACCACGGCACGGTGTTCCAGGACGGCGCGGCTGACCACGGACGACCAGCCGACGTCGACCGGGCGCCGGGTTTCGTCGGCGGCGAGCCAGCCAGCCCAGCGGTCGGCCTGCGCGGCGAGCGCGGCGTCGGAGCGGGCGGAGAGCAGCACCGGGGCGGGGCGGGCCGGGTCGGGCGTCGCCCCGGCCGGGGCGGGCCGGGTGTCGGCGGGTGGTTGCTCGATGACGACGTGGGCGTTGGTGCCGCTGACCCCGAACGAGGACACGGCGGCCCGGCGCGGCCGGCCGGTCGCCGGCCACGGCCGGGACTCGGTGAGCAGCTCGACCGCGCCCACGGTCCAGTCGATGTGCGGGGACGGCTCGTCGACGTGCAGGGTGCGGGGCAGGACGCCGTGCCGCATCGCCATGATCATCTTGATGATGCCGGCCGCCCCGGCCGCCGCCTGGGTGTGCCCGATGTTCGACTTGATCGAGCCGAGCCACAGTGGTTCCCGGCCGTCGCGGTCCTGGCCGTACGTGGCCAGCAGCGCCTGCGCCTCGATCGGGTCACCCAGGGTGGTGCCCGTACCGTGCGCCTCCACCGCGTCCACGTCGAGCGTGGTCAGGCGGGCGTTCGCCAGGGCCTGCCGGATGACCCGCTGCTGCGACGGCCCGTTCGGCGCCGTCAACCCGTTCGACGCCCCGTCCTGGTTCACGGCGGTCCCGCGTACGACCGCCAGGATGCGCCGGCCCTCCCGCCGGGCGTCGGAGAGCCGCTGCACGAGCAGCATGCCCACGCCCTCAGACCAGCCCGTGCCGTCCGCCGTCGCGGCGAACGACTTGCACCGCCCGTCGGCGGCGAGCCCGCGCTGGCGGGAGAACTCGATGAACGTCCCCGGCGTCGCCATCACGGTCACGCCGCCGGCCAGGGCCAGGTCGCACTCCCCCGACCGCAGCGCCTGCACGGCCAGGTGCAGCGCCACCAGCGACGACGAGCAGGCGGTGTCCACGGTGACCGCCGGCCCCTCCAGGCCGAACGTGTACGCCACCCGCCCGGACACCACGCTGCCGGAGTTGCCGGTGCCGATGTAGCCCTCCAGGCCCTCGGGCAGCTCCTGCACCTGCGAGGCGTAGTCGTGGTACATCAGGCCGGCGAACACGCCGGTGCGGCTGCCGCGTACCCGCGCCGGGTCGATGCCGGCGGACTCGAACGTCTCCCAGGACGCCTCCAGCAGCAGCCGCTGCTGCGGGTCCATGGCGACCGCCTCGCGCGGCGAGATACCGAAGAACGCCGGGTCGAACTCGGCCGCCCCGGCCAGGAAGCCGCCGTGCCGGGCGTACGAGGTGCCGGCGTGGTCGGGGTCGGGGTGGAAGAGGGCGTCGAGGTCCCAGCCCCGGTCGGTGGGGAACTCGCCGATGCCGTCGCCGCCGGCGGCCAGCAGCTCCCAGAGCTGCTCGGGGCTCGCCACGCCGCCGGGATAGCGGCAGGCCATGCCGACGATGGCGATCGGCTCGTCCACGCCGGTGGCGGCCACCGCGTCGGGGCGGGCCGCGATCTCGCCGGTGAGCTGCTCGTGCACGTGCGCCGCGAGCGCGGCGGGCGTCGGGTAGTCGAACACCAGCGTGGAGGCCAGCCGCAGCCCGGTGGCCGCGTTGACCCGGTTCCGCAGGTCCACGGCGGTCAGCGAGTCGAAGCCCAACTCCCGGAACGCCCGGTCCGCCGGCACCGCCTCCGCCCCGCCGTGGCCGAGCACCTGCGCCACCAGACCCCGGACCAGCAGGTCGACCTGGGCGCGGGCCTCGTCGGGGGCGAGCGCCGCGAGCCGCTGGGCCCAGCCGCCGGCCGCGCCGCCGCCGGCCTGCCGCCGGGCGGTCGCGGTGCCGACGAGGGCGCGCAGCATCGGCGGTACGCCGGCGGCGGTGGCCGCCGCCCGCATGGCGGGCACGTCGACCACGGCCGGTACGAGGGCGGCGGCGTCGGCGGCGACCGCCGCGTCGAACAGCGCCACGCCGACCGGGGCGGTGATCAGGCCGAGGCCGGCGCGGGACACCCGGGACCGGTCGGTGGCGCTGAGGCCGGCCGCCATGCCGTCGGTGTCCCACATGCCCCAGGCCAGGGAGTGGCCGGGCAGCCCCCGGTCGCGCCGGTGGGCGGCGAGGGCGTCGAGGAAGGCGTTCGCCGCCGCGTACGCGCCCTGGCCGGGCGAGCCGAGCACCCCGGCGATCGAGGAGAACGCGACGAACAGGTCGAGGTCGAGGTGGGCGGTGGCCTCGTGCAGCCACCAACCGGCGTCGACCTTCGGGGCGAGCACCCGGGCCAGCCGGTCCGCGTCGATGCCGCTCACGACGGCGTCGTCGAGGACGCCGGCGGTGTGCACCACCCCGGCGAGGCGTTCGCCGTCGGTGAGCCGCGCGACGAGGGCGCGCACGGCGTCGGGGTCGGTGACGTCGCAGGCGAGCACCCGGACGCGGGCGCCGAGGGCGGTCAGCTCGTCGGCCAGCTCGGCCGCGCCGTCGGCGTCGGGGCCGCGCCGGCTGACCAGGGCGAGGGAGTCCACTCCCCACTCGGTGACCAGGTGCCGGGCGAGCAGGCCGCCGAGCGCGCCGGTGCCGCCGGTGACGAGGACGGTGCCGCCGCGGGTGCGCGGGGCGGCCGCGGGCGGGGCGTCGGCGCGTACCAGTCGGGGGGTGAGGGCCGCGTCGCCGCGGACCGCGAGCTGCGCCGCGGCCGGGTCGTCGGCGGCGGCCGCGAACAGCGCGACGGCGGGTTCGTCGAGGTCCCGGTCGAGATCGGCCAGGACGATCCGGCCGGGGTGCTCGGACTGGGCGGAGCGGACGAGGCCCCACACGGCCGCGCCGGCCAGGTTGCCGGCCGGGTCGGCGTCGGTGGCGCGCACCGCGTCGCGGGTGACCACCACGAGCCGGGCGTCGGCGTCGGCGGCCAGCCACGCCTGCACCTCGGCGAGCACGCCGGCGGTGGCCGTCCGGACGGCGGCCGGTAGCTCGCCGGCCGGCAGGTCGGCCGGCGTCGCGGGCACGGGCAGCAGCACCAGTGGGGGTACGTCGCCGGCGGCGACCAGTTCGGCGACGCCCGGGTACGCGGACGCGCCGGGCAGGGCGGGGGTGGCCGCGCCCAGCAGGGCGGCGGTGGGCGTGGGACCGGGGGTGAGCGGCTCGGCCTGCCAGGCGACCCGGAACAGCGAGCGGGCGGCCAGGGTGGCCGCCGACGGGTCGACGCCGGTCATCTCGCGCAGCACGAGGGAGTCGATCGACACCACCGGCTGGTCGGTGTCGTCCACGGCGAGCAGCCGAACCGCCGCGCCGGCCCGGGTCAGCCGGATCCGCAGGGTGTCCGCGCCGACGGCGTGCACCTGGACGCCCTCGAACGCGAAGGGTGCCTTGGGGCCGGTGGTGCCGTCGCCCGGCAGCAGGGCGGTGGGGTGCAGGGCGGCGTCGAGCAGGGCGGGGTGCACGCCGAACCCGGCGACCCCGTCGGGCCCGTTCGCGGGCAGGGCCACCTCGGCGTAGACGGTGTCGTCGCCGGCCGTCCAGGCCCGCCGCAGGCCCTGGAACGCCGGCCCGTACGTCATGCCGTGCCCGGCGAGGGCGTCGTACCAGCCGGCGAGGTCGGCCTCGACGGCGTGCGCCGGGGGCCACGCACCGAGGCCGGCGTCGTCGGTCGGGTCGACGGCGGTGAGCACGCCCTCGGCGTGTTGCACCCAGTCGCCGTCGGGGTCGTGGTCGGGCTGGGAGTGCACGGCGACGGCCCGCCAGCCGGCGCCGTCGCGCGGGCCGACCCGGACCTGCACCCGCACCCCGCCCTGGGCGGGGAGCACCAGCGGCGCGGCGATGGTCAGCTCCCGTACCCGGCAGGGGCCGAACTCGTCGCCGGCCCGCAGCGCCAGCTCGACGAGGGCGGTGCCGGGGACGATCACCGCGCCGGCCACCACGTGGTCGGCCAGCCACGGCTGGGCCGCAACCGACAGCCGGCCGGTGAGCACGGCCGCGTCCTCGCCGGCCAGCCGGACGGCGGCGGCGAGCAGCGGGTGGCGGGCGGCGCCGAGGCCGGCGCCGGAGACGTCCGAGGCGCGGCCGGCGGGGCGGAGCCAGTACCGCTCCTCGGCGAAGGCGTACGTGGGCAGGTCCACGCGGGTGGCGGCGGCGTCGGCGAAGATCGGGGTCCAGTCGACGGCGCCGCCGGCGGCGAGGAGTTCCGCCAGGCCGGTGAGCAGGGCGCGCGGCTCGGGGCGGTCCCGGCGCTGGGTCGGCACGGCCACGACGGCGTCGTCCCCGGACAGGGCCTCGCGGACCAGCGCGGTGAGGACCGGGCCGGGCCCTACCTCGACGAACGTGTCCACGCCGGCGGCGCGCAGGGCGGCGACCCCGTCGGCGAAGCGGACGGCCTCGCGGACGTGGCGCACCCAGTAGTCGGCGCGGGTCAGCTCCTGCGGGTCGGCGAGCGTCCCGGTCAGGTTCGACACGACCGGCACGAGCGGCGCGGAGAACGTCAGCCCGTCCAGCACCGCGCGGAACTCGGCGAGCATCGGCTCCATCAGCGGGCTGTGGAACGCGTGACTCACGGTCAACCGGCGCGTCCGGACGCCACGCGCCGTCCAGACCTGCTCCACCTCGTCGAGCGCGTCGACCGCCCCGGACACCACCACGGACGTCGGGCCGTTCACGGCGGCGATCCCCACCCGGTCGGCCA
>NZ_JBEYTP010000111.1:0-4975 GCF_040643125.1 Micromonospora sp. NPDC047465
AGCATGCCCACGCCCTCACCCCAACCGGTGCCATCCGCCGACGCCGCGAACGACTTGCACCGCCCATCAGCCGACAGACCCCGCTGCCGCGAGAAGCCGATGAACGCGCTCGGGGTGGCCATCACGGTCACGCCGCCCGCGAGGGCGAGGTCGCACTCACCGGAGCGCAGCGCCTGCGCCGCGAGGTGCAACGCGACAAGCGACGACGAGCACGCCGTGTCGACCGTGACCGCCGGGCCTTCGAGCCCGAAGACGTACGCGACGCGGCCGGAGGCGACGCTGCCGGCGGTGCCGTTGACCAGGTACCCCTCCAGTTCCTCCGACGCTTCGAGCCGGCCCGCGTAGTCGTGGTGGATCAGGCCGGCGAAGACGCCGGTGGTTACCTTCGCGTCGCGCGGGTCGATGCCGGCGTGTTCGAACGCCTCCCACGAGGTCTCCAGCAGCAGCCGCTGCTGCGGGTCCATCGCCAGGGCCTCGCGCGGCGAGATCCCGAAGAACGCCGGATCGAACTCCGCCGCGTCGTACAGGAAGCCACCCTGCCGGGTCGTCGACGTGCCCGCCCGGTCGGCGTCCGGGTCGTAGAGGGCGTCGAGGTCCCAACCCCGGTCGGCCGGGAACCCGCCGATCGCGTCCCCGCCCGAGGCCACCAGGTCCCACAACTGGTCGGGGTTCGACACCCCGCCGGGGAAGCGGCAGGCCATCCCGATGATGGCGATCGGGTCGTCGTCGCCGGCGGCGACGGCCCGGGTGACGGTGGCGGCGGCCGGCGTCGCGGAGTGGCCCAACTGCTCGTGCAGGTGCTCGGCGAGCCGCTCGGGGGTGGGGTAGTCGAAGACGAGGGTGGCGGACAGCCGCAACCCGGTCGCCGAGGCCAGCCGATTGCGCAGCTCGACGGAGGTCAACGAGTCGAAGCCCAACTCCTTGAACGCCCGGCCACCCGGCACCGCCTGCGCCGAAGCGTGCCCCAGCACCGCCGCCGCCTGCCCACACACAAGGTCCACCAACAGCCGACGGGCGTCGTCCTGCGACAGCCCGACCAGCCGCTCCGACCAGGACGACCCGTCTCCGGCCTGCCCACCCCTCGCCTGCCGGCGCCCGCCCGCCCGGGCGAGCAGCCGCACGATCGGCGGGACCTGGGCGGCGTCGGCGGTGATCCGCAGCCGGGCGGCCACGACCGCCGGCGCGGAACCGGCGGACGCGGCGTCGAGCAGCGCAACACCCTCGGCCGCCGACAGGCCCGTCATGCCCAGCCGGCCCAGCCGCTGGCGGTCGTCGGCGCTGAGTTCGCCAGCCATTCCGCCGGCCGTGGCCCACATGCCCCAGCCGATGCTGCTGGCCGGCAGGCCCCGCTCCCGACGGTGGTACGCCAGGGCGTCCAGGAACGCGTTCGCCGCCGCGTAGTTGCCCTGCCCAGGCGAACCCAGAGTCGCCGCGATCGACGAGAACACCACGAACGCGCTCAGGTCCAGACCGGCCGTGGCCTCGTGCAACGCCCACGCGCCGTCGACCTTCGGCCCCATCACGGCGGTGAGGGCGTCGGCGTCCAGCGAGGTGATCGTCGCGTCGGCGATGACCCCGGCGGTGTGCACGACGGCGGTCAGCGAGTGCGCCCCGGCGACGAGGTCCGTCACCTGCTGCGGATCGCTGACGTCGACGGCGACGGCGTCGACCGTCGCACCGGCCTCGGTCAGCTCCGCGACCAGCGCGGCGTACTCCGTGTCCTCGGCCGGCAGACGGCGGGAGGCGAGCAGCAGCCGGCGGGCCTGACCGGTGGCGACGAGGTGCCGCGCCACGACCCCGGCCAGGGTGCCCGACGCTCCGGTGACGAGGACGGTGCCGTCCGGGTCGACCGGCGCCGGAACCCGCAGCACGACCTTGCCGACGTGGCGGGCCTGACTGATGTGCCGCAACGCCGCCCGCGCCTGCCGCACATCCCACACCCGCACCGGCAACGGCCGCAGCGCACCCCGCTCGAACAGAGCCAACAACTCGGACAACATCTGCCCGATCCGCACCCCACCGGCCTCGTTCAGATCGAACGCCCGATAGGCCACCCCAGCGTGATCACGCGCCACCTGCTCGGCGTCGCGGACATCCGTCTTGCCCATCTCCACGAACCGGCCACCACGCGGCAACAGGCGCAACGACGCGTCCACGAACTCACCCGCGAGCGCATCCAACACCACATCCACACCCGCGCCACCACTGACCGAGGCGAACGCCTGCTCGAACTCCGTCGACCGCGACGACGCGATCCGCTCCTCCGCCACACCCAAACCACGCAGCACGCCCCACTTGCCGGGGCTCGCCGTCGCATACACCGTCGCACCGAAATGCTGCGCCAACTGGATCGCCGCCATACCGACCCCACCCGCACCCGAGTGGACCAGCACCGACTCCCCCGCCCGCAAACCCGCCAAATCATGCAACGCGTAGTACGCCGTCAGGAACACCACCGGCACCGACGCCGCATCCACAAACGACCAACCCGCCGGCATCCGCGCAATCCGATCCCGCTGCGCCACCACCTGCGGACCAAACCCGGGCTCGAACAACCCGAACACCCGATCACCCGGCACCAGATCCGCAACCCCCGGGCCGACCTCCAGCACCACACCCGCGCCCTCGCTGCCCATCACCGCAGACGAGTCCGGATACATGCCCAAGGCGATCAACACGTCCCGGAAGTTCACACCCGCCGCACGTACGGCGACCCTGACCTCACCGGGGGCCAGTGCGACCGGCGCGCTCGGCGCGATCTCCACGCCGTCCAGCGTTCCGGGGCGCACCGCCGCGACGTGCCACGCGCTGTCGGCCGGCGGGGTCAGCTCGGTGCCGGCCCGCCGCACGAGCCGGGGTACGAGCACCTGGTCGCCACGCAGCGCAAGCTGGCCGCCGAGGGCCGACGGGTCGGCCGCGACCGTCGACAGCACGCCGAGCGCCGCCGGGTCGACGGGTCCGTCGAGGTCGGCGAGGACGATCCGGTCCGGGTGCTCCGACTGCGCCGACCGCAGCAGACCCCACACCGCCGCACCCGCCAGATCCGCCACCCGGTCCTCGTCGCGGGCCACCACCGCGCCCCGCGTCACCACCACCAGCCGCGCGTCCGCCAGCGACTCGACGGCCAACCACGACTGCACCACCGCCAACACCTCGGTCGTCACCGACCGAACCGCCGCCGGAACCGCCACGCCGGAGACGGTGGGCACCGGAAGGAGCACGCGGCCCGGGACGCCCTTGCCGGCGTCGACGGCCGCGACCAGCGCCGCCACGTCCCCGAACACCGGCACACCCGGCAGCTCGACGTCGCCCAGCACCGCCCAACCCGAGACGTCCCCGGCCGGGGTCACGTCCTCGGCCCGCCACGACACCTCGAACAGCGACCGGTCGGTCCCGGCCGGGGCCGACACCGCGCCCATCTCCCGCAGCACCAGCGAGTCCACCGACACCACCGGCGCACCCGACTCGTCCACCGCAACCAGGCGGACCGCCGTCCCGGCACGGCTCAACCGCACCCGCAGCACCCGCGCGCCGGTGGCGTGCACCTGCACACCCTCGAACGCGAACGGCACCCGCGGACCAGTCCCGGCATCGAGCAGCCCGATCGGGTGCAGCGCGGCATCCAGCAGCGCCGGATGCACCCCGAACGCCGACACGTCCGGCGCGTCGTCGGGCAGGGCCACCTCGGCGTACAGCTCGCCGTCGCCGGCCCACACCCGCCGCAACCCCTGGAACACCGGCCCGTACGACAGCCCATGCTCCACCAACGCCGGATACCAGCCAGCAAGATCCGTCTCCGGCACGCCGACCGGCGGCCATGCCGCCAGGCCGGGCTCCTCGGCCGAGGCCGGCTCCAGCACACCGCCGGCGTGCCGGACCCACTCCGCCTCGACGTCGTCCTCCGGCTGCGAGTACACGGCGACGTCCCGACCGCCGGAGTCGTCGATCCCACCGACGCGCACCTGCACCCGCACGCCGCCGGACGACGGCAGGGCCAACGGCGCGGCGATCGTCAACTCCCGCACCCGCGACGAACCCACCTCGTCGCCGGCCCGCACCACCAACTCGACAAGGGCCGTGCCCGGCACCACCACCGCACCCGACACCACGTGATCGCCCAACCACGGATGCGACGCCAGCCCCAACCGACCCGTCAACACCACCTCGTCGTCACCCGCCAGGCGCACGGCCGCACCCAGGAGCGGGTGCCCCGGGGCGGCGAGCCCGGCGCCGGACACGTCGCTGCTGCGCCAGGCCGCCGCGTCGGGCCAGAACCGCTGCCGCTGGAACGGGTACGTCGGCAGGTCCACCGGCCGTACGGCGGAGCCGCCGCCGGTCAGCGCGGCCCAGTCGACGGGCGCGCCGCCGGCGTACGCCTCGGCGAGGGCGGCGAGGAACGCGGACGCCTCGGTGCGGCCCTTCCGGAGGGTCGGCACGATCACCGCGCCGCTGTCGTCCGCGAGGCAGTCCTGCGTCATGCCGGCGAGGACACCGTCGGGCCCGACTTCCAGGTACGTGGCGACGTTGCGCTGCCGCAGGTACGCGATCCCGTCGGCGAAGCGGACGGCCTCGCGGACGTGCCGCACCCAGTACCCGGGGTCGCAGAGGTCCGCCGCGTCGGCGGCGAGGCCGGTCAGGTTCGACACGACCGGCAGCAGCGGCGGCCGGAAGGCGAGACCCTCCAGGACGGCCCGGAACTCGGCCAGCATCGGCTCCATCAGCGGACTGTGGAACGCGTGACTCACGGTCAACCGCCGGGTCCGGACGCCACGCGCCTGCCAGACCTGCTCCACCTCGTCGAGCGCGTCGACCGCCCCGGACACCACCACGGACGTCGGGCCGTTGACCGCCGCGACGCCCAGCCGGTCGGCCAACCCGTTCAGCGTGGACAACACATCGACCTCGGCCGCGTTCACCGCCAGCATCCCGCCACCGGCCGGCAACGCCTGCATCAACCGACCCCGGGCGGCGACCA
>NZ_JBEYTP010000112.1:0-4798 GCF_040643125.1 Micromonospora sp. NPDC047465
GCCCGCCCCCCCGGCGGGGGGCGGCGGCGGGGGGGCGGCGCGGGCGGGGGGGGGGGGGCGGCCGGGCGCGCGGGGGCGCCGGGCCGGCCCCCCCCCCCCGGGTCACCTGCCCAGCGCTCGCTGGATCTGCGCGATCAGCACGCCGCAGGCGTACCGGTCCACGCCGCCGACCATGCCGAGGATGGTCGCCTGATACGGGCCGTTGTCCGTCTCCGCCGGGTCGTAGTGCATGAACACGACGAACTGCCCACGGTCGATGAACGGCGCGAGGATCGGCTCGGCGTCCACCCCCGGCGCGAGCGAGAAGAACGTGGTCATGGCGCACGGGTGCTGACCCAGCAGCGAACTGCGGTGCAGCAACGACGAGGTGGCTCCGCTGACCCGGAAGTTCGGGTCGATGACGCGCAGTTCGCCGTCCCGGCCGATGCCGGCGTCGAACGAGCAGTATCCCCGGTACCCGAGAGCGGCCGCCTTCCGAACCCCCGCGGTCAGCGCCTGGATCAGTTCCGCCGGCGGTTGCTCGTCGTCCATCACACAACCGATCCACGTCGAGGTGGGCTGCGGCAGGTGTACGGACGCACCGAAGTACTCCACCGATCCGCCGTCCGTCACGCCGAACTGGAGCCCCCAGACCGTCCGGAAGAGAACCTCCTCCTCGACGATCCACTGATCGCTGACCTGCTCCAGTTGGTTGAACAGTGACCTGTTCAACCGGTCCTGCAGCCTTCTGGTGAAGATCGCGATCCCGCTGTACACCTCGGCGCCGGCCGGTTTGACGACCGCCGGCCGACGGTCCTGCTGCACGATCCGCCGCACCTCGGCGGGGGTGGCGACCTGCCGGCGGGGCAGGTACTCCGGGGCGATCAGCGTTTCCAGGACGGTCTTGTTGTTGAGGCGGGCCAGCAGGTCCGGCGGAACCCGGGCAGGGGCCGTCCGAAGTTGCGGATCGTGCGGCGGGAACTGGAACTCCAGCAACTCGCCGCGTTCGGCGGCCTCCCGGGCGAGCCGCACCGCGTGGTCGCCGGACCGGAACTCGCGCAGGTCGCTGGGCGGCTTGAGGCCACACCGGCTGATCAGACGCAGCGACTTGTCCGCGCTGGCTCCGGTGCTGCAGATGGCCGCCGTCTGGTGCGGCAGCGTGAGGTGAAGGCCGGTGATCATGTCCAGCCCGTTGTGCAGGCCGGCGCCCGCGCCGGCCAGATAACGGCTGCTTGCGGTGGCCACCGGACTGGGTGGTCGGGCCAGGACCACCCCTTCATGAGCGAACACCTGTACCTGGATAGGCCCATCCATTGGATCTCCTGACATGCCGGCCCGTAAAGGGGCCTCGGGGATGGCACGAGTCCGGGTGCACCACCACCACGAACAGCGGAGGACGTGGGCGGATGCGTGGCGTCCCGGTTCTGATGAGGCCGCTCGACCACGGAAGTCGGGCGTGCCGCGTGCACCGGCCGGACGGCTCGACGTTTGACCGGCCAGGTAGCGGCTGGCTTGTGGTCAGCGCTGAGTTGGCGCGGTGCACACCAGCAGCCGGTGCGCTTGCCAGTCACCGACTGCGTCGTGAACAGAATTCGCGATACGGAAACCTTAGTCAGCACGCATTGACCGTCGATGGGCCGGTCAGCCGAGTACGGACCGGCCCTTTACGTCACCGACAATGCCAGGTCGGGGGGTCGGGGGGAGCGCGGTTCGGGCACCCGAAGAACAGAGCGTGACATTCTCTCGTCACTCCACTCCCGTCGCCCCGATCAATGGAAAACGCAGTGTCGACGCCCAATACGTGAAGCGCCCCGAGCACCGACGGATCGGGCCCGACCAGCACTCTTGGCCATCGCCACCCGGCGCTCTCAGATCCTCGCCGAGACAGCACTCCGGGTAACCGCGCGGGCGCCTCGGAAGGCGGCGGGAGCGCCGGGCGTCACTACGCTCCGTGACGCTTCGGCCGTCCACGCCCGACCGGACCGATCTCGGCAAGGCGTGGACCGACGCCCTGGTCGACCATTCTCTTTTCACCGAAGGATGGTGATCACTGACGAATGACCCTCTCGATTATCCGTCCGAATGACCCTCGTCCGGCCGGTGAGCCGAGTGGACCCTACGAGGTTCCGGCAGGATTTCCACGGCTGTCTGATCGCGCAGTCGGACGACTTGTCCAACCTGACCAGCGAGAATCCACGGCACACGGCCGGAAACCACTAATCCTCAGTGGACACGGCACTAGGGGTCGACTGTGTGTCTAGGGGTGTACGCCGCTCCGGCCGGCTCCATAGCGTCTGGCACCACCGGTTCGTCGTTTCCCCTCACCGCACAGAATCGGGGACGCATGTGGGTGCGCCGCGCCCTGACGGACAGGAGGTGCCGGTGGCTGGGTCGGACACCCGGTTGCGGCTTCCAGACGGTGACCCCGTCCTGATCGCACCGCCGGTCCCGAGGCGTCCCCACCTGTGCCCCACCGCGGCACGCCGCAGGACGCCGTCCACCGCCGTCCGCGCCTCCCACGGACCACCTACGGCACGACCGGCTCCGCTCCGGAGAGACGTCGGTCGGCCGCCCCCCGTACGCGGCGGCGACGCTCCACGCCGCCCCCCACCACTGCGTCACACCGCGCTGTCCGCAGTGCGGCACATCGGCTGACCGGCCGCTCCGGCCACGCGCCGCCCGGTCACCCCTTTCGATCGGAGGTTGGTTCGTGTCTGTCGGGTCCGTTGGTGGTCAGGTCCGGGTTGTGGGTGTCGCCGGGGCGGGTGCCGAGTTCGAGGGCCTGGACCTGGTGGGTGACCTGCGGCGGCCGTTGGTGTGGCCGGCCCGGGCGGCCTCGCAGTCGCGGACGGTGGAGCTGCCCGACCTGACGGGCCCGGAGCCGGCCGGTGTGGTGCTGCTGGCCGGCCTCGTCGGCGTGCTGGCCCGGTACACCGGTCAGCACGAGGTGGCGCTGGGCCTGACGTCGGGCGGATCGGCGGTCCGGGTGGGTGTCGCGGACGATCCGGCGTTCGGTGAGCTGGCGGGGCGGGTCGGTGCGGCTTGGGCTGCGCCGGTGGCGACTACGGGCGCACCGGGTCCGGTCGCGGTGGCCCTGGTCGACGGCCCGATCGCCGAGACGGGCCCGCAGGTGGTGGACGTCGACCTGGCGGTGAGTGTGGCCTCGGACGGATCCGGGCTGCGGATCGACTACGCGGCCGAAGCATTCTCCACGGACTGGGTGCGGGGCCTGCTGGACCAGACCGTGGTGTTGACCTCGGCGGGGGTACGGGAGCCCGAGGTCGGCCTGCGGGCGTTGCCGTTGGTCACCGATGTGGAGCGCGAGCGGTTGTTGGCGTGGGGGCGGGGGCCAGTGCGTCAGGTGCCCGGAGCGCCGATTCACGAGTTGGTGCTGCGGTGGGCGGAGCGGACGCCGGATGCGGTGGCGGGTGCCGCTGGCGACGAGGTGCTGACGTACGGGGAACTGGCGCGCCGGTCGGGGGCGCTGGCGGGGTACCTGCGGTCGGTGGGTGTGGGCGCCGGTGACGTGGTGTCGTTGGCGTTGGACCGCAGCCTGTGGTCGCTGATCGCGATGGTGGGGGTGTTGCGGGCGGGGGCGGCGTACACGCCGATGGACGTGGCCTGGCCGGCGGAGCGGATGCGGGTGTTGCTGGCCGACCACGGCGCTCGGGTGGTGTTGACCGTCGGTGAGGTGGCCCCGCGGATTCCCCGGGTCGACGGGGTGCGGGTGGTGGCGTTGGACGACGACTGGGAGACGGTGCGGGCAGGCGACCCGGTCGGGTTGCCGGTGGTCGACGCCTCGGCGCCCGCGTTCGTGATCTACACCTCGGGGTCGACGGGTACCCCGAAGGGCGTGGTGCTCTCCCACGACAGGCTGACGAACTTCCTGGCGTGGATGCGCGAGGAGTGCGCGGTCGGTCCGGACAGCCGGATGCTGCACTGCTGCGCCCCCGTGTTCGACGTGGCCCTGGGCGAGGTCTTCACCGCCCTCACCTCCGGCGCACGCGTCGTGGTGTCTTCCCGTGACGACCTGCTCGACGCGCGCCGACTCACCGAACTCATCGCCAAGGAGCAGGTCACCCACGCGTTCTGCCCGCCCACCAACCTGGCCGCGGTCGACCCGGCCGGCTGCCCGAGCATGTCCTGCGTGACCCTCGCCGGTGAGCCGATCCCACCCCGCATGGCACAGAGGTGGCTGGCCGCCGGCGCCCGCCTGATCAACGCGTACGGTCCGGCCGAGGCGTCCGTCGCCTGCACCTGGTACGACGCCGGAGCCGGCTGGGGCGGCGCGTACGTGCCCATCGGCTGGCCCATGCCCAACCGGCAGATCCGCGTCGTCGACCCGCAGTTGAACCTCGTCCCCATGGGCGTCCCCGGCGAAATCCTCATCACCGGATCCGGGGTGGCTGACGGCTATCTGAACCGCCCGGAGTTGACGGCCGAGCGCTTCGTGACCGACCCGTACGGCGGCGGCCTCGCCTACCGCACGGGCGACCTGGGCCGGTGGAACGCCACCGGGGCGCTGGAAATCCTCGGCCGGATGGACCACCAGGTCAAAGTCAACGGCATCCGGATCGAGCTGGGCGAGATCGAAGCGGTGCTGGCCCACCACCCGCACGTGAGTGGTGCAGTGGTGGTGCGCCGGGAGGACCAGGGCGTCGCCCGGCTGGTCGGCTACGTGACCGGCCGGGAAGGCCGCACCCCGATAGTGAGCGAACTACGCGCCCACGCCGCGACCGCACTGCCCTCCTACATGGTCCCGGCCGTCATCATGACCCTCGACCGGTTCCCCGTCGGCGGCACCGGAAAAATCGACCGC
>NZ_JBEYTP010000113.1:0-4018 GCF_040643125.1 Micromonospora sp. NPDC047465
CGCGCTGGAAATCGTCATCGAGAGAAGATCCATCCTCGCCCCGGGAGGGCTATTTGCTCTGAACCGCTGGTCTCACCCAACCCTGACACCCAGGGGTCCGCGGCGGTCGGTGTGTCCGGCGTAGGCGCGGGCTACTCCGTAGCCGAAGTGGCGTTCCGCCCAGGTGAGGGTGGTGTGGCGTAGCCAGTGAGTGGAGATGCCCTGCGCGGCTACCCATGGCAGGCGTTCGCCGATGCGTTTCCACAGGGTGGTCGTAGCGGCGGCTGCTGATCGGCCGGCCGTTGCGGTAGCACAACAGCCGATCGGTGAACAGGATCGCACCCCGGGCCTGGGCGTGCTCCTGGAGGCGTTCGGCGAGGGTCGGGGTGATGGGTTGCCATCGCAGGGTGCCGCCTTTCTCGGTGAGGCGGACCAGCGCGTGGGCGGTGTCCAGGTCAGCCAGGCGCAGGGCGAGGGCGCCGCCGCGACGGCAGGCGGTTTCCGTGTGCAAGCGCAGCAGCAGGGCGTGGTCGCGCGGGCCGCGCACCCCCCGACATGGCGATCTTGACGACGCTGCTGGGCAGGCCGGGCGCGATCCGCTCGAACACCGAGCGGTCGACCTCAAGGGTACGCAGATTGCGGGCGTTGACCCCGATCACCTGCGCGCCGGCCTCCAGGGCCCGGTCGGCCTCCTCCTCGTCGTGGACCTCGACCAACGCCGTCATGCCGAGCGACTCAATCCGCTCCAGCAGACCTACCAGGGCGTTCTGCTCGAGCGCCGCGACGATCAGCAACACCAAGTCTGCGCCGTGAGCCCGCGCCTCCTGCACCTGATAGCTGGAGACCACGAAGTCCTTGCGGAGCACCGGGATCTGGACTGCGGCCCGCACAGCAGTCGTCGAGCGACCCGCCGAACCATCGACCCTCGGTCAGCACGCTGATCGCTCGGGCGCCCCCGGTCGCGTCGTCGGCGCAGGCAGGAACGCCCGCGGCATGGTAGGCGTTAGCGAGGGGCGCGCCGCCCGCGCCGGCAGGGACGCGGCTGCCGACAAGGAGCAGAACAAGGCCATCCGGGATTGGGCCAAGAAAGGCCGGCAAGGACGTCTCCGATCGGGGCCGCATCCCGCAGAACATCGTCGACGAGTACCACTCGAACGCTGGCCGCTAATCCTGCCATCAACGTGGGGCTGTTCGGTCGCGCTCGATCTCCGTGTCGATCGCGTTGGTATCCCCTACAGAACCGATCGCTGGGGATCAGCGGTAGACGAAGAGTGCGCGTCCCGTCGACCTTGACGTCGAGGAACCGGCCGTTGCGGCACATGCGGCACCACATCAACATGCTGGGCCGCTACTCCTTCCAGTTGCCCGGTCCGAGGTGGTGGTGGCGGCCTTGGACGCCCCCTCCCCCTTCGCGCCGACCGGGCCCCTGCGTAATCGGCGGCCACGGACCCTGCCCCAGGGCGGAGACCGCAGGGTCAGGTTCGACCTGACACAGCTACTCCTGGCCGGCGGTACGGAGCTGGTCAAGCTGAGTCTGCAGCCGTTCGGCGTGGGCTTCGGCGCGTTCCGCACGGGTGGCGGCGGCCTCCTGACGGATGGCCTGGGCGCGGGACTCCTGGGCGTCCTGCTCAGTCCGGCGCCGCTCGGCGTGGAGCTGGTCGACCTGGCGGCGGGTTTCTGTCAGCTCGGCGCGTTCGGTGCGTAGGTCGATCTCGGCGGTTCGAACGGGCGCGGCGCACTTCGACCAGCAACACCGAGCTTATTCTCGACGCGCTCCGCGCACCTGGCCGATCTGCCCTGGCTGGTCGCCGAAGCTCGCCGGCCGGCTGCCGCAGACGCCGGTGAGCCGTTCCCGTGGCGGACCTCAGCGCAGCGGCGCACGACGGCGAAGGTACGCAGAGTGCAGTTGCCGATCCGGGCCTCTGGCCGGCGAACTGCAGGTGATGGACACCCTGGTCGGGTGGGTCCAGCAGCAGATCGGCGCGGGTCCTCGGTCGCTGGGTGACCGCATCACCCGCTCCGAGGTGGTGGTGGCAGCTCTGAGCGTGTGTCGAATGTGCTGGTCGCCAGCGCGACACTGCCGACGGACGACCGAAAATCGCATGCGATTATGGCTCAGTCATGCTTGGATCATTCGCCATGAATGATCATTTTCTTGATGAAGCCGACTTGATGGACAGAATGGAACGGAATCTGGCGGAACATGCCTGTCACCTGCACCGAAGCATGACCGGTGCGACTGTCACGGAGACTGGTGACCTCCTGGTCGCGGACAGCGGCCTGGACGACGACACTTTCAACATCGTTGCCGCGGCCCGCTTCACCGCCGCCGACGCTACAGCACGTATCACCGAGACCACTGAGACGCTGGCCCGCACCAGGCGCCGTTTCTCCTGGTGGGTGGGGCCCGCCTCGACACCACTGGACCTCACCACCCGCCTGACGGCGGCCGGTCTCCCGGCGTCCGAACGCGAGACGGCGATGTGGGCCGAACTGGACGGCACCCTGCCACTTCCTGCCGTCCAAGGGCTGGACATCCAGAGGGCGGCCACGCCCGAACAGCTCGCCGACTACGCCACGGTTCTCGCCGCGAACTGGGATCCGCCCGCTGACACCGTCCGCCGCTTCTTCGCCCAGGCCGCCCCACAGGCGCTGGCCGCGCAGTGCCCGGCCCGATACCTGGTGGGCTACGTGGAGAACCGTCCGGTCTGCTCCGCTGAAGTGTTTCACCACGCGGGAGTCGCCGGCATCTACAACATCTCCACCCTGGCCGCCCACCGCCGACGCGGCTACGGCGGCGCCATCACACTCGCGGCACTCCGCACGGCCCGCGACCGAGACCACCGCATCGCAGTCTTGCAGGCATCAGCCGACGGCGAGCCCGTCTACCGCCGCCTGGGATTCCGCTCCTGCGGCCAGTTCACCGAACACGCCATCAACCCCTAACCAACCCAAATTCACCGGTCCTCCACCCGCCTTTCCTGACAGCGCTGGTCACAACCACTCGTTGATGGCCGCTACGAGGACAGTGGCCTCGTAAGCGGACGGCGAGCTTGATGCCCCTATGGATGTCAAGCGGTCGATGGCATGCTCGTGTGCTGCGGTGTCCGAGCGACGAGGTCGTAAAGTTCGCGTGCGACGTAGCGTTTCAGGCAGCGGACCGCTTCGCGTCTGGTTTTACCTTCGCTGACGCGGCGGTCGATGTAGGCGCGGGTGCGCAGGTCCCAGCGAAGTCCGCGATGACGATCATGTAGAGGGCCGAGTTGGCTTGGCGATCGCCGCCGCGGTTGAGCCGGCGTCGCGGGGTCTTGCCGGAGGACATCTCGATGGGGCTGACTCCGCAGAGAGCCGCGAAGGATGCTTCGCTGGTGATCCGGTGCGGGTTGTCGTCGGCGGCCAGGAGCAGAGCTGCTGCAGTGTCGGGGCCGACGCCGTAGCGCCGCAACAGCTCGGGCGTGTGGGCGTTGATGGCCTCGGTGATGCGCTGGTTGAGGTCCTCGACCTCGCGGGTGAGTTCGATGATCCGGCGAGCCAGCAGGCGCAGGGTGTAGGCGGCGGCTGCCGCTGGTGTGTCCGGCTGGCCCGGGTCCAGGTCGGCGCATCGGCGGATGAGCTTGGGGTTACTGAGCCCGGTCATCGAGTCGCGCAGCGCCGGGTCGGCGCCGACGAGGACGGCCTTGAGCTGGTTGATGGCCTGTGCTTGCGACTTGGTGGCCGAGGTTTGGCCAGCATGAACAGCCGTATCCGCTCGACATGGCCGTCGCCTGCCCTGGCGAGGGCGGTCGCTGTGCCGGACAGGACTGCTCGAGCTGTTGTTTCGGCGTCAATGACGTCGGTCTTGCCGCGGCGGCGCCGGTGGCCTTGTCCGGCTGGTTGACCTCGATGACGCCGATTCCTGCGGTCAGCAGGTGGCGAGTCAGCGCCGCGCCGTAGGAATGCGTGCCCTTGAGGTTCCCCCGGTAGCTCGGAGACTTTCGATCGTGGTCTTATAGGCCCTGACCAGGAGGTTCTCTGTGCCCGCCCCTCGTAAGTACCCGGA
>NZ_JBEYTP010000114.1:0-3823 GCF_040643125.1 Micromonospora sp. NPDC047465
CCGCCTGGCAGGGCCGGGGCGTGCGGACGCGCCGACTGCGGGTCAGTCACGCGTTCCACAGTCCGTTGATGGAGCCGATGCTGGCCGAGTTCCGGACGGTCCTCGACGGGCTGACGTTCCGGGCACCGCTGGTGCCCGTCGTGTCGAACCTGACCGGGACGCTCGCCGACCCGCAGGAGCTGACCCACGCCGACTACTGGGTCCGGCACGTCCGCGAGGCCGTCCGGTACGCCGACGGCGTCGCCGCCCTCCGGGACGCCGGCGCGGGCACGTACCTGGAGATCGGCCCGCAGAGCGTCCTCACCGCCCTGAACGCCGACCTGCTCGCCGAGGACGCCCTGGCCCTCGCCACGCAGCGGCGGGACCGCGCCGCCGGGCAGGCGCTGCTGCACGCCCTGGCCGAGCTGCACGTCAACGGCGTCCCCGTCACCTGGACCCAGTGGTACGCCGGGACGGACCCGCAGCGCGTCGACCTGCCGACGTACGCGTTCCAGCACGAGCGCTACTGGCTCGGCATCGGCCGGGCCCGGGCGGGCGACGTCACCGGCGCGGGGCTGGGCGTCGCCGGGCACCCGCTGCTCGGCGCGGCGGTCACCGTCGCCGGCGAGGACATGGTGGTCCTGACCGGCCGGCTGTCGGTCGCCACGCACCCGTGGCTCGCCGATCACGTCGTCTCCGGCGCGGTCGTCGTGCCCGGCACCGCCCTCGTCGAGCTGGCCGTCCGGGCGGGCGACGAGGTAGGCGCCTCCCGCGTACGGGAGCTGACCATCGCGGCGCCGCTGGTGCTGCCCGAGACCGGCGGGGTGCGGGTGCAGGTGCGCGTCGGCGCCGCCGACGAGGCGGGCAGCCGGGGCGTGGCCGTCCACTCGCAGTCCGACGGCGACCCGGAGGCTGACTGGATCCGGCACGCGGAGGGCGTGCTGGACCCGGCGTCGGCCGACGAGCCGACGCTCGGTGCCTGGCCGCCCGTCGGGCTCGCCGAGGCGGACCTGGCCGGCTGGTATCCGGGGCTCGCCGAACACGGCCTCTCCTACGGGCCGGTGTTCCAGGGACTGCGCCGGCTGTGGACCGGCGACGGCGAGGTCTACGCCGAGGTCGCGCTGCCGGACGAGGCGGCCGGCGAGGCCGCCCGGTTCGGCGTCCACCCCGCGCTGCTCGATGCCGCGCTGCACCCCGTCGGGCTGCTGCTCGCCGAGGAGACCAGCGGGCCGCGCGTACCGTTCGCGTTCGAGGGCGTGCAGGTGCACGCCACCGGGGCGCGCGTCCTGCGCGTACGGCTCACCCGGGCCGGCACCTCCGCGCGCCTGGTCGCGGTGGACGAGTCCGGCGCACCGGTCGTGTCCGTCGACTCCCTCGTCCTGCGGGAGATGACGGCCGTGGTCGCCCCCGGCGCGGCGGCCCGGTCGCTGTTCACCCTCGAGTGGCAGCCCGAGGACGTCACCCCGGCCGACGACGTGTCCGGCTGGGCGCTGCTCTCCGGTGACCTGCCTGCCGGCGGTGTGGACCTGCCGGCGTTCCCGGCCGTCGAGGCGCTGACCGAGGCGGTCGGCGCGGGCCGGGCCGAGGCGCCGCGCGCACTGCTGCTGCCGCTGCCCGCCGCCGCCGAGGCGCCCGTGCCGGACGCCGTCCGCACGGTCACCGCCGACGTCCTGGCCGCCGTGCAGACCTGGCTGGTGGCCGACGCGCTCGCCGCCACGACCCTCGTCGTGGCGACCCGGGGGGCCGTGGCCGTCCGTGACGGGGACCGGGTGACCGACCTCGCGGGTGCCGCCGCATGGGGCCTGCTGCGCTCGGCGCAGACCGAGCACCCGGGCCGCATCGTCCTGGCCGACGTCGACGGCGACCTGGACGCGGGCATCCTGGCCCTGCTGGCCCGGGTCGCCGCCGATCCGGCCGTGACGGGCGGCCAGGTGGCCGTCCGCGACGGTCGGGTGTTCGTGCCGCGGCTGGTGCGGGCGTCGGCTGGGGCCGTGCCGGCTCTGGGTGAGGGCACGGTGCTGGTGACCGGTGGTACGGGTGCGTTGGGTGCGCTCGTGGCGGAGCATCTGGTGGCGGCGTACGGGGTGCGGTCGCTGGTGCTGGTGTCGCGGCAGGGTCCGGGCGCTTCGGGTGCGGGGGCGCTCGTGGAGCGGCTGTCGGGTCTGGGTGCGTCGGCGCGGGTGGTGGCGTGCGACGTGACGGACCGGGAGCAGGTGGCCGCCCTGGTGGCGGGCGTCCCGGGCCGGCTGGCCGGCGTGGTGCACACGGCCGGCGTGCTGGACGACGGGGTGGTCTCGTCGATCACGGCGGACCGGCTGGCGGGTGTGCTGGCGCCGAAGGTGTCGGCGGGCTGGTTGCTGCACGAGGCGACGGCGGGTCTGGACCTGGATCTGTTCGTGGTCTTCTCCTCGGCTGCGGGCGTTCTCGGTTCGCCGGGTCAGGCGGCGTACGCGGCGGGGAACGCGTTCCTGGACGCGCTCGCGGCGTATCGGCGGCAGGTGGGTCTGCCGGCGGTCAGCCTGGCGTGGGGCATGTGGGACACCGGTGGCATGGCGGCGTCGGTGTCGGAGGCGGATCGGGTCCGGTCGGCGCGGGCCGGCTTGACGCCGATGAGCGTCGAGGTCGGGTTGGAGCTGCTCGACGCCGCGCTGGGCGCGGGCCTGCCGGCACTCGTGCCGGCCGCGCTGGACGTACCCGCGATGCGGGCCGCCCTCGGCGGCGGCCAGGCGCCGGCGGTGCTGCGCGCCCTGGTCGGCGCGACGGTCACCCGCCGGCAGGCCGGCAGCGGCGGCGACTGGGCCGACCAGCTCGCCGGAATGGACCCCGACGAGGCCCGCGCCCAGATCGACCTGCTGGTCCGGGGTCTGGTCGCCCAGGTGCTCGGTCACGGCGGGGCGGAGGCGGTGCCGGCGGACCGGGCGTTCCGGGAGTTGGGCTTCGACTCGCTGACGGCGGTGGATCTGCGTAACCGGGTCAATGCGGCCACCGGGCTGCGGTTGGCGTCGACGCTGGTGTTCGACTACCCGACCCCGGCCGTGCTCGCCGAGCACCTGTACGAGCGGGTTTCCGGCCAGCTCAGTGTGCGGCGGTCGGCCGTGCGGGCCGTCGCCGCCGACGAGCCGATCGCGATCGTCGGCATGGCCTGCCGGTACCCGGGCGGGGTCGACAGCCCGGATCAGCTGTGGGAGCTGCTGGCCGCCGGCGGGGACGGCGTCTCCGAGTTCCCCACCGACCGGGGTTGGGACCTCGACGGCCTCTTCGACCCCGACCCGGACCGCAGCGGCACGTCGTACACCCGGCACGGCGGCTTCCTCGCCGGGGCGGCCGAGTTCGACCCGGCGTTCTTCGGGATCTCGCCGCGCGAGGCGGTCGCCATGGATCCGCAGCAGCGGCTGCTGCTGGAGACGTCGTGGGAGACGTTCGAGTCCGCCGGCCTGGACCCGCAGGGGCTGCGGGGCAGCCGTACGGGCGTGTTCGCCGGCGTGATGTACCACGACTACGCCTCACGGCTGGCCGACCTTCCCCCGGACGCCGAAGGCTACGTCGGCACCGGCACCTCGGGCAGCGTGCTGTCGGGACGGGTGGCGTACACGTTCGGGCTCGAAGGCCCGGCGGTCACGGTCGACACCGCCTGCTCGTCGTCGCTGGTCGCGCTGCACCTCGCCGCGCAGGCGCTGCGGTCGGGGGAGTGCGACCTGGCCCTGGCCGGTGGTGTGACCGTGATGGCCACGCCGGGGACGTTCGTCGAGTTCTCGCGGCAGCGGGGTCTGTCGGCTGATGGGCGGTGCAAGTCGTTCGCGGCGTCGGCGGATGGCACCGGTTGGGGTGAGGGCGTGGGCATGCT
>NZ_JBEYTP010000115.1:0-3719 GCF_040643125.1 Micromonospora sp. NPDC047465
GCTCGCTCCGGCGTTGCCGGTGTTGTCGTCGTGGCGGAAGGCCCGGTTGCAGCGGGCGGTGCTGGACGGCTGGTCGTACCGGGTGGTGTGGAAGCCCGCCGCCCCGGCCGGCGGGGCGACCCTCGCCGGCGACCTGCTCGTGGTGCGGCCCGCCGCCGACGCGGCCGTGGACGGCTGGCTGGACCTGCTCGCCGCCGCCCTGCCCGACGGGGCGGCCGTACGGACGCTGGCCGTCGACCCGGCCCAGGTCACCCGGGCGGAGCTGGCCGAGTCGCTGGCCGGGCACCGCGAGACGCCACCGGCCGCCGTGGTGTCCCTGCTCGGCCTCGCCGACGCGCAGTACCCCGACCACCCCGGCATCCCCACCGGGCTGGTCGCCACCACCCGCCTCGTGCAGGCGGCGCAGGACGCCGACCTGCCCGCGCCGCTGTGGTGCGTCACCCGGGGCGGCGTCGGCACCAGCCCCGCCGAGCCGGTCGCCAGCGCCGCCCAGCACGCGCTGTGGGGCCTGGCCCGCGTCATCGGCCTGGAACACCCCCGCGCCTGGGGCGGCCTGGTCGACCTGCCCGCCGAGCCCGACGCCGCCACCTGGGCGGAGGTCGCCCGCATCCTCGCCGGCGCCGGCGACGAGGACCAGTTCGCCGTCCGCCCCTTCGGCACCTTCGTCCGGCGGCTCGCCCGCACCACCGCCCGCGCCGCCGGGCAGGTCACCCCGTGGCGGCCGCGCGGCACCGTGCTCGTCACCGGCGGCACCGGCGCGATCGGCGCGCAGGCCGCCCGCTGGCTCGCCGACAACGGCGCCGAGCACCTGGTGCTGACCAGCCGCCGCGGCCTCGACGCCGCCGGCGCCCGCGAGCTGGCCGACGAGCTGACCGCCACGGGCGTACGGGTCAGCGTGGTGGCCTGCGACGTGGCCGACCGCGACCAGGTCGCCGCGCTCGTCGCCGGCCTGGACGACGTCGCCCCGCTGACCGCCGTGCTGCACGCCGCCGGCATCACCCAGCTCACCCCGCTCGTCGACACCGACCTCGACGTGTTCGACCACGTCATGGCCGGCAAGGCCGCCGGCGCCGAGTACCTCGACGAGCTGCTCGGCGACCGGCAGCTCGACGCGTTCGTCACGTTCGCCTCGATCTCCGGCGTGTGGGGCAGCGGCGGGCAGGGCGCGTACGCGGCCGCGAACGCGTACCTCGACGCGCTCGCCGAGCAGCGGCGTGCCCGGGGACTCACCGCCACCTCGATCTCCTGGGGCGCCTGGGCCGAGGGTGGCATGGCCACCACCGAGGAGGCGCAGCGGCTGCTCAGCCGCCGGGGCCTCAACCCGATGCAGCCGGCCGCCGCGCTGCTCGCCCTGCGCCGCGCCGTCGAGCACGGCGAGACCTGCCTGACCGTCGCCGACGTCGACTGGGCGCACTTCGCCCCCGCGTACGCCTCCGCCCGGCCCCGGCCGCTGCTCGCCGACATCGCCGAGGCGCGCGAGGCCCTGTCCGCCCGCCCCGCCGACGGCGTCACCGACTCCGCCGCCGAGCTGCGCCAGCGACTGCTCGCCCTGCCCCGCGCCGAACGGGACCGCCAGCTCACCGACCTGGTCCGCGACCACGCCGCCGCCGTGCTCGGCCACGCCGGCACCGACGCCGTGCGGCCGAAGCGGGCGTTCAAGGAGCTGGGCTTCGACTCGCTGACCGCCGTCGAGCTGCGCAACCAGCTCACCGGCGCGACCGGGCTGGCCCTGCCCACCACCCTGATCTTCGACTACCCCAACCCGGCCACCCTGGCGGGGCACCTGGCGTCCCTGCTGCGGCTGGACGACGCCGAGGCCGCCCCCGCCGGGACGCCCGCCACGCCCGCCGGTGCCGCCCTCGCCGACGAGCCGGTCGCCATCGTCGGGATGAGCTGCCGCTACCCGGGCGGGGTCAGCGATCCCGACGGGCTGTGGGAACTGGTCGCGCAGGGCCGTGACGGCATCACCGAGTTCCGCGCCGACCGGCACTGGGACCTCGACCGGCTACTCGCCGCCGACCCCGAGGCGTCCGGCCGCTCGCACACCCGGCACGGCGGTTTCATCGACCGGGCCACCGACTTCGACCCGGTCTTCTTCGGCATCTCGCCCCGCGAGGCGCTGGCCATGGACCCGCAGCAGCGGCTGCTGCTGGAGGCCACCTGGGAGGCGTTCGAGCAGGCCGGCGTCACCCCCGACTCGCTGCACGGCACCGCCACCGGCGTCTTCGTCGGCGCCTCCCCGTCCGGCTACGGCACCGGCGACGAGACCCCCGACCTGGACGGCTACCGGCTCACCGGCGGCGCGCACAGCGTCATCTCCGGGCGGGTCGCGTACACGTTCGGCCTGGAGGGGCCGGCCGTCACCGTGGACACCGCCTGCTCGTCGTCGCTGGTGGCGCTGCACCTGGCCGTGCAGTCGCTGCGGCAGGGCGAGTGCGAGCTGGCGGTGGCCGGCGGCGTGAACGTGATGGTCACCCCGGGCGCGTTCGTCGAGTTCACCCGGCAGGGCGGCCTCGCCGCCGACGGCCGCTGCCGCTCCTTCGCCGCCGCCGCCGACGGCACCGGCTGGGGCGAGGGCGTCGGCGTGCTGCTGGTCGAGCGGCTCTCCGACGCCCGGCGCAACGGCCACCGCGTCCTCGCCGTGATCCGGGGCAGCGCCGTCAACCAGGACGGCGCGTCCAACGGGCTGACCGCGCCGAACGGGCCGTCGCAGCAGCGGGTGATCCGGGCCGCGCTCGCCAACGCCGGCCTCAGCACCGTCGACGTGGACGCCGTCGAGGCCCACGGCACCGCCACCACCCTGGGCGACCCGATCGAGGCGCAGGCGCTCCTCGCCACGTACGGGCAGGACCGGGACGGTCGGGAGCCGCTGTGGCTGGGCTCCATCAAGTCGAACATCGGCCACACCCAGGCCGCCGCCGGCGTCGCCGGTGTGATCAAGATGGTGCAGGCGCTGCGGCACGGCGTCCTGCCGCGCACCCTGCACGTCGACGAGCCCACCCCGCACGTCGACTGGTCGGCCGGCGCCGTCGAACTGCTGACCGAGGCCCGGCCGTGGCCGGAGACCGGCCGGCCCCGCCGCGCCGCCGTGTCCTCGTTCGGGGTCAGTGGCACCAACGCGCACGTCATCGTCGAGGAGCCGCCGGCCGAGATCGTCGACGGCGAGGTGGTCGAGCCCGCCGCGCCGCCGTTGGTGCCGGTGCTGCTCTCCGCCCGCGGCGACGGCCTCGCCCGGCAGGCCCACCGCTGGGCCGACCGGTTCGCCGCGCCCGACCGGCCGCGGCTGGTCGACGCCGGCTGGACGTCCCTGACGGCCCGTGCGGCACTGGAGCACCGGGCCGTGCTGCTCGCCGCCGACCACGACGAGCTGACCGCCGGGCTGCGGGCCCTCGCCGCCGGTGAGCCCACCGACGCCGTCGTCACCGGTCGCGCCGCCGACCGGGGCCCCGTCGCGATCCTCTTCTCCGGGCAGGGCGCGCAGCGCGCCGGGATGGGCCGGGAGTTGTACGGGGCCTTCCCGGTGTTCGCGTCGGCGTTGGACGAGGTGTGCGGGCACCTGGACGCGCTGCTGCCGCAGCCGCTTCGGGAAGTCCTTTTCGCCGAGGCGGGCACGGCCGAGGCGGAGCTGCTGGACCAGACCGTCTTCACGCAGGCCGGGCTGTTCGCCGTCGAGGTGGCGCTGTTCCGCCTGGTGGAGTCGTTCGGCGTGGTGCCGGACT
>NZ_JBEYTP010000116.1:0-3650 GCF_040643125.1 Micromonospora sp. NPDC047465
GAGCGGTACCGGGACACCCTCGAGCGACTGGACGCCCACATTCGCCACCACGGCGCCTTCGTGGCCCACTCGACTCGGACCCTCGTCGAGGCCAGACGTGCACCCCGCTGAAACCCTCACCGAACGGCTCCCCTGAGGCTTCCGCTCGTGCCGCCGGGCGAGCGCACCGGGCAGACGGCCTCCGCCACCGTCTGCAAGGATGCCCTGCTGTCGCCGGCTTCACGCCGAGGGCGCTGTCGTGCTGATGTGCGGATCGGCGAGGTATCAGCATTCTGTTGCAGACCGCGCGGTCTGGAGCGCAGCCGGCTGACGGGTGGCGACGCGCGGACGTGCCGATGTGAGTGTGTCGGCTCGCCGGCCCGCGAGCCGCAGGCGCGGGATACGATCTCGCGGATTCACCGGGAGCTGAGGAGCCGCACGTCGTGGATGCCGTCGAGTTCCGGCCGGGCGATCATCTATTGGTTTCCTGCGAACCGCACCGCGCCCAGGTGGTGAGGGCTGACCAGTTCTATGTCTACGTGCGCTGGCCATGGGGACGACCGGATCCCGAGTCGGCGTTCTGCTGGAATGGGACGCGTGCATTCGCTCGCGACCCCGAGCATCGTGACTTCGAGCAGCTCTGGCGGCTTGACCCGCCGCCCCTTGAGCTGCAAGAGGGTGACTTCTGCGAGGTCTTGATCCCGCCTACCGAGGTCGTCGTCACGTGGGCCGCTCATTTCGATCCGCCGAAGGACATGGGCTGGCTTCCCCGTCCTACCGGAGCGCTGAATGTCGTCCCGGTCTTCGGGGAGTGGCATCCAGATGGAGAAGACGAAGAAGAGTCCGGGCAGGTTTTGTACCTCAACGACGCCGAGCCGCTGAAGATAGAGCGCCTCGGCCGGTTGCCATGAGAGTTCGTACGTAACCAGCGCAGCCTGGGTCGCCCACCACACGCCAGCCGCTGGCGTGCACGGATCTGCCGCCGACAACGCGCGGCGTTTACCCGAGCACTCGTCACCATCTGTACGGAATGCCCTGAGCGGCGGCCACCGCCCGACGGTGGTCACGTCCGCCGCAGCCGCACCCGTGCGGGACGTTCTCGATCCAGATCGACGACTCCAGCGCGCTCCAAGACGACGGCCACATAGTCCGCCGCCTGCCGTTTGACGAATGTCTTGAGATACCCGTCCAATGTGCCTTGACTGCCGTGAACATCACGGTTTGCCCCAACCCGAACCCAGCCGCGTCCGTGCAGGTACCCCGGGATGCCCTCAAGGCAGGACCAGCTGAAGACCGTCCGAGTCTGTTTGGTCCCGAAGAGCAAGACCAACCCGGCTGGGGAAACCTCGCCGACCCCGAAGGTGGCGCGACCGGTCGGCGTTGGGAGGCGCGTACCCGCCCCAACCCGAGCTCGAATAGCCGTCTCGACCTGACCTGGCATAACTGCATCGTGCATCCCGCTGGTCCGCGCCGCCAAGCACCCGCAGACGGCGATAAAGAAGGTAAAGGCGTCGCGGTCCGCCACGATGATCCACTGCACGCTCATGCCGCTCCGGGCGTGCTGGCGTTCATCGCCGCTGGTGCCGCACGGTGATGTATGGCTGCCTTTTCTGCTTCCGCTTCCGGCGTCGTACCTGCCGATCAGCTCGTTTTGCGCGCCGCGGTGTCCGCCTTCCTGGGCCGCTACCGCGGCCAGACTCGCGTCCATACCGAGTCCGACCTGCGAATCTTCCTCCGCTGGTGCGCCGAACAGGACCTCGATCCGCTGGCTGCGGCACGGGTGGACGTCGAGCGGTACGTGCGCTGGCTGCAGGACGTAAGCGGGTACCAGCCCTCGACGGTCTCGCGCCGCCTGTCCGTCGTCGTCGGGTTCTATCGGGTCTGCGTCATCGATGCCATCCTGGACCACTCGCCGGCCGACTACGTCCGCCGGCCTACGGTGCCGGCTGAGTCGCCGACCCTCGGGCTGGGTCACCTGCAGTTCGAGGCCCTGATCACTACCGCTCGACTGTCGACCAACCCGAACGACTTCGCCCTGGTCGCGCTTCTGGGCCTGCTCGGTCTGCGGATCTTCGAAGCCTGCGGGGCCAGCATCGCCGATCTGGGGGAGGAGCACGGCCACCGGGTACTGCGCGTGCGCGGCAAGGGTGGCAAGGTCGTGCTCGTCCCGCTGCCACCCGCGGTGGCCCGAGCCATCGACCAAGCTGTCGGCGACCGCACCACCGGGCCGATCCTTCGCAACACCCTCGGCGTGCGGATGGACCGGCACGCTGCCACCCGCCGACTCAAGCACCTGGCCCAGGCCGCAGGGATCCGGATGCCGAGGATGCATCCCCACATGCTGCGCCACACGTTCGTGACGACCATGCTCGACGCCGGCGTCAGCCTGCGCGACGTGCAGATCGCCGCCCGCCACGCCGACCCGCGAACCACCATGCGCTACGACCGGGCCCGCAAGAACCTCGACCGGCACCCCAACTACATCCTGGCCGCGTACATGGCCTCCGGCACATAGCCAGCCGCTCGCGGCTTTGCCGATTAGCGGATGTTATGCGCCGAACCCGCCACACAGGTAGGAAAGGCTTGCGGCCAGTCCCAGCACCCAGCCCGCCACGAGGCCTGACGATGATCCACGACCGAGGCGGCCAGAAAGCGCGACGCAGGTCCCCAGCAACACCAGCTGCGCAATGCCGTACGTGAATACGGCAAAGAAGAGCACCCCGAACCTGCCACCGGCATCGAGATCTGCATCCGGGCCGCCGCCAGCGGCAATGGCCACGGCAAGCGTGACCCCGAGAGCAAGGCCGTGCCCAGCAAGAGCGACAACCGCCCCGGCGACCATGGGTCGGGTGATCTTCACCGGCCGAGCATGACAGAGACGTCAACCATCGATGGAAAGCGGGCAACCCGGCAAGCACGTAGCCGGCGGCATGCTCTCATGCCGCGAGCCGCGCGCTACGGAGCGAGATTGGGCAGGTGTAGCGGCGTGCCGAGAAGGGTGCGTTTGGCAGTCCGGCAAGCACGGCTGGGCGGGGTGACAGTGGGGTTTCAGTCCGTTCCCCCTCCGCCACCGCCAGTATCGAAGTTCGCAGCGTCTCCATAGGCAGCGTTCTCCACGATGGCGGCGGAGTGTCGGTCGGGAACACCTCGGCCTCGCTGGAAGCTATCGCGACTAGAGCGCGGCGAGTTTCGGCGTATGGATCGCATGGCGGCCCTCGCTGCGGCGGCCTTCTCCTCGACGCTCTGTGGCCGACGACGTCTACGTTTGGAGATCAGGACTGTGATGCCCGTAGCGAGCCCGATGCCAGCGAGCAAGAGATACCACTGCATGGCATCACGGTAGAAGAAGCTCACATCTGGACGGCGTACCCGCTCATGCCGCAGACCGTGCGTCGTGGAGCGCAGCCGGCTGACGGGTGACGACGCGCGGACGTGCCGAGGTGCGGTCGTTGTGTCGTGGGCATTCTGCCTGCCCGAGTCGCTGGACCTGCTGTATGAATCGTGCCCCAGGCGCGAGCGATCACCCGGTTATCGACACCGGTGATCTGCGGGACCGCCCGAACAGGAGATCCGAAATATGCTGGGCCCGGCCCGGTGCCTGGTCTCCGGCGTAGCCACTTCCGTGCGCGAATTCGGAGGAACCGTGAGGCTTTTGCTTACCTCGGGTGGCG
>NZ_JBEYTP010000117.1:0-3542 GCF_040643125.1 Micromonospora sp. NPDC047465
GCTCGCTCCGGCGTTGCCGGTGTTGTCGTCGTGGCGGAAGGCCCGGTTGCAGCGGGCGGTGCTGGACGGCTGGTCGTACCGGGTGGTGTGGAAGCGGGCGGCCCCGGCGGTCGGCGGCGGTGCCGTGGCCGGTGACCTGCTGGTGGTGCGGCCGGTCGACGATCCCGCGGTGGACGGCTGGTTGGAGCTGCTCGCGGCCGCTCTGCCCGGCGGGTCGGCCGTGCGGCAGTTGGCCGTCGACCCGGCCCAGGTCACCCGGGAGGAGCTGGCGGAGCGGCTGGTCGGGGAGCGGGACGCGCAGCCGGCCGGGGTGGTGTCCCTGCTCGGCCTGGCGGACGCGCAGTACCCAGGCCACCCCGGCATCCCCACCGGGATGGTCGCGACGACCCGTCTGGTGCAGGCGTTGCAGGACGTCGACGTGTCCGCGCCGTTGTGGTGCGTGACGCGGGGCGGGGTCGGTACCGGCCCGGCGGATCCGGTGGCCAGCGCCGCGCAGCACGCACTGTGGGGGCTGGGCCGGGTGGTCGGCCTGGAACACCCGCGGCGCTGGGGCGGCATGGTGGACCTGCCGGTCGAGCCCGACGCCGTGACCTGGGCGGAGGTGGCCCGCATCCTCACCGCCGCCGGCGACGAGGACCAGTTCGCCGTCCGCCCGTCCGGTACCTTCGTCCGGCGGCTCACCCCCGCCACCACCCCCGCGTCGGGGCAGGTCACCGCCTGGCAGCCGCGCGGCACCGTGCTGATAACGGGTGGCACCGGCGCGATCGGCGCGCAGGCCGCCCGCTGGCTCGCCGACAACGGCGCCGAGCACCTGGTGCTGACCAGCCGCCGCGGCCTCGACGCCGCCGGCGCCCGCGAGCTGGCCGACGAGCTGACCGCCACGGGCGTACGGGTCAGCGTGGTGGCCTGCGACGTGGCCGACCGCGACCAGGTCGGCGCGCTCGTGGCCGGCCTGGACGAGGTGGCCCCGCTGACCGCCGTGCTGCACGCCGCCGGCACCGACCACCTCACCCCGCTGGTCGACACCGACCTCGACGTGTTCGACCACGTCATGGCCGGCAAGGCGCTCGGCGCGGTGCACCTCGACGAGTTCCTGGCCGACCGGGAACTCGACGCCTTCGTCACGTTCTCCTCCATCGCCGCGGTGTGGGGCAGCGCCGGCCAGTGCGGGTACGCGGCCGCGAACGCGTACCTCGACGGGCTCGCCGAGCAGCGGCGCGCCCGGGGCCTCACCGCCACCTCCATCTCCTGGGGCGCCTGGGCCGAGGGCGGCATGGCCACCACCGAGGAGACCCAACAGCTGCTCAGCCGCCGCGGCCTCAACCCGATGCGACCCGCCGACGCGCTGCTCGCCCTGCGCCGCGCCGTCGAGCACGGCGAGACCCGCCTGACCGTCGCCGACGTCGACTGGAGCCGCTTCCACCCGGCGTTCACCCTGGCCCGGCCCAGCCCGTTCCTCTCTGAGCTGCCCGCGGTGCGGGCGCTGGCCGAGGCCGAGGCGGAGACCGACGCGCCGGCCGGCGCGTCCGACGCGCTGCGCCACCTGGTCGACCTGACCGAGGCCGAGCAGGAGCGGGAACTGCTCCGGCTCGTCAACGAGCAGGCCGCCCGGGTGCTCGGCCACGCCACCCCGGACGACCTGCGCGGCCGGCCGTTCAAGGACCTCGGCTTCGACTCGCTCACGGCCCTGGACTTCCGTACCCGGCTGAACGAGGCCACCGGGCTGCGGCTGCCGGCCACCCTCGTCTTCGACCACCCCACCCCGGCCGACCTGGCCCGGCACCTGCGCGAGACGGCGTTCGGCGGGGACCGCGCCGCCGCGGCCGTCGCGGTCGCCGTCACCGCCGGCGAGCCGATCGCCATCGTCGGCATGGCCTGCCGCTACCCGGGAGGCGCCGCGAGCCCCGACGAGCTGTGGCGGCTGGTCACCGAGGGCGTCGACGCGATCGGCGATTTCCCCACCGACCGGGGCTGGGACACCCCCGCGCCGGACAGCGGCTACACCCCGGCCGGCGGCTTCCTCCACGACGTGACCGGCTTCGACCCGGCGTTCTTCGGCATCTCGCCCCGCGAGGCCCTGGCGATGGACCCGCAGCAGCGGCTCACCCTCGAGGCGTCCTGGGAGGTGCTGGAACGGGCCGGGATCGACCCGACCGCCCTCAAGGGCAGCCGCACCGGCGTTTACGTCGGCGCGTCCACCTCCGGCTACGGGAGCGGGCTGACCGAGGTGCCGGAGGGCACCGAGGGCTACCTGATGACCGGCGGCTCGCACAGCGTCATCTCCGGCCGGGTGGCGTACACGCTGGGGCTGGAGGGCCCGGCGATCACCGTGGACACCGCCTGCTCGTCGTCGCTGGTCGCGCTGCACCTGGCCAGCGAGGCGCTGCGCCGGGGCGAGTGCGACCTCGCCCTCGCCGGCGGGGTCGCCGTGATGGCCACCCCGGACACCTTCGCCGAGTTCTCCCGCCAGGGCGGCCTTGCCGCGGACGGGCGGTGCAAGTCGTTCGCCGCCGCCGCCGACGGCACCGGGTGGGCCGAGGGCGTCGGCGTGCTGCTGGTCGAGCGGCTGAGCGACGCGCGGCGCAACGGCCACCACGTCCTCGCCGTGCTGCGCGGCTCCGCGGTCAACCAGGACGGGGCGTCCAACGGGCTGACCGCCCCGAACGGGCCGTCCCAGCAGCGGGTCATCCGCCAGGCCCTCGCCAACGCCCGGCTGACCACCGCTGACGTGGACGTGGTCGAGGCGCACGGCACCGGCACCACCCTCGGCGACCCGATCGAGGCGCAGGCGCTGCTGGCCACGTACGGGCAGGACCGGGGCGACGCCGAGCCGCTGCTGCTCGGCTCGATCAAGTCGAACATCGGGCACGCCCAGGCTGCGGCCGGGATGGCCGGTGTGATCAAGATGGTGCAGGCCATGCGGCACGGCGTCGTCCCCGCGACCCTGCACGTGGACGAGCCGTCCCCGCACATCGACTGGACGGCCGGGGCCGTCACGCTCACCACCGAGCAGCGGCCGTGGCCGGAGACGGGCCGGCCGCGCCGGGCGGCGGTGTCGTCGTTCGGCGTCTCCGGCACCAACGCCCACGTCATCGTCGAACAGCCGGAGGAGCCCGCCGAGCCGGACGGCGCCGAGCCGACCGAGCCCGGCTCGCCCGCCGAGGACGGCCCGGACGGGCTGGTCCGCTCGGACGCGGTGCTGTGGCCGCTGTCGGCGCGGTCCAGCGCGGCGCTGCGGGTCCAGGCGGAACGGCTCGCGCGGCACGTCCGCGACCACAACGGCCTCGACCCGGCCGCCGTGGCCTGGTCGCTGGCGACCACCCGGGCCGCACTGGAGCAGCGCGCCGCCGTCGTCGGGGCGAGCAGCGAGGACCTGCTGGCCGGCCTGGACGCCCTGGCGGCCGGCGCGCCGGCCGGCCACGTCGTCGGCGGCACGGCATCCACCCACGGGGTGGTGTTCGTGTTCCCCGGTCAGGGCGGGCAGGCGGTGCGGATGGCCGCGGGTCTGGTGGGGCGGTGTCCGGCGTTCGACGGGCGGTTGG
>NZ_JBEYTP010000118.1:0-3208 GCF_040643125.1 Micromonospora sp. NPDC047465
CACTAGGCATCGTGTGATCGACTGGGCGGGCTGACCGGAGGTACCCCATCTATGCCCACCACGCCCGCCTACCTGAGGATCGCGGCGGACCTGCGCGCGGAGATCCTGTCCGGCCGCATCGCCGCCGGAGCCAAGCTGCCCAGCGAGACCGCCCTCATGCGCCAGCACGGCGTGAGCCGAACGGTGATCAAGTGGGCCATCAGCGTGCTCAAAGGCGAGGGCATCGTGGAGGGCCGCGCCGGCTCCGGCGTCTACGTCCGCGACGCCCGCCGCCTGGTGCGGCTCGCCCATGGCCAAGACATGCGCCGCGCCGGCGGTGACGGCCCAACGTCGCCGTTCGCCAGGGACGCCCTCCGCGCCGGCCACCGCGGCACGTGGGAGCACGACAGCCGCCACGACGTCGCCGACGCGCGGATCGCCTCCCGCCTCGGGGTCGACCCCGGGACGCCGGTAATGCGCACCGCGTACCGATTCTTGGCCGACGCCGAACCCATCCAGCTGTCCACGTCGTACGAGCCGCTGAGCATCACCCAGGGCACCCCGATCGAGTGGCCGGAGGACGGCGCCGCGGTGGGCGTCGTCGCCCGCATGGACGTGATCGGCGTACACGTCGACGAATTCGTAGAGCGGGTCAGCCTGCGTGCCGCCACACAGGCCGAGTCGGAGGCGCTCGGCCTGCCCGCCCGGTCCGTGACCGTCCATCTGATCGAGCGGACCTACTACGCCGCCGGCAGGCCGGTGGAGACGGCGGACATCGTGCTGCCGGGCGGTCGGTACGAGCTGGTGTACCGCATCCCCGTCGACTGAGACGCGGCGCCCGTCGAGGGAGTCGTCCACGGCCGGGTCCTCCTCGCGGTGGAGGGCGGGGATGCCGGGCGGGGCTGGGGTGTCCGGGGGGACCGCCAGTCCCCCGCCCGGCTGGGTATCAGCCCGGCGCCAGCCAGGGACGGAGTACCCGCAGGTCAACCTAGGCCACAGTGTGACCTAAGCGCAATCACTGCTTGAGGTTGGTGGCACTGCGTGATCAAATCGGCGGGCCAGCCAGGGAGATCCGCCATGCCCATACCTATGTCGTCGCGGGAAATCGCAGACGACCTGTCAGCGCGCATCCGCGCCGGCGAGTATCCGCCGGGACAGAAGCTCCCGTCCCTGCGCGAGCTGGCCGAGTTGTACTCCGTCAGCGTCTCCACTATCCAGCGGGCGCTGGAGTTGACCCGCGACCGAGGGCACACCGTAGGCAGGGCCGGGGTTGGCGTGTACGTCGCCGAGCCCGAGTAGCCGCTCACTTCACCCCTCGGACGAGCCGGAGTTCCGGAGCCGGAGGATCCCCGGGTGGCCGCCCGAAGGCCACCCCCTCGAGGAAGCCCTTGTTCGCCGCCCGGCGGCGCACGATCGGCAGCACGACGAGACCGGCGGCTGACGTCGTCGCCGCCCCTGCCAGCATCGGCCACCACCATGCCGGCCGGAACGCCGCGGTCACTGCGGGAGGCTCCGCCTCGACGCGCTCTACACCTGCCGGCCCCTTTGTAGGAGTGGGCACCGGCACGGCGGTCGGAGGAGCGGCCGCGTCGGGCCGTCCCCGCTCAGACCTCCTGGCGGGCGGTGCAGGGATGGCGGGCCGGGTAGGGCGGGGCGACGTCGTCGAGGTCGACGGTGGGGCAAGGGGGCCGGCAGAGGTACTGGCGGGCGACGGTACGGACGCCGTCGGCGTGGGTGCGGGCGTGGAAGTGGGCGAAGGTTCGGACACGGCGGGCGGCGCCGCTGGCGTGCCGACGATGTCATCGATGGCGTCTCGGATGGGACTGAGGTCAGTCAGGGGCGAGGCGAAGGTGAGCGCTGCGGTGAGGGTCAGCGCGGCGTTACGCAGCAAAGGATCCGACCTCCTATGTGCCTTTTGGGGGTCATCGGACCTTACCCGTGGTGATCATTGGTGACCACCGTGCGACTTTCACCATCTGCAATTCCCGACTTTCGAACACCTGTTCGATTTAGGTGTGGCTTAAAGTCGCAGGTAAACAGCGCCCTGTGATGTTTGTCAAATACCGCCCATCACGTCGATGCGGTCGTAGGCGCGGCGAGCGCGAGCGGACTTGGCCGAGCGACCGTAGTGCCGCAGCATCTGGTTGGAGTCCCACCCGGCGAGGGCCATCAGGTCGCCCTCGGCGCCGCCGGCGTCGAGCCAGCGATGCGCGAACGTGTGGCGCAGCAGGTGCGGGTAGATCCTGATGCCGAGGGCCTCGCCGCGGCGGACGAGCATCTGGTAGATCCCGTTCGGCGTCATCGCCTGCCGCCGGCGCACACCGAGCCACAGCGCGGGCAGGAACGCCGCCGGGTGCTTGGTCCGGACGCGGATGTACCGATCGAGCGCCAGGGCGGCCCGCTGATCGAAGGGTACGGTCCGCTGCCTGTTGCCCTTGCCGGTCACCACGGCCTCGCGCCTTTGGAGGTTGATGTCGTCGAGCCCCAGCAGCGCCAGCTCGGCGAGGCGGCCGCCAGTGCAGGCAAACAGCCGCAGCACGGCAGCGTCGCGCCGGCTCTCGAAGTCGCGACCGCGCTCGGCGTCGCGAATGAGGGCCTGGAGCTGCTCGGGGGTGAGAACCGGCGGCGGGGCCTCGTCGGCGCGCGGGGCCGCGGGCACGGTCACCTTCGTGAACGGGTTCGGCAGGTCCTCTTCCTCGGCGTACCACGCGAAGAACTGCTGCAGGGACCTGCCGACGTTGTTGATGTAGCCCTTGCCGTACCCCTGGCACGACGCTGGCGCGGCGGCCGGGTCGCGTAGGGCGTGGGGGCAGGGCTTCCCGCCCTCGCGCAGCCAGGCGAAGAAACCGCGCAGCTCGTCGCGGCCGACGCCGTCCCAATCGTCGATCCTCGGATGCTTGATGCACAGCCAACCGCCGAAGAAGACGGCGACGTCGACGTAGAGGTTGACCGTGCGCTTGCTGCTGCCCTCGGCCTCCAGGCTCAGGCGCCAGGAGTTGATCCAGGTCTGGTAGCCGCCGGGGTCGGCCCGGCGGATCTTGGGGTGGCGGGTCATGCGACCCACCGTGCCCCGGCCTGCTGCCTGCGTGACACCAGGTCAGCGGGCATAAGCGATTGGTCTCTGAGCATCGTTCGGTACTCCTCTCGTGGAGGCTTACCGACGTTTGCGCAGGTGGTGGTGTATTGGAGCCCCCGGCCGGGATCGAACCGGCGACATCTCGCTTACAAG
>NZ_JBEYTP010000119.1:0-3138 GCF_040643125.1 Micromonospora sp. NPDC047465
AACCGCATCCTCTTCGGCGTCGGCATCCACCACATCGCCTTCGACGGATGGTCACACGCCCTCCTCGTCCACGACCTCAGCCACGCCTACACCGCACGCCAGGCCGGCCAGACACCCGCATGGGACCGCCCCGCACCGACGCTGCGCCAGTCGTACGACGAGTTCACCCGGCTGCGCGCCGCCACCGACCTCGAGTCGCAACGGGCCTACTGGCGCGAACAACTACGGGGCCTGCCCCGTCAGGGCAACCCTCCCGCCGACGCGTCGCTGGAGCAGGCGCTCGCCTGGGGTCCCAAGGCCGGACACACCGTCACCGTCACGCCTCAGGTGATGGAACGCTGGGACCGGGCCGCCCGCGAACACCGGTTCAGCCGCTCCGCCTACTTCGCCGCCGCCTTCGCCACCGCGCTGCGCGCCCTCCACCAACAGGACGACATCGGCCTGCTGCTGGTCGTCGCCAAGCGGGGCAGCCGCGTCCTCGACTCCGCCGTCACCACCAGGATCAACCTCAACTGCGTCCGGGTCCGGTTCGACGGGCCGGAGGACGAACTCGTCCTCCGGGTCAACGACACGATCAGCGATCTGATGCGGGCCCAGGACGTCTCCTTCGCGGAGACCGCCGACGATCCCACCGCCGGGATCTCCAGCGAGGTGGTGGCCAGCCTGCCGACCTTCGTCTTCCAGGACAACGTGGTGCACCCGCTGGAGCTGCCCGGTTGCCGGACAGAGGAGGTCGTCGAGCCGTACGCCCGGGAGGTGCCCAACGGCCTCACGGTCGAGGTGCTGCCCCGGTCCGACCACGCCCTCCTGCGCGTCACGATCCGTACCGACCTCCTGCCGTACCGCCTCGCCGAGGAGCTGAACGGCCACATGCTGCGCTTCCTGGAAGCCGGTCCCGGGTTGGCCACCGCCGCTGACTGACCCGGTAGTCCTCCTGCCGTGGGCGCGGACGGCCGCGATCACGTAGTTCCTGATTTCCTCACGGCGGTACCCGTACAGGTGACGCCGCCCCTGATCGGAGGTTCGCTCATGTCTGTCGGGTTCGTTGGTGGTCGGGCCGAGGCCGCGGGTGTCGCCGGGCCCGGTACCGACATCGAGGCCCTCGACCTGATGGCGGACCTGCGGCGGCCGTTGGTGTGGCCGGCCCGGGCGACCTCGCAGTCGCGGACGGTGGAGCTGCCCGACCTGACGGGCCCGGAGCCGGCCGGTGTGGTGCTGCTGGCCGGCCTCGTCGGCGTGCTGGCCCGGTACACCGGTCAGCACGAGGTGGCGCTGGGCCTGACGTCGGGCGGATCGGCGGTCCGGGTGGGTGTCGCGGACGATCCGGCGTTCGGTGAGCTGGCGAGGCGGGTCGGTGCGGCGTGGGCTGCGCCGGTGGCGACTACAGGGATACCGGGCCCGGTCGCGGTGGCCCTGGTCGACGGCCCGGTCGCCGAGACGGGCCCGCAGGCGGTGGACGTCGACCTGGCGGTGAGTGTGGCCTCCGACGGATCCGGGCTGCGGATCGACTACGCGGCCGAAGCATTCTCCACGGACTGGGTGCGCGGCCTGCTGGACCAGACCGTGATGCTGACGTCGGCCGGGATACGGGAACCCGAGGTCCCGCTGTCGGGGTTGCCGTTGTTGGGTGCGGCCGATCGCGATCGACTGCTCGCGTGGGGTCGGGGCCCGGTCCGGCCGGTGCCGGACGAGCCGATCCACGACCTGGTGCTGGCGTGGGCCCGCCGGACCCCGGAAGCGGTCGCGGGCGTCGCCGACGGCGAGGTCCTCACGTACGGGGAACTGGCGCGCCGATCGGACCTGCTGGCCCGTCACCTGCGGTCGGCCGGCGTCGGCGTCGGGGACGTGGTGTCGCTGGCGCTGGACCGCAGCATGTGGACCCTCGTCGCCACCCTGGCGGTCCTGCGGGCGGGGGCGGCGTACACGCCGATGGACGTGTCGTGGCCGGCGGAGCGGATGCGGATGCTCCTGGCCGACCACGGCGCCCGGGTGGTGTTGACCGTCGGTGAGGTCGCCCCGCGCATCCCCCGGCCCGACGGCGTACGGGTGGTCGCCCTCGACGACGACTGGCCGACGGTGGAGGCGACCGGACCGGTCGACCTGCCGGTGGTGGACGCCTCCGGGCCGGCGTTCGTGATCTACACGTCGGGATCGACCGGGAAGCCGAAGGGCGTGGTGTTGACCCATGCCATGTTGACGAACTTCCTCACCTGGATGCGCGAGGAGTGCGCGGTCGGTCCGGACAGCCGGATGCTGCACTGCTGCGCCCCCGTGTTCGACGTGGCCCTGGGCGAGATCTACACCGCCCTCACCTCCGGCGCACGCGTCGTGGTCTGTTCCCGTGACGACCTGCTCGACGCCCGCCGGTTGACGGATCTGATCGCCAAGGAGCAGACCAGCCACGCGTTCTGCCCGCCCACCAACCTGGCCGCGGTCGACCCGGCCGACTGCCCGAGCATGTCCTGCGTGACCCTCGCCGGTGAGCCGATCCCACCCCGCATGGCACAGAGGTGGCTGGCCGCCGGCGCCCGCCTGATCAACGCGTACGGCCCGGCCGAGGCGTCCGTCGCCTGCACCTGGTACGACGCCGGAGCCGGCTGGGGCGGCGCGTACGTGCCCATCGGCTGGCCCATGCCCAACCGGCAGATCCGCGTCGTCGACCCGCAGTTGAACCTCGTCCCCATGGGCGTCCCCGGCGAAATCCTCATCAGCGGGAAGGGCGTCGCCGACAGCTACCTCCACCGCCCCGAACTGACCGCACAACGGTTCGTCACCGACCCGTACGGCAGCGGGGTCGCCTACCGCACCGGCGACCTGGGCCGGTGGAACGCCACCGGAGCGCTGGAAATCCTCGCCCGCATGGACCACCAGGTCAAGGTCAACGGCATCCGCATCGAACTCGGCGAAATCGAAGCCGTCCTCGAACAGCACCCCGACGTCGGCACCGCCGTGGTGGTGCGCCGGGAGGACCAGGGCGTCGCCCGGCTGGTCGGCTACGTGACCGGCCGCGACGACCGCACCCCGATAGTGAGCGAACTACGCACCCACGCCGCGACCGCACTGCCCTCCTACATGGTCCCGGCCGTCATCATGACCCTCGACCGGTTCCCCGTCGGCGGCACCGGAAAAATCGACCGC
>NZ_JBEYTP010000120.1:0-2726 GCF_040643125.1 Micromonospora sp. NPDC047465
AGGACCGCGCGGAAGTCGTCCAGCATCGGCTCCATCAGGCGCGAGTGGAACGCGTGACTCACCGACAACCGCTTGACCCGCCAACCCCGCCCGACACACAGCGCCTCGACCCGATCGAGATCCACCACTGTCCCGGACAACACGACCGACCTCGGCCCGTTCACCGCCGCCACGTCCACCACGTCACCGACCAGCCCACGAACCTCGCCCTCGGACGCACCCACAGCCAGCATCCCGCCACCAGCCGGCAACGCCTGCATCAGAGAACCCCGCGCCGCAACCAGCTTGCAGGCGTCCTCCAACGACAACACCCCCGCCACATAGGCGGCAGTCACCTCACCAATCGAATGCCCAGCCAGATAGTCCGGCCTCACACCCCACGAGGACAACAACTCGTACAGAGCCACCTCAACCGCGAACAACCCCGCCTGCGTGAACACCGTCTGATCCAACAGCTCGGCCTCAGGCGACCCTTCGGAAGCGAACACCACGTCCCGCAACGAGCGCGGCAACCGGCCCTCGAACCGGGCACACACCCCGTCGAACGCCTCCGCGAACACCGGCAACGAGTCGTACAACCCACGACCCATCCCCACCCGCTGCGAACCCTGCCCCGTGAACAGGAACGCCCGACGGCCGGTAACCACCTCACCCGAAACGACAGTGCCGACCCCGGCCCCGCCGGCCAGGACGTCCAACCCCGCCAGCAACTCGTCCCGATCGGCACCCAGGACCACCGCACGGTGCTCCAACGCCGCCCGAGCGGTGGCCAGGGACCAGCCGAGGTTCCGAACCGGCTGCCGCTCGTCGCGCCGTACGTGCTCGGCCAGGCGGGTTGCCTGCTCGGACAACCCCTCCGCCGACCGCCCCGAGACCAACCACGGCACCACCGGCAGGTCGGCACCCACCACCGCCTCGGCCTCGACGGCCTCGGCCTGCTCGATGATGACGTGCGCGTTCGTTCCGGAGATCCCGAACGACGACACCGCCGCCCGACGCGGCCGACCCACCACCGGCCACGGCATCGACTCGGTAGCGAGCGCGACAGCCCCCGACGACCAGTCCACCTTCGACGACGGCACATCCACGTGCAGCGACGCCGGCACCACACCGTGCCGCATGGCGAGAACCATCTTGATCACACCCGCCACGCCGGCGGCGGCCTGAATGTGACCGATGTTCGACTTGATCGACCCCAGCAGCAGCGGCTCCGCGCCGTCGCGGCCCTGGCCGTACGTGGCGAGGAGGGCCTGGGCCTCGATCGGGTCGCCGAGGGTGGTACCCGTGCCGTGCGCCTCCACCGCGTCCACGTCGGCGGTGGTGAGCCGCGCGTTGGCGAGGGCCTGGCGGATCACCCGCTGCTGCGCCGGCCCGTTCGGCGCGGTGAGTCCGTTGGACGCGCCGTCGGAGTTGACGGCGGTCCCCCGCACCACGGCGAGCACCCGGTGACCCAGGCGCTGCGCGTCGGACAGCCGCTCCACCAGCAGCATCCCGACGCCCTCACCCCAGCCCGTCCCGTCCGCCGACTCGGCGAACGACCGGCAGCGGCCGTCGGCCGACAGGCCCCCCTGGCGGGAGAACTCCACGAAGGTGGCGGGGGATGCCATCACCGTCACGCCACCGGCGAGGGCGAAGTCGCACTCCCCCGACCGCAGCGCCTGCGCCGCCAGGTGCAACGCCACCAGCGACGACGAGCACGCCGTGTCGACGGTCACCGCCGGCCCCTCGAACCCGAACGAGTACGCCACCCGCCCCGACAGCACGCTGGTCGCGTTGCCGGTCAGCAGGTGGCCGCCCACCTCCTGGTCCCGGCCCATCGCGTTGGAGGCGTACCCCTGGAAGCTGGCGCCCGCGAAGACGCCGACGCGTTCGCCCTTCAGGCGCGACGGGTCCACGCCCGCGGATTCGATCGCCTCCCACGAGGTCTCCAGCAGCAGCCGCTGCTGCGGGTCCATGGCGAGCGCCTCGCGGGGCGAGATCCCGAAGAACTCCGCGTCGAACGCGCCCGCGTCGTAGACGAAGCCGCCCTGGCGGGGGAAGGACGTGTCCGAGAGCCGGCCGTCGAGGAAGCTGTCCCAGCCCCGGTCGAGGGGGAAGTCGGAGATGCCGTCGCGGCCGTTGACCAGCAGGTCCCACAGTTGGTCGACGCCGTCGACGCCGCCGGGCAGCCGGCAGCTCATGCCGACGATCGCGATCGGGTCGTCGTCGACCGCCGCCGTCCGCTCCGCGGCGACCGAGGTGGCCGGCGTGCCGGTCAGCTCGGTGCCCAGGTGGGCCACCAGCGCCAGCGGCGTCGGATGGTCGAAGACGAGGGTGGTGGGCAGGGCGAGGCCGGTCTCGGCGGTGAGCCGGTTACGCAGTTCCACGGCGGTGAGCGAGTCGAAGCCCTGGCTCTGGAAGGCCTTGTCCGCCGGCACGGCGTCGGGCGTCGCGTGCCCGAGCACCACGGCGACCTGGGCGCGTACGAGGTCGAGCAGGTACGCGTCCCGCTCGGCCGGCGACATCCCGGCGAGCCGTCGGCCAAACTGCGAGCGTTCCTGGGCATCGTCCCGGCCGCCCTCGGCGTCCGTCGTGGTCCGCGCCTCGGGGATCTCGGCCAGCAGTGGGCTGGGCCGCAGCGCCGTGTACGACGCGGCGAACCGGTCCCAGGCCACGTCGGCGACGACGACCGACGTGTCGTCGCGGTCCAGCGCGGCCTGCAACGCGGTGACCGCCAGCTCCGGCGC
>NZ_JBEYTP010000121.1:0-2426 GCF_040643125.1 Micromonospora sp. NPDC047465
TGTTGTTCGGGTCGCCTTCGCAGTCGACGACGACGATCTGGCCGGGGGTCAGTTCGTTGAACAGGATCCGCTCGGACAGGTTGTCCTCGATGTCGCGCTGGATCGTGCGGCGCAGCGGCCGGGCGCCGAGGACCGGGTCGAAGCCCTTCTTCGCCAGGTACTTCTTGGCGTTGTCGGTCAGCTCCAGACCCATGTCCTTGTTCCGCAGCTGCGTCTCGATCCGCGCGATCATGATGTCCACGATCGACAGGATCTCGTTCTCCCGCAGCTGGTGGAACACGATCGTGTCATCGATCCGGTTCAGGAACTCCGGCCGGAAGTGCTGCTTCAGCTCGTCGTTGACCTTCTGCTTCATCCGGTCGTAGTTCGACTCCGAGTCCTCCGACGCCTGGAAGCCCAGCGACACCGCCTTCGCCACGTCCCGCGTGCCGAGGTTCGTCGTCAGGATGATGACCGTGTTCTTGAAGTCCACGATCCGACCCTGACCATCGGTGAGCCGACCGTCCTCCAGAATCTGCAGCAGCGTGTTGAACACGTCCGGGTGGGCCTTCTCGATCTCGTCGAACAACACCACCGAGAACGGCCGACGACGCACCTTCTCCGTCAGCTGACCACCCTCGTCATAACCGACGTAACCGGGAGGGGCACCCACCAGCCGCGACACCGTGTACCGGTCGTGGAACTCCGACATGTCCAGCTGGATCAGCGCGTCCTCGGAACCGAACAGGAACTCCGCGAGGGCCTTGGACAGCTCGGTCTTACCCACACCCGACGGGCCGGCGAAGATGAACGACCCCGACGGACGCTTCGGGTCCTTCAGACCAGCCCGGGTACGCCGGATCGCCTTCGAGACCGCCTTGACCGCGTCCTCCTGCCCGATGACGCGCTTGTGCAGCTCGTCCTCCATACGCAGCAGACGCGAGGTCTCCTCCTCAGTCAGCTTGTACACCGGGATACCGGTCCAGTTACCGAGCACCTCAGCGATCTGCTCGTCATCAACCTCACTGACGACGTCCAGGTCGCCGGCCTTCCACTCCTTCTCCCGCTGCGCCTTCTGCCCCAGCAGCTGCTTCTCCTTGTCCCGCAGCTGCGCGGCCCGCTCGAAGTCCTGCGCGTCGATCGCGGACTCCTTGTCCCGACGCACCTGCGCGATCCGCTCGTCGAAGTCCCGCAGGTCCGGCGGCGCGGTCATCCGACGGATCCGCATCCGCGCACCGGCCTCATCGATCAGGTCGATCGCCTTGTCCGGCAGGAACCGGTCGGAGATGTACCGGTCGGCCAGGGTCGCGGCGGCCACGAGAGCGGCGTCGGTGATGCTCACCCGGTGGTGCGCCTCGTAACGGTCCCGCAGGCCCTTGAGGATCTCGATGGTGTGCGCCAACGACGGCTCACCCACCTGGATCGGCTGGAAACGACGCTCCAACGCGGCGTCCTTCTCCAGATGCTTGCGGTACTCGTCGAGGGTGGTGGCGCCGATGGTCTGCAACTCGCCCCGCGCCAGCATCGGCTTCAGGATCGACGCGGCGTCGATCGCGCCCTCGGCGGCGCCCGCCCCGACGAGGGTGTGGATCTCGTCGATGAACAGGATGATGTCACCGCGGGTGCGGATCTCCTTGAGCACCTTCTTCAAGCGCTCCTCGAAGTCACCCCGGTAACGGGAACCAGCGACCAGGGCACCAAGGTCGAGGGTGTAGAGCTGCTTGTCCTTCAGCGTCTCCGGCACCTCACCCTTGATGATCTTCTGGGACAGCCCCTCCACCACAGCGGTCTTACCGACACCGGGCTCACCGATCAGGACCGGGTTGTTCTTCGTCCGGCGGGACAACACCTGCATGACCCGCTCGATTTCCTTCTCCCGCCCGATCACCGGGTCGAGCTTGCCCTCACGGGCAGCCTGGGTCAGGTTCCGACCGAACTGGTCCAACACCAGACTCGTCGACGGCGCGGCCTCACCCGTCGCGGCGCCCGCCGCGGCCGGCTCCTTGCCCTGGTAACCCGACAGCAACTGGATCACCTGCTGACGGACCCGGTTCAGGTCCGCACCCAGCTTCACCAGCACCTGGGCGGCAACGCCCTCACCCTCACGGATCAGACCCAGCAGGATGTGCTCCGTGCCGATGTAGTTGTGCCCGAGCTGCAACGCCTCACGCAGCGACAGCTCCAACACCTTCTTGGCCCGCGGCGTGAACGGAATATGCCCGCTCGGCGCCTGCTGACCCTGGCCGATGATCTCCTCGACCTGCTGACGCACACCCTCCAGAGAGATACCAAGACTCTCCAGAGCCTTGGCAGCCACGCCCTCACCCTCATGGATCAGACCCAGCAGGATGTGCTCCGTACCGATGTAGTTGTGGTTGAGCATCCGGGCCTCTTCCTGGGCCAGGACGACAACCCGTCGCGCTCGGTCGGTGAACCGCTCGAACATG
>NZ_JBEYTP010000122.1:0-2026 GCF_040643125.1 Micromonospora sp. NPDC047465
CGCAAAGAACATCGATCCACCGAACCCCGTGAACACCACCCATGAGCAGGCCCTAACCTGCTAACCAGCCCTCCGCGTTACCGGGGGAACCTCAACTCGACAGGAAGCCATCTCCATGACTGGCGGGCCCGACGTGACGTGGCCTCGGCCCCCGGCGCCCATCAGCGACTACGGGCTGCTGGGTGACACACGCACCGCTGCCCTCGTCGCCGCTGACGGCGCAATGGACTGGCTCTGCCTGCCCCGCTTCGACGGCGAGCCGCTGTTCGGCCGGCTGGTCGGGGGCCCGGACGCCGGAACCTTCCGGCTCGGCCCAGCCGGGCCGGCCACGGTCGTCGAACGACGTTACCGGCAGCACACCGCCACACTGACGACGACCTGGGCGGTGGGCAGCAGCCGCCTCACCCTCACCGAGGCCATGGTGGCCGAGGTCAGCGGTCGCCTGCTGCCCACGACACTGATCGTCCGGCGCCTGTCGGCCGAGGGGGCAACGGTGGACGCTGTCGTCGAGTTCGACCCCCGCCTCGGCGTACGGCACCGCAGGCCCCGAATCCACCGCCGGCGACGGGCACTGTTGTGTGATTGGGGGTCGCTCGCGGTCTCTCTGGTCGCCGCACCCGACCTCACCATCGAGCCAGGCCGACCTGCCCCGATCACGGTCAGGCCGGGCCGACCGATCACCCTCGTACTGGCCGTGGCCCACCGCGAGCCGCTGATCCACGTCGAACCGGCAGCAGCCTGGGAACTGCTCGTCGAGGACGAGAACCGATGGCGTGCCTGGACCACCGAAATCGACGCGTCGCTGCCGTTCCGGGAGCACGTCGTACGAAGCCTGCTGACCCTGCGGCTGTTGACCTACTCGCCCTCGCAGGCCCCGGTGGCGGCACCCACGACGTCCTTGCCCGAGGATCCCGGCGGGGTACGGAACTGGGACTACCGCTACGTCTGGCCCCGTGACGCCAGCATCGGCGTCAGCGCCTTCCTCAGCGTCGGCAAGGCAGCCGAAGCCCACGGTTTCCTCGCGTGGCTGTTGCACGCCAGCCGGCTGCAGCGGCCACGCCTGCCGGCTCTACTCACCCTCCACGGCCGCCACGTACCCGCGGAACGGGAGGTGCCCGGCTGGACCGGCTATCTCGACAGCCTTCCGGTACGGATCGGCAACGGCGCTGCCGGGCAACACCAACTCGACGGCTACGGCTGGGTGATCGACGCCGCCTGGGCGTTCGCGCAGTCCGGACACCGCCTCTACACGGAGACGTGGCGCGCGGTGCGCGGCTTCGCCGACCTGGTCGCCCTTCGCTGGCAGGAGCCCGACGCCGGCATTTGGGAGGTACGCGAACCCGACCAACACGTACATTCCAAACTCATGGGCTGGCTCGCCTTGGACCGGGCCCTGCGCATCGCCGACACCCACCCACTGCCAGACCGCCAACGTCGGCGCTGGCAGAAAGCCCGAGATGCCATCGCCGCCGAGGTCCGGACACGCGGCTTCGACCCGACGACGAACAGCTACGTCCGCAGCTACGGCTGCCAGGACCTCGACGCGGCCCTGCTCGTCCTGCCGCTGTTGGGCATGGACAGCGCCGACTCGCCCCGTGTGCATGGCACCATCGACGCCATTCGGGACAGACTTTCCGCTGGTGGTCCCCTCCTCTACCGCTACCCGCCGGGACGTGACGGCTTCCCCGGTACCGAAGGCGCGTTCCTGCCCTGCTCGTTCTGGCTCGTTCAAGCCCTCGCCCGCACCGGGCGCCGCACCGAGGCGCTCGAGCTGTTCCAGACCATGCTCGACCACGCCAGCCCGCTCGGCCTCTACGCCGAGGAGCTGGACCCCGCGACCGGCTCCCACCTCGGCAACTACCCCCAGACGCTGACCCACGCCGCGCTCGTCCAGGCCGCCCTCGCGATTCGAGACGCCCCCTAGCTTGATCTTTAACCTGCGGTGGTTGGTTGGTGACCCCGACTGATCATGGGGACAGCCCTTGGTTGATCATTCTTCTTGTCGAGGGAAGATGATCAATAACCA
>NZ_JBEYTP010000123.1:0-1872 GCF_040643125.1 Micromonospora sp. NPDC047465
CGACATCGAGGACAACCTGTCCGAGCGGATCCTGTTCAACGAACTGACCCCCGGCCAGATCGTCGTCGTCGACTGCGAAGGCGACCCGAACAACACCGCCAAGTCCAAGCTGGTGTTCCGGGGCGGCGACAAGCCGGCGACAGGGCCGGTCCCCGACGCCGGGGCGGTGACGGCATGACCGGCGTACGCGAGCAGGAGCGCGTCACCGACACGCCCACCGGGACGGACACCCTCCGCTTCCTGGGCCCGGTCGACGGCGGGCTGCCCGACGAAGCGGCCCCGGGCTGCATCGGGACCGGACAGATCCTCCGGCTGCTCACCCGGCAGCTGTTCGCGTACCCCACCGGCACCGACCCGGCCGTCCGGCCGGTGGCGGACGCGGCCGTGGAACTGCCCACGGTCGACAACGGAGGGATCAGCGCGGACGGGCGCACCTGGCGCATCCGGCTCCGGGACGGCATCCACTGGGACGCCCAGGCCGCCCGGGAGCTGACCGCCGGCGACGTCGTCCGGGGCCTCAAGCGCACCGCCCACCCCCTCGCCCGCGCGATGCGCCCGTACCTCGGCGAGATCATCGAGGGCATGGCGGACTACTACCGGGCGTACGACGAGGCGCTCGGGCACTGGGAGGCGCACGCCCCCGCCTTCGCCCAGTTCCAGCAGTTCACCCGGATCCCGGGGCTGCGCGCCGAGGGGGACAGCGTCGTCCTGCGGCTCACCGCGCCGGCCAACGACCTCGTCGACCTGCTCGCCACGGGATTCACCGCGGTGGCCCCCCGGGAGTACGACTACTACGTGCCCGAGAGCCCCGAGCTGTACCGGTGCACGCCCTCCGCCGGGCCGTACCGGATCGCCAAGCGGCTGTCCCCGGGCGGCGACCTCGTCCTGGAGCCCAACCCCCGGTGGGATCCGGGCACCGACCCGGTACGCCGGCGCACCGCGCGGCGCATCGAGGTCGTCGCGGCGGCGGACGGCCAGCCGGTCGACCCGGCGTCGGGCTTCGGGGTGCTGTCCTGGTCGGTGCCGTCGCCGGCGGCCCGGTTCGCCGGCACGGGGTGCAGCTACTACCTCGCCGCGGGCACCGGCGGGGCGGCCGAGCCCCACGCCGTACGGCATGCGCTGTCGTGGGCGCTCGACCGTGCGGCCCTCGCCGAGGCGGCCTGCGCGGCCGGCGCCGACGGCGCCGCCACCCAGCACGGCGTCCTGCAACCCGGGCACCCGGCGGCGGAACGCGGCGCCGACGACGCACCCGACGCCGGTGATCCGGAGCGGGCGAGGCGTCTGCTCGACGCCGCCGGGCTGGGGGAGGGGACCCGGCTGACCCTGGGCGTTCCCGCCGGCTCGCGGCTGGGCGCCGTGGCCGCCGCCCTGGTCGCGGTGTTCGCGCGGTACGGCATCACCCTCGTGCCGGTCCCGCTGGCCCCCTCCGGCGGGCCGGGCGTCGACGTCGTGTTGCACGAGTGGGTGCCGGCCTGGGCCGGCGACGCCGGTCGCGACCTGGTGCACCGGATGTGGCCGTCCGACGGCCGCGCCGGCGACCCGGCCGAGGTGGCCCGGGATGCGCTGCGGGCCATGGACCCGGGCGAGGCGGCGACGCTGTGGCGTCGCTTCGACCGGCTGGCCACCGCCGACCTGCGGCTCGTGCCCCTGCTCGTGGCGGACTGGCCGCGGGCCCGGGCCGACGGTGTGGCCGCCGGGGCGGCCCGGTGGTAGGGGCCGTCGGGCCGGGCTGACCACGCCCGGCAAACGTCGCGGGGCCGGGGCGGGGGGGGGCCGCCCCCCGCCCGGGCCGCCGCGGGGGGGGGGGGGGGCCCCCCGGCCCGCCGGCGGGCGGGGGGGGGGGCGCGGCGGCCGCCGGGCGGCGCCCCCGGG
>NZ_JBEYTP010000124.1:0-1865 GCF_040643125.1 Micromonospora sp. NPDC047465
CTAGGTGACTGGTGTTAAACGCGGGTTGATCGGTGGTCCGGTCAACCCGTGTGTGTTTTGGCGGCTTGTTGGCTGGCGTGAAGGGGGTAGTCGCGGGGCTGGCTGATCGGTGGCTCAGCGGGCGGCTGTGGGGCTGAGGGCTGTTGCTGGGCTGGATGACGCCTGGTCGGGGTTCTTTCTGGTGGTTAGGCGGGGGCCCGGCCGAGCTGGCTGCTGCCGGTGAGGCCGAGGGTGGCGAGCCGGGCCAGGTTGGTGGCGGCGGCCAGGAGTTTGAAGTCGGCGGCGACGCGGAGCAGGCCGCGCATGCGGGCGCGGCGGCCGCCGTGGCGGCGGCGCATGAGGTGGGCGATCTTGCGTTCGACTTTGGGGCGGGTGGCGCGGTAGTCGGCCCGCCAGGCTGGGTCGGTCTGCCGGGTCCGGGCGGCCGTGAGGTGGGTTTCCCAGCGGCTGATGGTGATCTGCCGGCCGGTCTTCGACTCGGTGCACTGCGTGCGGAGTGGGCAGTCGGTGCAGGCCCGGCCGAAGTCGGCTTTCCCGGCGTGCCGGTCGTGACCGGTGATCGGGCGGATCGCGATGGTGACCTGGTTCGGGCAGGTGACCGTGCCGGCGGCGAGGTCGATGGTGAACTGGCCCTTGGTGAACTTGCCACCTGGCGCAACCGGTGGCTGGACCTTGGTCTTGGCGTCGATCCCGGCAGTATGCAGGCGTTCGAGTACTTCACCGGCGCCGTAGGCCGAATCGCCGTAGACCGCCGCGTCGGCTCCGGGTGTGTCCTGATCGCCGGCGGGGGTGGTGAGGTCGGTGGCCGGGCCGGCGTCGCCGGTGTTACCGGCAGTGACCTCGGTGGCGGTGATGATCTCGCTGTCCGGATCGACGGTGATATGCCCTTTGTAGCCGTCGAAGCCGCGGTGGCTGGTCTTGTGCCCGTGCCGGGCCTGCGGGTCGACGGTGGAGATCACTCGGTCCGCGGCGACTTTGCGGGCGATCCGCAGCACCCCGTCGTCACCGGTTTCCAGGTCCTGGCCCAGCACCGTGGCCAGCAGCCGCATCGCCTTGGTGACCGCCTCGGGCAGCTTCTTGCGGCCGTCGAGGGCGGCGAGCAGGGCATACCCGTCCCGGGCCCTTGAGTCGATCAACGCTTCCCGGACGGTCTTGTCGTCCCAGTCCATGACCGGTTTCGCCGTGCTGGCGTAGTCGTCGCCGCTGGTCAACACGGCCCGCAGTTCGATGGCCAGGTCGCGGCCGGCCGCGGTGAGCAGCCCGCGGACCGCCGAGCGGATCAGCGTAATCGTGTCCATCGTGGCGACCGCGTCATACAAAGGGGTCGAGTCAAGCACCCGGCGCCGTCCCAGCAGCCCGGCCTCCCGCGCCGCCGTGAGAGCAACCTCGAAAATTCGGTCCGGGTTCGCCGAGCGGCGCAGCCGTTCGCGCATGTCAACCAGGACCGTGTGCGCGAACCCGGCCCGCGAAGCGCCGTCCCAGCCACCGGCCCCGGCCGCGTACCGCCAGCGGACATCGAACGCGAACCGGTCGACGGCCTCGCGGTCCGACAGTCCTTCCAAACGCTGCAGCACCATCACCGTCGCGACCACCGACGGCGGCACCGACCGCCGCCCGACCTGCGCGAACAGATCAGCAAACAAGCTGTCCGGGAACAACCGGTCGCGGTGATCGTGCAGGAACGCGTAGATCGAGTTCGCCGGAAGGGTCTCAGCGCAGAATCGGCTGACCGGATCGAGGAGGTCCAGCTGCTGCGACGCTCTGCCCAACGTCATCCCAGCAAACTACTATAAATAGATGCAGAACGATGACCGCCACGCCGGTGGCAGCCACCGTTTAACACCAATCACCTAGGCCGTGTCTCC
>NZ_JBEYTP010000125.1:0-1607 GCF_040643125.1 Micromonospora sp. NPDC047465
GCTGTTTTCGGGTCCCTTCGGGGCGCCGCGCATGCGGGAAAATCGAGGTGGTCGCCCGCCGACGTCGGTGCTTTCATGGCGCAGGTGAGGCCGTCAAGCTGTTTGACGCTGGGAGCCGCTTCGAGGGGCTGCGCATTGTTGCTACGAGCACGAGGGTCCGACTCTTCATCTTCCCCGCCGGCTCCCGCGGGTGACCTTTTCCCCGTCCCGACCCCCGTGGGAGAGCGTCATGGAAGAGGTCGACGAGCAGGAGTTACACGTCGAGCGGGTGGCCGCACTCGATCTGGGTAAGGCGGTGTTGGAGGCGTGCGTGCGGGTGCCGCACGAGTCCAGGCCGGGCCGGCGCATGCAGGAGGTACGCGGCTTTGCCACCACCACCTCGGCGCTGCTGCAGATGGCGGACTGGTTGCGCCGCTGGGGCGTCACCCGGGTTGTCATGGAGTCCACCAGCGACTACTGGAAGGGTGTCTACTATCTGCTCGAGGCCGAGGGCTTCGAGTGCTGGCTGGTCAACGCCCGCGACGTGAAGAACGTGCCCGGGCGGGCCAAGACTGATAAGGCCGACGCCGTGTGGTTGGCCAAGGTCGCCGAGCGGGGCATGTGCCGGCCGTCGCTGGTGCATCCCAAACCCATCCGGGAGCTGCGTAACCTGACCCGCTACCGGCGTTCGCTCATCCGCGACCGCACGCGGGAGATGCAGCGGGTGGAGAAACTGCTCGAAGACGCCCAGATCAAGATCACCTCCGTGGTGAGCGACGTGTTTGGGGTATCCGGGCGGCTGATACTCCAGGCACTCATCGATGGACAGCGCGACCCGACGGTCCTCGCTCAGATGGCCAGGGGCCGGCTGCGTGTCAAGATCGCGCAGCTGCAGGAGGCGCTGCGGGGGTTCTTCACCGATCACCACGCCACCATCCTGGCGATGATGCTGGACAACATCGACCGGCTCAGCGCCCAGATCGCCGCGTTGGACACCAGGATCACCGAGGCGGTCGCCCCGTTCGCCCGTCAGGTGGAGCAACTGAGTGAGATCACCGCAGTTGGCCCCACCGCTGCGCAGGAACTGATCGCCGAGGTGGGCGTAGACATGAGCCGCTTCCCCTCCGACGCGCACCTGGTGTCATGGGCCAAGTTCTGCCCGCAGACCCACGAGTCCGCGGGAAAGAGGAAGAACAAGGGCCGAGCAAAAGGCAGCCCGTGGCTGGCCGCTACCTTGGGCAATATCGCCGGCAGCGCGTGCCGCACCAACACCTTCCTCGGCGCACGACACCGACGCATCGCCAAACGTCGCGGCAAACAGAAAGCGACCGTGGCCACCGGCAACGCGGTCCTGGTTATCGTCTACCACCTGCTGTCCGACCCTGCCGTCCGGTTCCGCGACCTCGGCGCCGACCATTTCGACACGCGCATCGACAAACAGCGCAGGGCCCGCAACCTCGCCACGCAACTCCAGGCCGTCACCGGTCAAAAGATCACCATCCAGGACGGCAAGGCCATCATCGCCGAACCCGAAGCCGCCTGACTCAGCCGCCCAAACCCGGCTCCGCTGCGCTGCGCCGGGTGCTGGCGCCTGCCCACTCACCATTGGATTTTCGGGTCTGACAGTG
>NZ_JBEYTP010000126.1:0-1596 GCF_040643125.1 Micromonospora sp. NPDC047465
CTGGCGTCGAGGCGCCGCCACCGGCCTCGACGCCGGGCGCGCTCAGCTCGGATGAGGTCGGCCAGGTGGTTCAGGGTCCGACTGGACAGCGCGATCGTAGACGGGTAAGACAGCACAGCGAGGCTCCCGGTTGGGGCATCGGACGCTTCTATGGGTGTGCTGGTTCCGGGAGGGATCGGTACCGGTAGGGTCCGGCACCGGTGATCCACGAGTGACTCAACCAAGATCTGGCCACGATGGTGTGCCGTTCATCGGACTTGTCCTCGTGGGTTGCCGGCGCCGACCCGGTCCGCCTCGCTGGCCTGATCAGAAGCCTGTCCGTGACGCCGTGTGGTGTCGCGTGACTCATCACAGATGTGCCGCCGGGTGAGCTCCTCCCGGGCCGACGCCGTCCCCACGTCGCCCCCACGAAGGAGAACTTGTGCCGTCCGTCCTGGAAGAGCGCCTGGCAGAACGCGTCGACGCGGTCATCGGCGTCGACACCCACACTGATACTCACACCGCCGTCGTGGTCTCCCCGGTCGGGTCGGTCCTGGCTGAACTGACCGTTGCGGCCACCACCGAGGGTGTCGCGGCCCTGCTGGCCTGGGCCCGCCAGCACACCGCCAGGCTCGGCTCAGGCCGTCGGGCCTGGGCCCTCGACAGTGCCCGCTCACACGGGGTCGGACTGCTACGCGCCCTGCGCACCGCTGACGAGACCGTCCTCGAGGCACCCAAACCCACAGCGACGGCCCGGCGCCGGGGCGGCAAGTCCGACTCGCTGGACGCGATCCACGCAGCCCGCGCAGTACTGGCGGCCGACCAGACTGCCACACCTCGTGCTGACGGCGATCGGGAAGCACTGCGGATCCTGCACATCTGCCGCCGCCACTACACCGACACCCGCACCGCCACGGTCAACCTGTTCAAGTCACTGATCCTCACCGCCGACGACGACCTGCGTGACCAGTTCCGCGGCCGGACCACCAACCAGCAGGTCCGTCACGCCATCCACCTCAACAGCGACGGCGATGGCAACTCCTTGGAACAGATGTGCCGCACCCACCTGGCCGCCTTGGCCGCCCAGATCCTCGAACTCGACCGCATGCTGGCCGCCAACCTCGCCAAGATCCGAACCCTGGTCACCGCCATGCGCCCAGCTTTGCTCGACCAACCCGGCATCGGCCCCGTCACCGCCGCCGTCGCCCTCATCGCCTGGTCCCATCCCGGCCGAGTCCGCAGCGAGGCCGCTTTCGCCTGCCTCGCCGGCGTCAACCCGGTCCCCGCCAGCTCCGGCCGCACCGTCCGCCACCGACTCAACCGCGGCGGTGACCGCACGCTTAACGCCGCCATCCACACCATCGCCAAATCCCGCCAGCGATGCCACCAGCCCACCAAGGACTACATCGCCCGCCGCACCGCCGAAGGCCGCACACCACGCGAGATCACACGCAGCCTAAAACGCTACATAGCTCGCCAAATCTGGCGAATCATCGAAGCCAGCTCTTGACAGCAGCCCTCACAGATCTTGGTCGACTGCTGTCTTACCGGGAGCCTCGTCCTATGTCGACACGCGCCATGCCGCACCCGCCGCGACCAGGCCCATCACGATGAAAA
>NZ_JBEYTP010000127.1:0-1358 GCF_040643125.1 Micromonospora sp. NPDC047465
TGCCCAGCAGCTTGTAGGCGTCGCGGGCGCCCTTGGACCCGTCGATCGCCTTGATGCCGAACTCCTTGATCGCGTCTGCGGCGATGTCGGCGTTCCGTGCGCCACCGGCGAGGGCCTGCGAGATCAGGCCGAGCGACGTGGGCCCGTCCAGGCCGAGAGACCGGAACAGGGTGGAGTACTCCTCCATCGTGTCGAGCAGGTCCTCGGACTTGTTCGCGCCGCGCTGGGTGGCGGCGACGAGCAGGTCCATCGCGTCCTCGGCGGACTTGGCCATCCCCGTACGCAGCATGGTCGACACCGCCGCGGTGACCCGGCTGGTGTCCTCCTCGAGCACCTGCCCGACGGTGAGCAGCTTCTCCACCGTCGCCTTGCTGGTGGCGTCCGCAGCCCGGGTGACGTCGACCAGACCGGACTGCGCGGCCGCGCGGATCGCGCTGGTCACCGCCGGCATGTCGGCGCCGAACCCGTCGGCATACAACTCGCCGGACAGCTTGCCCAGCGCCGCCGCCTCGGCCGGGCCGGCACCGAGCTGAGCGGCCAGCACGCCCTGGAGCTTGCTCTGCTCCAGCCCGGACATCGCGCCGGCGGCGAGGGCCAGGCCGATGCCGGCGCCGGCGACGGCGGCACCGGCCTTCACCCTCCCCCACGTCTTCTGGAAGCGGGACTCGATCTCACCCGTGCCCTTGGTGACGCCGTCACTGTCGATGCCGATCTTCACCATCAGGTCCGCGAGTGTCGCCACCTTGCACACCTCCCGTCTCCAGGCCACCCATGGCCTTGTTCAGCGACCGGATCAGTCGCAGGTGGTCCTCGCCGGTCTGCTCGCCGGCCGGGGCCGCCGCGCCGCGCTGGTCCCAGCGGGGCAGGAAGTCCTCCGGCGTGAACCGCCGGCCGTGCTTGCCACGGTTGGCGTTGGCGATGGTGGAGGCGATGATCGCCGCGTGCATGTCGGCGCGTTCCGGGCCGAGCGGGCCGGTCACCCGCTCGTACGCCATCCACGCCGACAGCTCCCGGGCGTCGATGCGGGCGAGTAGCTCGCCCACGGTGCAGCCCAGGTGCGCCGCTAGTCGGTGGCGGAATCGTCGCCCTGGGTCGCGCCGAAATCCTCGGTCAGCTTGTCCACGTCGTCGTCGGACAGCCCGGCGATCTTCTTGCACGCCTCGAACACCCGGTCGATGGGCTTGGCGTTCTTGCGGGACAGGGCGTTGACGTCGGCCTCGGTGAACAGCTGGCTGCCGTGCTCGTCGACGGCGCACAGCACGATCAGCTTGGCCCGCGCGTTGCGCAGGTTCATCTGCCGGTTGCCGCCGCGCTGCTGCACCAGCGACTGCTCGTAGGCGTCACGCTGGGCGCCGGTG
>NZ_JBEYTP010000128.1:0-1332 GCF_040643125.1 Micromonospora sp. NPDC047465
TGAGGTTCCCCCGGTAGCTCGGAGACTTTCGATCGTGGTCTTATAGGCCCTGACCAGGAGGTTCTCTGTGCCCGCCCCTCGTAAGTACCCGGACGAGCTGCGCCAGCGTGCGGTGCGGCTCTACCGGGAGTCCGACCCCAAGCCGGTGATCAAGCGTCTGGCCGAGCAACTCGGTGTGCATCCCGAAGCGTTGCGCAACTGGATCCGCCAGGACGAGGCTGATCACGGTGAGCGCTTCGACCGGCCCACCACCGACGAGGCCGCCGAACTGCGCCGGCTGCGCAAGGAGAACGCCGAACTGCGCAGAGCCAACGAGATCCTGAAAGCCGCCTCGGCTTTTTTCGCATCGGAACTCGACCCGACCCGGCGACGGTCATGACGCTCGTCAACGAGCTGAAGGGCCGCTTCGGGGTCGAGCCCATTCTCCGGGTCCTGAACATCGCGGCGTCGACCTACTACGGCTGGCTGGCCCGAGACGCTGCTCCTGGGCCGCGGGAGGTCGAAGACCGCGGTCTGCTGTCAGAGATCGTCGACATCCACGACCGGTCCGGGCAGACCTACGGCAGCCCGCGCGTGCACGCCACCCTCGCCCGCCGGGGCATCCGCGTCGGCCGCAAGCGCGTCGAGCGGCTGATGCGTGAACACGACCTGCACGGCGCGTTCCTGCGCAAGGGCTGGCGGGGCGGGTCCACGAAGCAGAACCCGAAAGCCGATCCGGCGCCGGACCTGGTCAACCGAAACTTCACCACCGACGCCCCGAACCGGCTGTGGGTGGCCGACGCCACCCGGATCGTCACAGGTGACGGGGTGTTGTGGCTGGCCGCGGTGCGTGACGCGTTCTCCAACCGAATCGTGGGCTGGAAGACCTCCGACCGGTGCCACACCGACCTCGTCCTGGGCGCCCTCGAGTACGGGATCTGGTCACGTGACGTGCGCGACGGGCAGTTGATCCACCACTCGGATCGCGGATCGACCTACACCGCGATCAAGTTCTCCGAACGCCTGGCAGACAATGGCATCCTGCCCTCGATGGGGTCCGTCGGCGACTCCTACGACAATGCCCTGATGGAGAACTTCTTCTCCACTCTGAAGATCGAACTGGTCTACCGATGCTCGTGGCGCACCCGCGACGAGGCGGAGAACGCGATCTTCACCTACATCGACGGCTGGTACAACCGCGAACGCATCCAGAAAGACCTCGGCTGGCTGTCCCCAGACGAGTACGAGGCCGCCTGGTACGCAAAGAACATCGATCCACCGAACCCCGTGAACACCACCCATGAGCAGGCCCTAACCTGCTAACCAGCCCTCCGCGTTACCGGGGGAACCTCA
>NZ_JBEYTP010000129.1:0-1237 GCF_040643125.1 Micromonospora sp. NPDC047465
CTAGTGCCGCATCAGGCAACGTTTGCCCTGTCGTGACGTGACGCGCCGTCCGGATGCTGGTCCGGACGGCGCGGTGTCGCCAGGCTGTCCGGGTGGTAGACCGAGTACGCGTCCGCGAGATCGACGACGACGAAGGACAGCGCCTGTTGCGGATCATCCGCCGGGGCACCGGATCGGTGGTGACCTGGCGGCGGGCGCAGATGATCCTGCTGTCCGCGCAGGGCATGCCCGTGGCGAAGATCGCCGAGGTGACGTTCACCAGCCCGGACCGGGTCCGGGACGTGATCCACAACTTCAACGCCGACGGCTTCGACTCGCTCTACCCCAAGTACAAAGGCGGCCGGCCGAGAACGTTCACCCTGCCCGAACGCCGGGAGATCAAGAAGATCACCAAGTCCAAGCCTGCCGAGCACGGCTTGCCGTTCTCGACCTGGAGCCTGGCCAAGCTGGCCGACTTCCTGGTCGCTGAGGGGGTGGTCGACGACATCAGCCACGAGGGTCTGCGGGTCCTGCTCCGCGAGGAGGGCGTGTCGTTTCAACGCGTGAAGACCTGGAAGACCTCCCGCGACCCGGACTACGCCGCCAAGAAGGCCCGCGTCGAGCACCTCTACGCGATCGCCGACGGCGAGGTCATCCCCGAGACCGGCGAGCCGGACGTCGTGTTCTGCCTCGACGAGTTCGGCCCCTTGAATCTCCAGCCTCATCCGGGGCGGCAGTGGGCCGAACGAGGTGGACGGCACAAGGACCCCACCCGGCAACCACGGCCCCGCCGACGAGCGACCTACACCCGCCCGCACGGCGTTCGGCACCTCTTCGCCGCCTACGACCTGAGCACGGACCGGCTCTACGGCCACATCAAGCCGAAAAAACACCGGACGCGATTCCTGGAGTTCTGCCGCTACCTACGCAGTCTCCACCCACCCGAGACCCGCATCGCGATCGTGCTCGACAACTACTCCCCACACCTGAGCACCAAGAAGGACACCCGCGTCGGGGACTGGGCCGCGGCCAACAACGCCGAGCTCGCCTACACCCCGACCAACAGCTCCTGGCTCAACCGCATCGAGGCCCAGTTCACCGCCCTGCGCTACTTCGCCCTCGACGGCACCGACCACACCAGCCATAAGCAGCAGGGCAGCATGATCCGCCGCTACATCATCTGGCGGAACAAGAACGCCACCGACAAGCGCCTACGTCAGGTAGTCAACAGGGCGAACGTTGCCTGACGCGGCACTAG
>NZ_JBEYTP010000130.1:0-1183 GCF_040643125.1 Micromonospora sp. NPDC047465
TCGGCAGATCCGGATGCCGGAGCGGTTCGCTCCGATCGCCGCTCACCACAGCCACCGGGCAGCCGGCGCATCGAAAAGGGATAGGACAAGCGACAAGGGCCACCCATCGTCAGCGTACGGCCTCATGCACTCGTAGCACTTGTCGTCGTGGTTCGGCCGCCAGTGGCTGGTGCCCACCAACCCTTTGACCGCTACTGCCCGAAGGTATAGCGCAGGTCCGCGTTGATCAGTTCGTTGAGCCGCTTGCGCAGATGTCCCAGCAGTGACGGGTCGGGTAAGGGTTCGGCGACCAGCAGCGTCCAGCGCAGCTGCGTGCCTTCGCTGCCGTCGGACTCCAGGTCGAAACGCACTTGGGCATCCGGCCGCTTCGGCCACAGGGTTGACCAGACGACCAGGTGTGGGTGCTCGGCGCGCAGGACCTGCGGCGATTGTTCGTCGTCCAGCAGCTGCAGCCAGGGCCGCGCCGGGTCGCGGTCGGGCTCCGTGAGTGCCTCGAAGACGATGGCCGGTGGGGGCGGTTAGGCGCGCGTCCGGCTGCCGGCTTCGAGCATGCCTCAGAATAAAGCCCGCCGGCTTGATCCAGCCCGTCGCCGTGCCGCCGTCGGCCAGACCGGGTACTGGCCGGTCCGCCCGATCGAGCGCAAGAGCTGGCATTCTCGGTGTCCATGGGGACGGTCGTTCGCCGCAATGCCGACGATGCCTTGACACCGCAGCAGGAGTCGGAGCTTGTGTGGGCGATGCTGGCTCGTCAGGTGGGGATCGATCCGGACCGGGTGGGGCCGGTTCTGCATCTCGCTGCAGTCGGTGTGGTCAACAACGCGTGGCGAAGCAGCCCGGCGGAGGACTGGCACACCGGGGACGGGCCGCTCAGCGACGGCGACATGCTCCGCATCAATTCGCACACATGTTGGCGGGTACGGCAGATCATCCGGCGTTGGCACCGTGAGGTGGCCTGGCGGCAGATGCCGACGCTGGGCAGCTTGACGACGTCAGCGTGGACGATTGGGACTGGCTGGCCGTACGGATCTGGCGCTGGCTGGTCAACCCGCAGCGCCTGCTCCCGGGTGGCTCGCGGCTCGTCGAGATCGCCGGCGATGACCTCGCGGACTTCAGCGACCACGTCGCCGGCGTGTTGGGCGGGTGGGCAGCCGCAGCCGAGGAACGGGGTGGCCGACACGCCGCC
>NZ_JBEYTP010000131.1:0-1151 GCF_040643125.1 Micromonospora sp. NPDC047465
TTCTCGCGGCAGCGGGGTCTGTCGGCTGATGGGCGGTGCAAGTCGTTCGCGGCGTCGGCGGATGGCACCGGTTGGGGTGAGGGCGTGGGCATGCTGCTGGTGGAGCGGCTGTCGGACGCTCGTCGTAACGGCCATCGGGTCCTGGCCGTGGTGCGGGGTAGCGCGGTGAACCAGGACGGGGCGTCGAACGGGTTGACGGCGCCGAATGGTCCGTCGCAGCAGCGGGTGATCCGGCAGGCTCTGGCGAACGCCGGCTTGTCCACGTCTGACGTGGACGCGGTGGAGGCGCACGGCACGGGCACCACTCTGGGTGACCCGATCGAGGCGCAGGCGTTGCTGGCCACCTATGGGCAGGATCGGCCGGGTGACCGGCCGTTGCTGCTGGGGTCGGTCAAGTCGAACATCGGGCACACGCAGGCCGCGGCCGGTGTGGCGGGTGTGATCAAGATGGTCCTGGCCATGCGGCACGGGATCGTTCCGCCGACCCTGCACGTGGACGAGCCGTCGCCGCACATCGACTGGACGGCAGGGGCGGTGGCGTTGGCGACGGAGGCGACGCCGTGGCCGGTCGTGGACCGGCCGCGTCGGGCGGCCGTGTCGTCGTTCGGGATCTCGGGGACGAACGCGCATGTGATCGTCGAGCAGCCGCCGGTCGAGGTGGTTGAGGGCGAGGTTGTGGAGCGTCGGGTGCCGGCGGTGGTGCCGGTGGTGTTGTCGGCGCGGACGGAGGCGGCGCTTGCGGGGCAGGCGGGTCGGTGGGCGCGTTGGCTGGCCGCCGACGGGGCGGTGCGTCCGTTGGATGTGGCGTGGTCGTCGGTGACGACGCGTCCGGCGTTGGAGCAGCGGGCGGTGGTGGCCGCCGTCGACCGTGAGGGTCTGCTTGCGGCGCTGACGGCTCTTGCTGCCGGTGAGCCGTCGGGTTCGGTGTTGACCGGCGCGTCCGAGCAGCGTGGGCACGTGGCCCTGCTCTTCTCCGGTCAGGGCGCGCAGCGCGCGGGGATGGGTCGGGAGTTGTACGGCGTGTTCCCGGTGTTCGCCTCGGCGTTGGACGAGGTGTGTGGGCACCTCGACGCGCTGCTGCCGCAGCCGCTTCGTGACGTGCTGTTCGCTCCCGACGGCTCGGCCGACGCGGGGCTGCTGGACCAGACCGT
>NZ_JBEYTP010000132.1:0-1122 GCF_040643125.1 Micromonospora sp. NPDC047465
GGGTACTGGGTGCGGCATGTGCGGGAGGCGGTCCGGTTCTCCGACGCGGTTGTCACGTTGCACGGGTGTGGGGTGAGTACGTTCCTGGAGGTCGGCCCGGACGCGACGTTGACGGCGATGGCGGCGGACACCCCTGCCGACCGGCCGGTGCAGCAGATTCCCGCGCTGCGCCGGGACCAAGCCGACACCACCGCCCTGGTGACGGCGTTGGCGCGGTTGCACGTGACGGGCACGTCCGTGGACTGGGCGGCCTGGTTCACCGGGCAGACCGGCCAGTTGCCCCGGACCGTGGACCTGCCCACCTACGCCTTCCAGCGCCGGCGCTACTGGCTGCTAGACACGCCGTCAGCCGCCCCGGCCCCGCCGAACACCGGCGGATCGGAGATCGACGAGCGGTTCTGGGCGGCGGTGGAGCAGGAGGACCTGGCCGGGCTGGGGGAGGAGTTCCGGCTGGAAGCCGATCAGCCGTTGGGCGTCCTGCTGCCGAGACTGGCGCGGTGGCGGCGGGCGGGACGGCAGCGGTCGACTGTCGACTCCTGGCGCTACCGGGTCGACTGGGAGGCCGTACCCGACGCCGACGGGACGCTGTCCGGGACCTGGCTGCTGCTGGTGCCGTACGCCGGCGTCGACGATGCCCTGCTCGCGACCGTGACCGACGGTCTCACGGCGGCCGGGGCGAAGGTCCGGCGGCTGGTGCTCGACGGCCCGGCCGACGACCGCGAGCTGGTGGCGAAGGCCCTCCGCGCCGCCGGTGAGGTGGCCGGGGCGGTGTCGCTGCTGTCGCTGTCCGGAGCGAGTGTGCCGGAGGCGTTGGCGACGGTGCAGGCGCTCGGTGACTGTGCCCTCAACGGCCGGGTGTGGTGGTTGACGCGGGGCGCGGTGGCCGTGGGCGGCTCCGACGCCCCCGTGGACCCCGTTGCGTCCGCGACCTGGGGTCTCGGGCGAGTCGCGGCGTTGGAGGAGCCGCGGCGCTGGGGTGGTCTGGTCGACCTGCCGCAGACCCTGGATGCCCGCGCTCTACGGCGGGTGTGTGGGGTGATCGCGGTCGGGGTCGAGGACCAGGTGGCGGTGCGGTCGTCGGGGGTGTTCGTCCGGCGGCTCGTCCGGGCCGGGTCCGACCCC
>NZ_JBEYTP010000133.1:0-1054 GCF_040643125.1 Micromonospora sp. NPDC047465
CGACATCGAGGACAACCTGTCCGAGCGGATCCTGTTCAACGAACTGACCCCCGGCCAGATCGTCGTCGTCGACTGCGAAGGCGACCCGAACAACATCGACAAGTCCAAGCTCGTCTTCACGGGTGCGGACCGGCCGGCCGAGGTGCCGGACGCGGTCCCGGCCGACCTCGGCGGCACTGCCGCGGCGGGGGCGGACGAGTAAGGCAAACCGCACAAAGGCGACGGCCCGGTGGCACCAGCCACCGGGCCGTCGCCTTTCCGTGTCCCTGTCGGGTTGATGTCGCAAAAGGGGTCCAACTCGGGGTGCCGCTGCGCCGAGGCCGGCGGGGCGCGGCGGCACCCCCACCCCGTAGTCCCTGTCGGGCTGCCCGCGCAGATGGGGCAGTCACGCCCCTCCCGCGTCGACGGAAGGACCGTCTCCGCGGAACGTGCCGCCGCCGACCGAGCCTGGTATGAGCAGCGGTCCGACAGGCGGGGCAGCTCGACAGGGCCTACAGCGCACGGCCCGCCGGGCCTGTGGAGGTGGGCAGACGGGTCGCTATCTCGCAGCGACGGTCATACCGCACAAACCAACATCCAGGCACGGGCGACGCGCGGATCACCTGGGGTGTCGATCATCTGTGGGCTGTGTCCGGTTGGTGACGGATTGCGGTGGCGGGGGCCACCGGCCCGGCGGGCATGGGTCGGGGGCCCGGGGCGTTGTAACCATCGTGAGCGCGTGACCTCTGGACCGTTTCGGCGGCCCGGGGGCGACGGCCGGAATGCCGGCCGGGCCCGCGTCGTTACATCCCCCAGACCCGGGATCGCTGGAGTGATGGCCGCTGGAATGTGCGGCCCGCCCAGCCGGTTACATCCCCCCGGGACCGCGCCCCCCGAGCGAGAGGGCGCACCCCCTTTTCTGACTTGACCTTTCCTTACCCGTGGCACACCCGCCCCCCTTTCTGGTGTGTGCCGCGTATCCCCCGATCGAAAGGTGCTTCATCATGCGTACCGATCTGATCCGTAAGGCCGCCCTGACCGCTGCCGGCCTCGCCTTCACCGGCGGCGCCATCGC
>NZ_JBEYTP010000134.1:0-1039 GCF_040643125.1 Micromonospora sp. NPDC047465
GGACAGCCCTTGGTTGATCATTCTTCTTGTCGAGGGAAGATGATCAATAACCAAGGGCTGTCTCGGTGATCAGTGTGCATGATCCTCATCTGGTTGGTGGCGTCGGGGAGCTGGGTAGGTTCCGGCGGGAGTTCTATGGCTGCTTGACTGCGCGGGCGGATGCGTTGTTCGAGCTGGCCGACGCGGTGTTGTGCGCTGATGGGCCGGTGCGGTCGTTGGTGGAGTTGTCGCTGGTGGGTGAGCACCGCCGCGGTCACGGCGCGTTGTACGACGCTCTCGCGTGTGGACGGCTGGACATCGACCGGCTGCGCACCGCCCTGGCCGGGGTGCCGCTGCCACGAGCGGCTGACGGCCGGGTCGTGCTGGCGGTGGACATCACCTGCTGGTTGCGGCCGGACGCGCACACCTCGCCGCAGCGCGTGCTGTGTCACACCTACGGTCGGGGCAAGGACCAGACCATCATGGTCCCGGGCTGGCCTTACTCGATGGTGGTGGCCCTGGAGTCGGGCCGTAGCTCGTGGACCGCGCCGTTGGACGCGGTGCGGTTGGCGCCGGGTGATGACGCGGCGGCAGTCACGGCGGGGCAGGTGCGAGACATCGTGCAGCGGCTGGTCGCGGCCGGCCAGTGGCGGCCCGGCGACCTGGACATCCTGGTCGTGGCCGACGCTGGCTACGACGCGCCCCGGCTGGCGTTCCTCCTGCGTGATCTGCCCGTGCAGGTCCTCGCGCGGATGCGCTCGGACCGGGTACTACGCCGCGCGGTGCCACCCCGGCAGCCGGGGACGATCGGCCGGCCACCCCGCCACGGCGGCGAGTTCGCCTTCGCTGACCCGGCCACGTGGGGCGAGCCTGACGCGGCCACGATGACCGACACCCGCCTCTACGGCATCGCGAGAGCCCGAGCCTGGGACCGGTTGCACCCACGGTTGACCCACCGATCCGCCTGGGTCGACGCGGCCAAGGTGTTACCGGTCATCGAGGGAACGGTCATCCGCCTGGAGGTCGAGCACCTGCCCAGCGGCGCGACCCCGAAGCCGGT
>NZ_JBEYTP010000135.1:0-1015 GCF_040643125.1 Micromonospora sp. NPDC047465
TGGAAGCGAACCCGGAGAACTGAAATATCTAAGTACCCGGAGGAAAAGAAATCAACCGAGATTCCCTAAGTAGTGACGAGCGAACGGGGACTAGCCCTTAAGTTGCATCAGCTTCAGCAAAAGAACCTGGAAAGGTTCGCCGTAGAAGGTGACAGCCCTGTATGCGAAGGGGCTGATGCGATGAAATCGAGTAGGGCGGGGCACGAGAAACCCTGTCTGAATATGGGGGGACCATCCTCCAAGGCTAAATACTCCTGACCGACCGATAGTGAACCAGTACCGTGAGGGAAAGGCGAAAAGAACCCTGGTGAAGGGAGTGAAATAGATCCTGAAACCGTGTGCGTACAAGCAGTAGGAGCCCGCAAGGGTGACTGCGTACCTTTTGTATAATGGGTCAGCGACTTACTGTTCGTGGCAAGCTTAACCGTATAGGGGAGGCGAAGGGAAACCGAGTCTGATAAGGGCGCATAGTCGCGGGCAGTAGACCCGAAACCGGGTGATCTAGTCATGCCCAGGGTGAAGGTGCGGTAACACGCACTGGAGGCCCGAACCCACTCCCGTTGCAAAGGTAGGGGATGAGGTGTGATTAGGAGTGAAAAGCTAATCGAACCCGGAGATAGCTGGTTCTCCTCGAAAGCTATTTAGGTAGCGCCTCGGACGAATACTACTGGGGGTAGAGCACTGTTATGGCTAGGGGGTCATTGCGACTTACCAAACCATGGCAAACTCCGAATACCAGTACGTACTATCCGGGAGACACACGGCGGGTGCTAACGTCCGTCGTGAAAAGGGAAACAACCCAGACCCACAGCTAAGGTCCCAAATTCATCGCTAAGTGGTGAACGATGTGGAAAGGCACAGACAGCCAGGAGGTTGGCTTAGAAGCAGCCACCCTTTAAAGAAAGCGTAATAGCTCACTGGTCGAGTCGGTCTGCGGGGAAGATTTAACGGGGCTAAGCGGGCGTCCCGTCCCGCCCGTCGCCACCGGTCCGCGTCCCAACGGGCCGCTCGCCAC